>NZ_JADPPY010000100.1:0-614 GCF_018340035.1 Cobetia sp. MC34
CAGGCAGGAATACAGTTGAGTCGTTATCGGGCCAGCAGGCGGATGAAGCAGCTGGGGCTGATGAGTTCGCAGCCGCCGAGGCACGCCTACAAGAAGGCTGATCAGCCACACCTGGATATACCGAATGTTCTTGATCGGGAGTTCGATGTAAAGAAGCCCAATCAGGTATGGACCGGCGACATTACCTATATTTGGACAGGGGCACGCTGGGCTTATCTGGCAGTGGTCATCGACTTGTATGCTCGTAAACCCGTGGGGTGGGCATTGTCCCTATCGCCGAACACGGAGCTGGTAAAGAAAGCGCTGACCATGGCCTACGAATCGCGTGGAGAGCCACGGAATATCCTGTTTCATTCGGATCAGGGTTGCCAGTACACCAGCCGGGCATTCCGGCAGATGCTTTGGCGCTACCGAATGACGCTGAGTCTCAGTCGCCGTGGCAATTGCTGGGACAATGCCCCAACAGAGCGCTTCTTCAGAAGCCTGAAAACGGAATGGATACCAGAGATCGGCTATCCCGATGTCGCTGCGGCGAAGCGATCTGTCACTGATTATATGATCGGTTACTACAGCAGCCTCAGGCCGCACAAGCATAACGATGGGATACCGCCGAA
>NZ_JADPPY010000101.1:0-599 GCF_018340035.1 Cobetia sp. MC34
GTGTTGTACCAAGCGAAGTAACGCTTCAGATCCCCTCGCAAGTGGGCGCCGCTCTCGAAAGCCTTCAGATAAACGCACTCATACTTCACACTGCGCCAGAGTCGTTCCACGAATATGTTGTCCTGATAGCATCCCTTGCCGTCCATGCTGATCCGGACATCATGGGCTTCCAGAACTTCGGTGAACGACTGGCTGGTGAACTGACAGCCTTGATCTGTATTGAATATCTCGGGCTTTCCATAACACGCCAGGGCTTCCTCCAAAGCATCGATACAGAAGTCCGTATCCAGGGTGTTGGAGACCCGCCAGGCCAACACGCGACGGCTGTGCCAGTCCATGATGGCCACCAGGTACATGAACCCGCGCGCCAAAGGAATATAGGTGATATCGGTCGCCCATACCTGATTGGGGCGGTCGATGACTCGCCCCCGCAGCAAGTAAGGATAGATCCGATGTCCTGTACCTGGCCGGCTAGTGCATGGCTTCGGATAAATAGCCTGTAGTCCCATCCCGCGCATCAATCGCTGGACGCGCTTGCGGCTCACTGCGTGGCCCAAGCGATTGAGATAGGCTGACATCCTTCGTGAGCCATAGACCGG
>NZ_JADPPY010000102.1:0-596 GCF_018340035.1 Cobetia sp. MC34
CCTCATCGATCAGCTGTATGGCGTCCTGGCGATCTGTGGTGCTGATCATTCGTCCTCGTCCCCCCAGATCGCTCGGGCCTTTTTTCGCAATGTCAGTAGTGCGGCGGTTTCCGCCAGCGCGGCCTCCTTGCGGCGGAGCTCGCGCTTGAGTTCCTTGTTCTCCTGGCGCTCCGCCTTGCGTGCCTCACTCTGCTGCTTGGTGGCGGCATCGCTTCGGTCGTTAGCGCCTTCACAGCTCGCACGCCAGCGCTGGACCTGTTCGGGATAGAGGCCACGCTGCCGGCAGTATTCGGCACGCTCAGCCTCGCTGAGGGCCGCTGTCTCCAGAACGGCGTGGAACTTGTCCTGCGAGCTCCAGCCTTCGGGATCATCGCTCTGGTCAGGTAGCAAACGGCCTGCTTGCCGAGCCTTCTTGCGCCAGTTGTACAGTGTCGCAGCGGAGATGCCTTCTTCCTGGGCCACTTCTGCCACCGTGCGGTTGTGCGGCGGGAGCAGCTTCTTGAGGATGGCCTCCCGGCGCTCGTCGGAGTACTTCATCGGAACCTCATCACGCCCCATATGGTTCAGAGTCTAACAGCCGCTGATACTCCAACTAG
>NZ_JADPPY010000103.1:0-578 GCF_018340035.1 Cobetia sp. MC34
GAGCTGGGCCGCTTCCATGCGAAATTCCGGGCTAAACGTTCTCTTCTTCGTCATCATCTGCACCTGATTGTCTCTGTGAGCCATCATACACTCAAAGTCAGGTGGCCAGATTCACTGTGCCACTACAATCACGACCAAAATCCATTTGATCTGTGATCGCCTTGGCTGGCCCATCGCCTTCACGCTGTCGGCGGGGCAAGAGTCGGATACACGGTACTTCATGCCCACTCTGGAAAAGGTTCATCTACCGGGAAGTCTTGGTCGGCCACGAAAACGTTGCCGCTACATCGTGGCAGACAAGGGCTATGACAGTGACGAGTTGCGCCGTTACTGTGACCGTGTACGAATCAAGCCGGTCATCGCTCAACGAAAGATGAAGCGGAAACCCCGGCCAGGTCTCCCACGCGGTTTCGATAAACCCATGTACCGTCAGCGAAATATCGTGGAGCGTTCTTTCAGTTGGCTGAAAGAGTTCCGTCGTATTGCGACGCGATATGAGAAGTTGGCCCGTAGCTTTTATGCGATGGTATGCGTAGCTTGCATACGCCGCTGTCTACGAGCCGACTTTTCGTACAGAA
>NZ_JADPPY010000104.1:0-567 GCF_018340035.1 Cobetia sp. MC34
CCAACTTCTCATATCGCGTCGCAATACGACGGAACTCTTTCAGCCAACTGAAAGAGCGCTCCACGATATTTCGCTGACGGTACATGGGTTTATCGAAACCCCGTAGGAGACCTGGCCGGGGTTTCCGCTTCAACTTTCGTTGCGCGATGATCGGCTTGATTCGAACGCGGTCGCAGTAACGGCGCAACTCATCACTGTCATAGCCCTTGTCTGCCACGATGTAGCGGCAACGCTTTCGTGGCCGGCCACGAGTCCCCGGTAAATGAACCTTTTCCAGAGTGGGCATGAAGTACCGCGTATCCGATTCTTGCCCCGCTGACAGCGTGAAGTCGATGGGCCAACCAAAGCGATCACAGATCAAATGGATTTTGGTCGTGATGCCGCCACGACTCCGGCCCAACGCATGGTCTAAGGGGTCTTCAGATCCCCCTTTTTGCCTCGAGTTAAGCTCAAGTCTTGTGTATGGAGGGCAGAAGGAAGGGTGGCGTATCCTGCTGATTGATCACGCCAGATCACAACCAGCATAGGATGGATACGCCATGACCGATTCTACCCTCCAAGCCGTGA
>NZ_JADPPY010000105.1:0-564 GCF_018340035.1 Cobetia sp. MC34
GGGTCTGTCAAGGATTACGAATCTGTCGGACCTCTCCGACATATCGTTTGATAGACATGCGCTTGGCGCACATATCTATCGTCAGCATGATTCACATTGTTAAAGAGCGGCTGTTCAGAGAACAGTGAGAAGTCACACAACCTTCACGAGAAAGGCGATATGCTTGTCACTGTGGACTGTGCAGCGTTATCAGGTAGTAGAAGCTGAACCGGACTTTCATGGTGGAGCCAAGCGGGATCGAACCGCTGACCTCCTGCGTGCAAGGCAGGCGCTCTCCCAGCTGAGCTATGGCCCCAAAGTCGGCAAAACCGTGTCGACAAAAGCACGAAGCTTTTGGTGGGTCTGGGCAGATTTGAACTGCCGACCTCACCCTTATCAGGGGTGCGCTCTAACCAACTGAGCTACAGACCCGACACTACTACTCGATAAACTAACTTGATCAGGTAATTCGTTGTGAGCACTTGCCGCGAGCAGTAGACAGTGTCGATAAGGAGGTGATCCAGCCCCAGGTTCCCCTAGGGCTACCTTGTTACGACTTCACCCCAGTCATGAACCACACCGTGG
>NZ_JADPPY010000106.1:0-543 GCF_018340035.1 Cobetia sp. MC34
CGGTAAAGGGGAATCAGCCAGCTTTGGCTGCCGCCTTCGAGACGGCATTCCCAATAACCAAGGTGGCGAGCTTTTCGGGAGACTCGTATATCACGGATGAAAAGAACCGCGGCCGGCAAGAGACGCGCTATCACATTGTGAGTGAGATTACTGAAGAGTTTCAAGAGCTTAGCTACGAATGGCCGGGCTTGAAAGCGGTAGGGGTAGTGATGAGTTTTCGCCAAGAGGGCGATGAGGCTCCTGAAGAGCCGATGATCCGCTACTACATTAGTTCAGCCGAGTTGACCGCCAAGAAGCTCGCCGAAGCAGCTCGTCAGCACTGGCATATTGAGGCCAAGCTCCACTGGTCTTTGGATGTGGCGCTTCGTGAAGATGCCTGCAAAATCCACCGCGGACAGGCGGCGGAAAACCTCGCTAGGGTCCGGCATATTGCGCTGAATTACCTGAAAGGAGAGAAATCTTTCAAAGGCGGAATTCGGCGGAAACAGAAGAAAGCGGCACTGGTTGAGACATATCTTGCTGACATTCTCGCGGTCTGAAAGC
>NZ_JADPPY010000107.1:0-532 GCF_018340035.1 Cobetia sp. MC34
AAGATATCCGACAGCTGATGCTGCACTTTCCACGCCTGGCGGAAGTCGGAAACAATCGATAAATGGTGCATAAGAGACGGTGTCAGCATCGGATCATCCATGAGCGAAAGCTGCTAAATGACCACATGATGTCCTTTTGGTAAAGCGCTACGAGGCCCGTCGTAGAGCGGTTTTTCATGCATTTTCCCTGGCTTTGGCGCCAAATGGCGTGACCTCCCCGAACGTTATGGCCCTTGGAGCACTGTCTATGCCAGGTTTCGACAATGGCGTGATGACGGTACCTTTGAGACAGTCTTGTCGCGACTTCAACTGCGGCTTCGCGAAGATGGCCTGATGGATCTCGAGACCTGGATGATCGACTCAACCGCCGTTCGTGCAACACGCGCCTCCGCTGGTGGAGGCAAAAGAGTTATTGTCAATTTCTGTGTATGGCCGGTCAGGCGGCAGCCCTGTCTGACTGATCGGCCAAGGGTTCGCCGTCCTTGAACTGGACGTTGTTCACGACCAGCTCCAGCTTGTTGAACCCCTTGAT
>NZ_JADPPY010000108.1:0-524 GCF_018340035.1 Cobetia sp. MC34
GAGCTGGGCCGTTTCCAAGCGAAATTCCGGGCTAAACGTTCTCTTCTTCGTCATCATCTGCACCTGATTGTCTCTGTGAGCCATCATACACTCAAAGTCAGGTGGCCAGATTCACTGTGCCACTACAGACGGACCGCCGAGGTCAGATCCCCGACATGGTCAGCATTCACCTTCGTCCGCCCGAGGTGGACAAGCGCGAGATGCCTGGGCATTGGGAAGGCGACCTGATCAAGGGCAAAGGCAATGCCTCAGCGGTTGGCACTCTTGTAGAGCTCAGTAGCGGATACTTGATACTGGCAAAGATGCATGATGCGACTGCGACCTCAGCCGTAGAGGGCTTCAGTGCCGCGCTGAACAGAATGCCATTGGCAGCACGAAAAACTCTGACGTATGACCAGCCGATGTCTGTCAAGCTTGTTGGAACCTGTAATCAGGCGGCTTCTAATCGCTGATCCTGTTGAACCAGCGGGTCTTCCTGGTCGGGGTTCAGCCAGACTGTCCGGCGCGGTGTCCAGTTGCGGGTG
>NZ_JADPPY010000109.1:0-516 GCF_018340035.1 Cobetia sp. MC34
GGAATCAAGCGTGTTGGAAGTTCCTCGCAAGCGTCGCCGCTTCACTGCCGCCTTCAAGGCCAGGATCGTCGAAGCGTGTCAGCAACCCGGTGCCTCCGTTGCCGGAGTGGCGTTGGAGCACAGCCTGAATGCTAACCTGGTCCACAATTGGATCCGTACCACCCGTCAGCAAACGGCTGTGCCAGAAATACCGGCATTTGTACCGGTGCCCATGACTCGCGAGTTGTCACCGGCCACTCCCCAGCATCAGGTGGCGGACCCTATTCGCCTCACCATCCCGCACCCCAACGGCCCGATGGTCATCGAGTGGCCTGCCTCGGAGGCCGACACCTGTCGATCTCTGATTCGGGAGCTGCTCGCATGATCCGCATCGACGAAATCTGGCTGGCTACCGCCCCCCTGGATATGCGGGCCGGTCCGGACACTGCGTTGGCCCGAGTGGTGAAGGTCTTCGGCGCGGCTCGCCCGCATTGTGCTTATCTGTTCGCCAACCGGCGTGGCAACCGCATGAAGGTG
>NZ_JADPPY010000010.1:0-118340 GCF_018340035.1 Cobetia sp. MC34
GCGACATCCGGAAACTCGATCTGCCGGAGATAGTGCATCTGAATCCGGAGCGGGATCCGGCACCGCAGGCAGTAGGATTTTAAAAAGCCAGAACCACTTCATGTGCCAACTATGTTGACAGATTCCGGTTGAGGGCGCATGTAAAAGGGGATCTGCAGGCGTCACCTTCTTCTCATGCTCTTTACGTCGTTGTGCCTGACGGCGACTTCGCTTAGTACGTGCTTGCGACTCCTCCACATGGGTTCGCAGCTCACTAATAGCGCGTAGAATTTCAGTCTCATTGACCGAGTTTCTTCCTTCCTGCCGAAGGCGCGCTTTAGCTTGGGCATACTCCCAAACACTCATCGAGGGGAGGGCAAGATTGGCAAAGGGCACGCGAAAATAGTGCCCGAGCTCCGGGTCTTTGAACCAAATGACACTAATGTCGCGAGGGTCGCGCCGGAAAACAAAGGTGCGTTTCTTGTCTGGCATGTCTGGATCTTTGGCATTGATCCAAGGTCTTAGCGCTTCATCGTAATAGTTTATGCCATCGATGGTCACACCAAAGGTCTGGATCGTACGCTGAAAGCTGGGCAAAAAATCGAGCAATACAGAGAGCCTGTCAGCAGGCCTCGGCGCTAATCCCACTCCCTGCACATCCGCATTGCCAAACACACCAATTTCCCACTTCTTCATCGGCGACATACCAATCCCAGAATGAAGGCGCTGGTGGTAAACCTTGCAGATCAACGTCACCAGCCACTCTTCAAACTCGCTTTTCGTCATGGCCGCGTGTTTCTCTGGATCGTACCCCTCTTTCTCTTTAATGGAGGAGAAAGTCGTCCCAGGCAGGTTATGAATTTCTTTGAGAAGAGACCCCAGCACCCGCTCAATGTGGCCACCGTAACGAGGCTGCTTAACAGGCCGAAACTCAAGGTTGATCCCATAGGCTAGGCATGAGCGCCTAAACGTCTCAGAGCGAAAATCTGGGCCGTTATCGACATGAATCGTGGCGGGTGTGCCCCATACCGGCCACTCAGCCTCCACATTATGCAGTAGCAACCACTCATCTTTAGGAAGCATGGAGTGCGCCACACACATGCCGACAGATGTTTCAGAGGGCGGGTCAAACGATAAGTAATACCCCGTGACCATGCGAGTACACACGTCCATGGCCAGCGTAATCCATGGACGGCCAATCGGTTTGCGATATACGTCATCGACCAAAATAATATCGGCAGGCGTGTGGTCAATCTGCATGACGGCTAACGGATAGTCCGCATTGGGAAATTTTCCGGCCGCCGGCTGAAACTTATTAATCGCTTTTTCTCTAAAGCCATGCCCACGCAATCGGTCGCGCTCTGGGATGTCGCGCAGACGAGAACGAACGGTACCAGGGCTCGGCGGGTCGATGCGCCGCTCATGGCAGCGCCGCATGACTTCCTGTACCGCTTTTTGTGCGGACGGACGCTGCAGCGTCAAATACACCTCTTTGATGACTTCCTGAATCACCGCCTCGGCATGCGCGGGGATACGCGACTTTCCTTTCTTCCACCCTGGCTTTTGAGGAATTAATGCAAGCACCGAGCCCGTCGCTTTATACCGCTTCAACCAACGGTAGATCGTAGCCGTATCAACCCCCGTTTGTTTAGCACGCTCCTCCGCTGCATCCCGCCCCACCGTATGGCGATCCACCAAGGGCTTAATGATGGAAAAGCGATGCTCGGCCTCCCGCCAATCGGCATCCCCAATCTCGGACATATCCTGCTCAGGGGATACGGACCCGCTATTGAGAGGCGCTAGTTCTTTGATGCGAAGCGGGCAACTACGCCCGGACTCAACGGCAATGCCAATGACCGTCTCAAAATCGAGCACCTGGGAAATTCGGTAAACGGTGCCATCTTTCTGAACCTGCTCACCCACCATAATCTGCAAGTGTTGGCGTGTTTGGGCGACGCCGTTATTGGGTTCAGTTGCGCTGCCACGATGATTATTCATGATCGGGTACCCATACCTCCGATAGAGGACTGAAGGATTGGGCCATATCGCAATCTAACTGCCGAGTCGCCAGTAGATGCCATAAATGCGCAATCCCCTCTGCCCGGTAAATATCGCCCATAAAGTGCCGAGAAAGCAGGTAATCCAAGGTCGCCACCCCCATTTCCCTCACCGTGTTGAGGACTGCCTGGCTTTCGACAGAGGGAAACACCATCCGCTTGTAGCGCGCTAGGAAGGTAATGTTGTCCAAGGTCTTATCACGAATGCGGCTTTCATCATGAATGCGAAACGCCCAGCCCTCATTGTTGGCATGCCGTATCGCCGCCTTCCATTTAGGCGACCATTCACGCCAATGTGCTTGCCACTTTTCCCGTGGTTTGACCTCCACCAGGAGAGGTTTTGGGTAATCCCTGTAATGACGGTTACCGAGACGGTAATAAACCAAATAGTCAGGTGTGTAGGTGTAGCGCCTACCGGTCACGGGATGATGAAACGGGATCTCGCACGGCTGGGAAATCACACCAAGGACGCTCACATCAAAGTCAGCCTTGATGAGGAAATCACGTTCGAGCGTCGACTCGAACGCAATAGACTCCTCCCCGCGAAAGGCATAGTAGCCAGACACACTTCGTCGGGTAGGGCCGATTTTACGAACGGATGTAGGCAGTGGCATGGGTAGTCGCACCAAATGTTGAATAAAACAAGGCCTGTCGCATCAATTGCTATTAATTCTGTCGCACTCAATCCTGTACAGACTACCATAATAGCCCGATATTACGCCCTGAGGGTCGCATCAATTGCTGAAAATGACAGTGGCTCCAAGCCGCGCCCGGGCGAGGTGTCGCTGGCGCATCATGGCGTGCTGTTTCTGGATGAGCTGGCGGAGTTCGACCGTGGCGTGCTGGAAGTGATGCGCGAGCCGCTGGAGAGTGGCCGTATCCTGATCTCGCGCGCCAGCCATCAACGCCGTTTCCCGGCGCGCTTCCAGCTGGTCGCGGCGATGAACCCTTGCCCCTGCGGCTATCTCGGCGACAGTCGCCGCAATTGCAGCTGCACGCCGGCGCAGATCCAGCGCTATCAGGCGCGTCTGTCCGGCCCGTTGCTGGACCGCATCGACCTGCAGGTCGAGGTGCCGGGCCTGCCCGCCGAGGAGCTGACATCCGCGACCCCCGGTGAGGCCTCGGCCGGCGTGCGCGAACGAGTGCTGGCTGCTCGCGCGCGCCAATTGGCACGCGGCGGCCTGAATGCCCATCTGGATACCCACGCGCTGGAAGCCGCCTGTCAGCTGGAAGACGGCGAGCGCCAGTGGCTGGCCGGTGTGCTGTCACGCCTCAATCTCTCGGCGCGCGCCTATCACCGGGTGCTGCGTGTCGCGCTGACACTCAGTGATCTGATCGACCAGGACGGTGTGCAGCGGCCGCAGCTGATGGAGGCCATCGGCTATCGCCAGCTGGACCGCATGATGGGCAGGGACCCGGCTCGCCCGGGTGCCGGTGCCCAGCAGCGCAGCGCCTGATGCCGGCGGGTCAGGATGTCAGCCCTGCTCGGGCTCAGTAGGAAGGTCTGTCCGCGCCGGGAATGCCTGCACGAATCAGGCGTGAGAAGTCGCCGTCCGGATGCTCATCGGCGGCGATGGCGGCGGGATTGATCAGGCTGCTGGCCTTGAGTTCCGCGAAGGGCGCAGCGTCACTCAGGGCGTTCTGGTCCGCGACATATTCCGGCAGATAGCCGGAGAGCAGCAGGCGGTAGTCCAGCGGCAGGCCGTCGGTCAGGCGCGTCATCATCGCGTAGACGAGGGTGGTGCAGTTGCTGGTGGCGGTGTTGTAGAAGCGTGGCTGAGTGCGCAATGTCTCGGCTTCGTCGACGTAGGCCAGCAACAGCTCGCGGATCATCTCGCGCGGCATCTGCACCCGATAGAGGTGCACCTGCTCGCCGCGCACGTTGCTGCGCACGCGGATGATGTCGCGTTCGTCGGCGGCGATCACCGCCAGTTCGTACTGCTTGAACATGCCGCCGAGGGTCGAGAACTGCTCGGTGCGCTCCTTGCGGATCTCCACCGAGAAGGCCAGATAGCGGCCATCGGCAAAGCCGAAGCTGACCAGTGTGTGGGCGATCTGCGGCCCCATCCAGTGACTGGTCAGCAGGTCCACCGAGGTCAGCTCCTCCAGCGGATAGTCGCGGCTTTCCCAGCGCGGCGTGTAATCCTCGGCGCTGTGCCACACGAAGTTGCGTACCTGCTCGAGATGCAGCACTTCACCCTGCGTGGCAGCCTCGGTCCTGGCGCTTGCCGGCGATGCCTCGTCCCGTGCTGGCGTGACCACCTGCCCCTCGACCAGATGCGCCACCTCCGGCGCCCAGTCGCGGTCCGCCCGTGGCGTGATGCTGGCCCACCAGGCAAGGCTTGCGACCAGCAGCATCAGGTAGCTGCCCATCAGCCGCCAGCGAATCGCGCTGGCCTGCGGCCACCACAGGACAATCACGCACACGAGCCCCAGCACTGCTGCGAGGGCAGCCACGGTGGTGCGCAGCCCTTCCGGCCCCGGCAGGCGGAACCACAGTGCGGGCACCAGCCAGAGGCTCGCGCCCACCACGGCGAGGCTGCTCAAGGCACGGGCCGCGAGGCTGACCAGCGTCATCGCGAGGCCCTCACGATAAATCGTTCATGAACGGCGCTCTTCGGCGATGGCCTGCTCGAGACGCGCGAGACGGCCCGGCACCAGACTGTCCTCGAGTGTCGAGATGCGCAGGATATGGCCAAGCGAAGGATGCGGAGAGCGAGTGATCAGCACGCCTTGAGCCATCAATTGCTGCTGCACCTGCGCTGCCAGTTCGGCGCTCTTGAGGCGCACGCAGAGGAAGTTGGTCGCGCTGGGCAGCACTTCCGCGCCCAGCGAGCGCAGGTGCTCGGCAAGACGATCGCGACAGTCGATGACACCGGCGACGTGCGCTGCCGCCTCTTCAGGGTGCGCCAGCAGCAGCTCACCTGCCGCCATAGCCGGGGCGCTGACCGCGAAGTGAATTCGCACCTTGGTCAGCATGGCGACATCGTCAGGCTCGGCGATCATGAAGCCGAGACGCAGGCCCGCCAGCCCATAGGCCTTGGAGAAGGTACGCAGGCGGAAGGTGCGTGCCATCGGCGCATGGTCAGCGTGGGCGGCGTCCGGGCGGAAGTCGTGATAGGCCTCGTCCAGCAGCAGGCTGCAGTTCTCCGGCAGGGCGTCGCGCAGGGCGCGCACATCGGCGTCAGAATGCAGGTGGCCGCTGGGGTTATCGGGGTTGGCGAGATAGACGACGCGGGCATCATGCTGCCTTGCCGCGGCGAGCAGCGCCGCGAGGTCCGGTGCCAGTCGCGACGATGAGGCGTCATCGGCCGTGGCGAAGCTCTCGCTGTAGGGCACCTCGATGACCTCGGCACCCAGCCCGCGGGCGAAGTACGCCAGGGTCGGATAGGTGCCGGCGCTGGTGATCACGCGCTCGCCCGCACAGACGGTGGCGCGCATCACCAGTGCCAGCAGGCTGTCGGCACCGGCATCGACCAGCAGGTTCTCGTAGGCGACTCCCAGACGCTCAGCCAGTTGCTGGCGCAGTTGCCAGGCATCGGCGTCGGCATAGCTGCGGCTCAGGTCGGCCAGGGCAGTGCCCAGCGCGCCGCCCAGCGTGTGGTGGGGCATGTCGAGCCCTTCGTTGGAGCCATACTGATACGGCAGCGCGTGTCCCAGTCTGCGTTCCAGCGCCTTGATGCCGGGGAACGGGTTATGCGGCCCATCCTGATAGAGGTGGGCAAGAAAGCGACGGGGACTGGCGGTGGTCATGTTGGCTCCGGAAAAGCAGAAAACGGTAAAGGGTGTATCAGAGGTGGCGGGGACCTCGGCGCAGCTGGGCGCAAGACTCAGGACTCAGGGCTCAGGGCTCAGGGCGCGGGGTGATTGCGCGCCAGCGACTCGAGGGCCGCCTGGTCGAAGGCACCGCTCAGGGTGAAGGTGCGCGTCTCATTGCGCTCGGCACTGGCGCTGCGGACCAGCGTCAGCTGCAGCTGATACGGCTGCAGCGTGCGGTCTGACAGGGTCAGTGCGGCGCCACTGGCCTCGAGAGTGGTCTCGAGACGCCACTGGCGGCTATCGACGGCAGGGCGGTCAGTGCTCCAGTTGAGCACCTGAGGCCCGTTCTTGAGCGCCAGCAGTGCGCGGGTCAGCGCCTCGTTCAGCGCGCCCGGGTTGGCCTGCAGCGTGGCATCTACCTCGGGCGGCGCGAGCAGCAATACCTGTTGCTCGAGCGGGGGTGTCCAGGACTGCTCGGCGATCAGGCGCGCCGCGCTCTGGCCGAGACCATAGATGGGGTCGCGTTCGGCACGCGGCACCTGGTCCAGGCTCATGCAGCCCGCCAGCGTGGAGAGTAGCAGGGTCGCGGCCAGCATGCGCAGGCGATGCATGGCCATCATGCCGTGCGCCCCTGCAGCGGCAGGTCTGACGGGCGCTGCGACAGGGCATCGAGAAAGGCGTCCAGCTCGGCAAACAGCTCCTGACGAATCGGCTCGGCTTCATTGACCAGATGGTGCTGGGCCTCGGGATGGCGGTAGATGCGCGCATTGGGGAACTTGCTGGCCAACACGCCGAGATTCCATTGCCAATCGACGGTGGTGTCCTGCTCGCCCTGCAGGATCAGGGTCGGCAGTGAGCAAGGGGGCAGGGCGCGGAGACGGGGAATCCACTCCCGCATCGCCGTTACCCACTTCACCGCGAGGCGATCGGCCTGCAGCGGATCATTGGTGCTGAGAAACTCGTAGAAGGCCACGTCGTTGGTATTCGCGCGGTACTTGCGCGGAATGGAATCGATAAAGGGGCGCGCCATGCTGTGCAGCCAGCGTGACTGCGACCAGCCCCACGGCCGCACCAGCGGTGCGAGCAGGGCGATACCCTGCCAGCGCGATTCATCGCCACGCATCAGGGCGTCGGTAGCCAGCACCGAGCCGCCGGTGCTCTGGCCGATGCCGAACCACGGGTGCGGCGCCAGGCTGTGGTCTTCCAGGTAATCCTGGAAGGCCTGCAGACAGCCGACATAGTCGCCGAAGTCATCGATGGAGGCGGGCTCGCCGGATGACAGGCCATGCCCCGGCAGGTCCCACAAGGCGACCTGCCAGCCGTTGCGCAGCAGGTGCGCCAGCAGATGGCGATAGAGAGCGAGGTGATCGAAGTAGCCGTGGACCACGAAGACGGTGCCGCGCGGCTTGCGCGGTGTCCACAGCTGGGCCCACAGGCGAAAGCCTCCGGCCTCCAGGTGGCCGGCATGCACGGCGATGTCCTCGCTGCGCAGCGCATCGAGGCCATAATGGCCCAGGTAACGCTCCAGTGGACTGGACGTCTGGCCCGGCAGCATGTCAGGCAGGCGGATAAAGGGGCCGTGGTCGAGCAGTTCACTGAAATCGGGCATGGTCATCTCCATAATGCTGCCATGCTAGCGGCTGGCGCGGCTGCGAGCTACACAAAGAACAGTGTTTCTTCACTGTTTTCCCCGCCTGTCGCCGAGCAACAACAGCGACGCGGAATCAACGCTGGGCGGGTAATCGGGCTCCATGAGCTTGTTCATTGGTCATAGCAGTCCTTTCGCCGGCCTCGCCATCGGGTATGGTGATGGGATTCGTCCCCGCCCGGCAGGTGACAGCGTCTTCCTGCCCGGCGTCTCGATGGCTCACGCTTGTCGGGCAGTCGCGCGTCAGCAGTCGCGTCAAACGCCGCGCCAGTGAGTGCCGTCTGGCGAAAATCCTTTTGAACACCACTGCTTGCAGTGTTGTCAGCCGTTGAGGGTTTCCAGCGATTCGTTTTCAGGGAGAGCAAACGCATGACCGACCGTATTCAACTTCAGCGCCTGGCCATCGACGCCAGCCTGCACCGCTTCATCGAGCAGGAAGCGCTGCCGGGCACAGGGATCGCGCCGGAGACCTTCTGGGCGGGTGTCGATTCACTGCTGCACGAGCTGGCACCGCGCAACCGCGAACTGCTGGCGACCCGCGAGCAGCTGCAGAGCGAGATCGACGCCTGGCACCGCGAGCATCCGGGCAAGGTAGACCTCGAGGCCTACAAGGCGTTTCTGCACAAGATCAGCTATCTGCTGCCGGAGCCGAATACCGTCGAAGCCAGCACCGCCTTCGTGGATAGCGAGATCTGTCAGCAGGCTGGCCCGCAGCTGGTGGTGCCGGTGATGAATGCCCGCTACGCCCTGAATGCCGCCAATGCGCGCTGGGGCTCCCTCTATGATGCGCTCTACGGCACCGACGCGATCAGCGAGGAAGATGGCGCCGAGCGTGGCAAGGACTACAACCCGGCGCGCGGGGCCAAGGTCGTCGCCTATGCGCGCCAGGTGCTGGATACCATCGCGCCGCTGGCCGGCGGCAGTCACCACGACAGCGAAGGCTACACGATTCGTGATGGTCATCTGCTGGTGCGTGCCGGAGGGCGTGACCTCAGCCTCAAGTCGCCGGAACGCTTCCTCGGTTATCGCGGCGATGAAAGCGCGCCGAGCGCGATCATCTTCGCCCACAACGGCCTGCACGCCGAGCTTGTGATCGATGCCGAGCACCCCATCGGCAAGACCGATCCCGCCAACGTCAGTGACCTGATCATGGAGGCCGCGCTCTCCACCATCATGGACTGCGAGGACTCGGTGGCCGCCGTCGATGCCGAAGACAAGGTGACGGTCTATCGCAACTGGCTGGGCCTGATGAAGGGCGACCTGACCGAGACGCTGGAGAAGAATGGCCGCAGCATGACGCGCAAGCTGAATGCGGACCGCGAATACACCGGCGCCGATGGCACCACGCGCGTGCTGCATGGTCGCTCGCTGATGCTGATTCGCAACGTCGGCCATCTGATGACCAACCCGGCCATCCTGCTCGAGGACGGCAGTGAAGCGCCGGAAGGCATCATGGATGCCATCTTCACCAGCCTGATCGCGCTGCACGACCTCAAGGGCGACAAGCAGGACCGCGGCGGCATCTGCAACTCGCGCACCGGCTCCGTCTACATCGTCAAGCCCAAGATGCATGGCCCCGAGGAAGTCGCCTTCGCCGATGAGCTGTTCGCGCGGGTCGAGCAGCTGCTGGGGCTGCCGGACTCCACGCTCAAGATGGGCATCATGGATGAGGAGCGCCGCACCACCGTCAACCTCAAGGCCTGCATCGCGGCCGCCAGCTCCCGCGTGGCCTTCATCAACACCGGCTTCCTGGACCGCACCGGTGACGAGATGCACACCTCGATGGAAGCCGGCCCGATGCTGCGCAAGGGCGACATGAAGGGCGCCGCCTGGATCCAGGCCTACGAGAAATGGAACGTGGATGTCGGCCTGGAATGTGGCCTGCGGGGCCGCGCCCAGATCGGCAAGGGCATGTGGGCCATGCCCGACCTGATGGCCGCGATGCTCGAGCAGAAGATCGGCCACCCGCGCGCTGGTGCCAACACCGCCTGGGTGCCGTCACCGACCGCCGCCGTGCTGCATGCGCTGCACTATCACCAGGTCTCGGTGAAGGACGTGCAGCATGATCTGCTCAGCCGTCCGCGTGCCAGCCTCGATGACCTGCTGACCATCCCGCTGGAGCTCGACCCCCAGTGGAGTGCCGAGGAGATCCAGGCCGAGCTGGACAACAATGCCCAGGGGATTCTCGGCTATGTGGTGCGCTGGATCGATCACGGCACCGGTTGCTCCAAGGTGCCGGACATCCATGATGTCGGCCTGATGGAAGACCGCGCCACGCTGCGCATCTCCAGCCAGCACATCGCCAACTGGCTGCATCACGGCATCGTCGACAGTGCCCAGGTACAGGACACGCTGGAGCGCATGGCCGGCGTGGTGGACCGCCAGAATGCCGCGGACCCCAGCTATCAGGCGATGACGGATGACCTCGAGGGCTCCATCGCCTTCCAGGCCGCCTGCGAGCTGGTCTTCCAGGGGCGCGTGCAGCCGAGCGGCTACACCGAGCCGGTCCTGCATCGCCGTCGCCTCGAGAAAAAGCAGCAGGCGCGCTGATCGCAGGGCGGCTGACGGCAGGAAACACTGAACACAACAACGGCGACCCTGGGTCGCCGTTGTTGTCTGTCGCCGAGCAGGAATTGCCCGGCCACTATTTTGCCAGGCGCATGTTTCCCGAGGCCGCATTTGCCGCTAGCCTTGCCTCAGAAACCGCGTAACCGCGCGATCGGATCCAGTGTGTCGAGGAGAATGTCATGCCCGTGATGAGCGCCGCCGCCATCGAGGATTTCCTCGATGAAGTCTTCCCCCAGCGTCTGGGTACCATCGAGGCCGTCGGCGATCGCTGGGCGACCATGGGGCTGGCCATCGAGGACGAGCACCTGCGTCCCGGCAGCTGTGTGTCCGGGCCGACGATGATGGCGCTGGCGGATGTCTGCCTGTATGTCGCGATTCTCGGCGAGATCGGCCCGGAGCCGATGGCCGTCACCAGTGACCTCAGCATTCACTTCCTGCGTCGCGCGCGCGGCGACCGCGATCTGATGGCCACCGCGCGTATCCGCAAGCTGGGTCGGCGGCTGGCCGTCGGCGAGATAGAGCTTTTCAGCCACGGTGACACCGACCCGGTCGCCATCGTGACCGCGACCTATACCTTGCCGGACAGCGATGACTGACCCCGGGACGGTCATGGGCAACGTCTTGGGCCAGTCCGCTACAGCTTGTTGATATCCTTCTCTTCGCTGCCGCGCTGACGCCAGCCGGTGACGGCCAGGCTCAGCCAGCCGGCGATCAGCAGCAGGCCGCCGATGGGTGTGATGATGCCCAGCTGGGTGCGCGCCGTGGTCGCCAGAGCATACAGCGACCCCGAGAACATCAGGATGCCGGCCGCCCACAGCCCCAGCGTCAGCATCTGGCCGCGCAGCGGCTGCACCGAGCGCCAGGCGAGTACCCCGACCGCCGCCAGCACGTGCCACATCTGATAGCGTACGCCGGTCTCGAACACGCGCAGCATGTCCGCGCTCAGGGTGCCGCGCAGGCCATGGCTGGCGAAGGCACCCAGCGCGACGGTGGACATGCCGGCCAGTCCCATGGCCAGCCACCAGTGGCGGGAGTGGGAGTCGTTGTGACGCATAGACAATAATTCCTTGAGGGCAGGTGGCGCGGCACGATGTGCCTACGCCTGTCCACGTAAAGCCGCTACAATAGCGGCCTCTTTTCGCGGGAGGACAGCATGCAGATACAGCTCAACGGTGAAGACCACGTGGTGACGGACGACACGACGATTGCCGCCCTGGTCGAGAGTCTCGGTCTCCAGGGCCGCCGACTGGCAGTGGAACGCAATGAAGACATCGTGCCACGTAGCGCGCACGCCGACACCCGTCTGCATGCCGGTGACCGCATCGAGATCGTCCATGCCATCGGTGGTGGCTGATCCGTCCTGTTTCCAGGATTGACACTTTTCACTACTCGCTCGCGCTCAGCGCGTCCACGTCCAGCTCGATGAGGTCATCATGACAGACAGTTCTGCCCCGACATTGAACCACCCCGTCACCCAGGTCGCCGGCGACAGCCCGTTGATCGTCGCCGGTCGCGAGTTCTCCTCGCGCCTGCTGGTCGGTACCGGCAAGTACAAGGACATGGACGAGACACGCTCCGCCATCGAGACGTCCGGCGCGGAAGTGGTCACCTTTGCGGTCCGCCGTACCAATCTGGGCCAGAACGCTGACGAGCCGAACCTGCTCGACGTGCTGTCACCGGATCGCTATACCTTCCTGCCCAACACCGCCGGCTGCTACAACGCGCGTGACGCGGTACGTACCTGCAAGCTGGCCCGTGAACTGCTGGATGGCCACAACCTGGTCAAGCTGGAAGTGCTGGGCGATCAGGACACGCTGTATCCCAATATCGTCGAGACGCTCAAGGCCGCTGAAGAGCTGGTCGCCGATGGCTTCGACGTGATGGTGTATACCTCCGACGACCCCATCGTCGCGCGCCAGCTCGAGGAAATCGGCTGCTGCGCCATCATGCCGCTGGGCTCGCTGATCGGCTCCGGCCTCGGCATTCTCAACCCGCACACCCTATCGCTGATCATCGAGCGCGCCAATGTGCCGGTGCTGGTCGATGCTGGTCTGGGTACGGCGTCAGAAGCCGCCTTCGCCATGGAGCTGGGCTGTGATGGCGTGCTGATGAACAGTGCCATCGCCCACGCGCGCCAGCCGCTGTTGATGGCAGATGCCATGCGTCAGGCCGTGATTTCCGGCCGTGGCGCCTTCCTGGCCGGCCGCATGCCGACTCGCCTGACGGCACGTGCTTCCTCACCGGGCGCTGGCCTGATCACCGGCTGAGCCCTGAAACATTCGAATCCGATGCACGCGCATCGTTCATGCAAAGACCAAGACGACCCCATGACTGACGAGACTTCCAAGCCGCAGGACGACACGTCCACTTCTGCTCCCGCTGACGATGCGCAGCAAGAGAGTGTGCAGAACGAGAGCGCGCAGCCCGAGAGCGTGCAGACCGAAAGCGCGCCAGCGACCCCTTCCGTTGCCGATGAAGCCGTCGCCCGCAAGCGTGGCATCAAGAGCTACGTGATTCGTGGTGGCCGCATGACCCAGGCCCAGACCCGCGGGCTCGAAGAGGTCTTCCCGCGCCTTGGCCTGCGTCACGAGCAGGGCGAGCTGGATCTCGAAGCGCTGTTCGGGCGTCGGGCGCCGCTGGTGATCGAAGTCGGCTTCGGCATGGGCAAGTCACTGTGTGAACAGGCACAGGCCAACCCGGACACCGACTTCATCGGCATCGAAGTGCACGCGCCGGGCGTCGGCAAGCTGCTGGATGATGTCGACAAGCTGGGCCTGACCAACCTGCGTGTCTATCGTCACGACGCGCTGGAAGTGCTGGCGGATTGCGTGCCGGCCGGTTGCGCCGACACCTTCCAGCTGTTCTTCCCGGACCCGTGGCCGAAGAAGAAGCACCACAAGCGTCGTATCGTTCAGCCGGCCTTCGTCGAGCTGGTGCGTCGTGTGCTCAAGCCGGGCGGCCACTTCCACATGGCCACCGACTGGGCCAACTACGCCGAAGCGATGGCGGAAGAGATGGCCGAAGCACCGGGCTTTGCCAACACCGCTCCGGCGGAAACCGCACCCTACGTGCCGCGTCCGGACTTCCGTCCGCTGACCAAGTTCGAACAGCGCGGCGAGCGTCTCGGCCATGGCGTGTGGGACTTGATCTTCGTCAAGCAGGACTGATCAGCGCCTCGTGCGCAGTGGCGGCGTCTTCATGACGCTGCATCGCGGCCGCCTTCGGGTGGCCGCTTGCGTGTGAGGCCCATCGCCATGGCGCGGTTCTGCGTGCCAAGGCCATTTGCCTGCGTGGCGGTCTGTGCCGCTTGCTGTGTTTGCTGTCCCTTTCTTTCCTCGTCCCGAGAGTTGCTGACCATGACGACGCTTACCGCCGATTCGGCTGATCGCCCGACCATGACCCCGCTGACGGCCCTGACCTGTCCGCTGGATGCCCAGCCGCTGGTACGTGACGGCCAGAGCTGGTGCTGTGCCGACGGGCATCGCTTCGATATCGCACGCCAGGGGCATGTCAATCTGCTGCCGGTGCAGCGCAAGCGCAGCCTGGACCCCGGCGACAGCAAGGCGATGGTCAGTGGCCGCCAGCGTCTGTTCGCGTTGGGCGGCTATCAGCCTCTTGCATCAGCCTTGGCCAGTCGTGTGCTGGCATTGGCAGCGGCCCAGTCGACTCAGGCGCCGCTGGCCGTGCTGGATGCCGGCTGCGGCGAAGGCTTCTATCTGCGTCAGCTGGCGTGCGCTGCCGGTGAGCAGAATCTCTCGCTGACGGCGGCGGGGCTGGATATCTCCAAGCACGCGGTGCTGGCCGCGGCGAAGCAGTCACGTGATGCCGCCTGGCTGGTGGGCACCAACGCCGCTCTGCCGCTGGAGGATGCGTGTGTGGATGTCGTCATCTGCGCCTTCGGCTTCCCTGTCTGGCAGGAATTCGCGCGTGTCCTCAAGCCCGGTGGCCACGTCGTGCTGCTGGAAGCGGGGGCCGAGCATCTGCTGGCGTTGCGCAAGATTCTCTACCGCGAGCTGAAGCCCGCGCGTGGCGAGGCCGGACTGAGCGCTGCCGAGTCTGCTGGCTTCACCATCAGCGGCGAGGTCGAGCATCTGCATGCGGGGCTGTCATTGACCAGCAATGAGCAGATTCGGGACCTGCTGACCATGACCCCGCATCTGTATCGCGCCGAGCGTGATGGCCTGGCGCGTGCGGAAGCCATGACGGCGTTGGAGGTCGAGCTGCATGCGGAGTTGAGGGTGTTCTCGCTCGAGGATGCACAAGATAAAGCTTAAATAGAAATTCTTCGCATTTGCCTTGCAAAAGCAAATGAGAATGATTATCTTGTCTGTGGGGTGTCCGGGCAGACATCGCAGGGCGCAAGCCCAGCCGTAGCGGCGGAGTCAGGCCCCCGCTACGGTGTTTCTCCTCATCAAGCTAGTCACGGTCTTGGGCATCCTCATCTGGGGATGCCCTTTTTGTTGTGCGCTACGCACGCTGCGAGCTCTCACGTCGCGTTCGGATATGCGGTCGTCAGCTCGACAGCTCGACAGGAGCTCAGGTCGACAAGAGATCAGGTCGCCAGCCACAGGGGCAGGGTCAGCATCGCCAGTAGCGTCTGGGCGGTGATCAAGGCCGCCATCAGCTCGGCATTGCCGCCTAGCTGGCGGGCCAGAATATAGGCGGAGGTCGCGGTGGGCAGCGCCGCGAACAGAATCGCCACATCGCGCGCCACTCCCTCGAGGCCGAACCACCGGCAGAGCACGACCACCAGTGCCGGCATCGCCAGCAGCTTCAGCAGGCTCGCCAGCCACGCCACGCTGCCACTGCTCACCAGTACACGCGGGCGCAGCGCCACACCCACCGCGACCAGGCCGAGCGGCAAGGCGGCGCGCCCCAGCAGGCTGATGGCGTCGCCACTCCAGCCCGGCAAGCCGATGCCGCTCAGGTTGAGCGCCGTGCCGGCCAGACACGCCAGCACCAGCGGATTGCGGGTCAGCGCCTTGAGCGAGCGCAGCAGGCCACCTTCGCCCAGGGTGCCAGCCCCGATGAAGGCCATCACGCACAGCAGGTTGGCGGCCGGCACCATCAGCGCCAGCGCCACGGCCGCGACGGTTGCCCCGGCACTGCCATGCAGCGCTGCTGCCCCGGCCACACCGACGTAACTGTTGAAGCGGATGCTGCCCTGGAAGAGCGAGGTAAAGGAGGCGGCGTCGCCCATATGACGGCTCAGCCAGTCCGGCGCGTGACGCCAGCTCAGCCATAGCGCGGCGGCGAACAGCAGCATCGCGCCCAGCATCACGCTGGCCAGCGCCACGACCGGCACGCTGGCCATGTCGGCACGTGCCAGCGTGGACACCAACATGGCGGGGAAGAGCACGTAATAGATCAGGCGTTCCAGTTCGCTCCAGAAGCCTTCGCCGGGGAAGCGCTTCCACCCGAGTAGCGCCCCCGCGAGGATCAACAGGAAGAGGGGGCCGAGCGCCTGCTGTACACTTGCCATGCTGACTCCTTGTCGGGGCTGAGTGCGAATGCCTTGAGAGCGATGTGGCGTGCGCGTGACATGATGTCTCGCCTGCTGCCGCGGTGAGGCGGGCTGGTAAGCTTGTCATGACTCGCTCAGCGCTGCACTTGGACTCAGGTCTTGTTCGCCGGTCACGCGCTGGCGTCATGTCGTGGCTGAGCGCAGACCATTCCCATCACGTCACTTTCTTTCCCATTCGGGGCGCCTTGCCTGTCGATGCGCTGCCGGACCGTTGCCGGAACTGCCATGTATCGCGTAGAAGAAGACAATGCCCGCCCGCGGCTGCTCAATCTGCTGATCATCGTCACGTTGATCACCATCGTGGTCTCGCTGTATTACCTGATCGACTATTACCTGGTACGCGACGGCAGCAACGGCAAGGTGACCTGGTTTGCGCCCAATCAGTCCTGCGAGCTCAATCATGCCCCCTGTACTGCCGAGCTGGGCCGCTTCGGGCGTATCACCCTGGCGCTGGAGGGCGATATCAGTCCGCTGACGCCGCTGGGCATTCGCGTGATGACGGAAGGCGTCTCACCGGAGGGGGTCGAGGTGGACTTCATCGGCCGCCACATGGACATGGGCGTGAAGCGCAGCGTGCTGAACACCACCGATGCCCAGAGCCTCGAGCGCCAGCATTGGCAGGGGGAAGGGCAGCTGGGGTTCTGCAGCAGCGCGACCATGGCGTGGCGCGCGCAGGTGATCGTGACCACCGAGCGTGGCCGACTGGGCAGCTGGTTCGATTTCGATAGCCACCCGCAGGCCACCACGGCGGAGCAGCTCGAAAGCTCGGTCGATCAATTGTTTCGCAGTGATACCCGCCCGACGCATCAGGGCAGCTAGCCGCTGGCGCTGAGCCCGGCCGGCAGGGACGTCGTTTCAGGCATGAAGGCACCGGGAGGCAGGGATGGGCGCAGAGCGAAAGTCACAGGACGGGCAAGCAGGCGCCCGCCAACAAGAGAGCCATCAGCTGGACAAGGGCGTCGCCAGACGCTGGTGGCTGCTGGGCGCCGTCGGCCTGGCGGCCGTGATCGGTGCCGGTGTCGCCTGGCAGCAGGCGCAGCAGGATCTGGCGCCGGTCGCGGGAATGCAGGCCTGGGCCAGTCTGGGCGGCCCCATCCAGCTCGAATCACAGCAGGGTGACTTCACGCTCGCGGAGGTCACGATAGGCGAGGCCGCAGACGCGCAGGCCACGCCGGTCGTCGCGCTCTACTTCGGTTATACCCAGTGCCCGGATGTCTGTCCGATGACGCTGGCGGCGCTGCGTCAGGTGATGTCTGAACTGCCACCCCAGGCGGCGGCGCGCGTGGTGCCGGTGATGGTCTCGCTGGACCCCGAGCGCGACACCCCTGCCCGGCTGGCCGAATACACCGGGCACTTCGGGCCGCGCTTTCAGGGTATCACCGGCAGTCAGGCGGCACTCGCCGATGTGGCGCGGCGCTATGGCGTCAGCTATCGGCGTGTCGAGGCGCAGGACTCCGCGCTGGGTTACACCATCGATCATGGTGCCGCGCTCTATCTCGTCTCTGCCCAGGGGCGCATCTACGATCGCATTCCATTCACGCCGGGGCCGGCCGGTGTTCGCGCTGGCGTGACGCGTGTCCTGAGCGCGACCGCTGATTGAGCCATGCGTGGCACCTGCTGATCGCGCCGCATCTTGAGGCCTTTCTCAGAGGTGAAATACACATTGTCCACAAGTTGGCAAGCGCTCGAGGAAAATTTTGTGGATAATCATGACGCCTCGAACACGCAACGCAGTGCCGTCAAGTGCTGATTTATAAAGGCTAGTAAAAACAAACTGTTACGAGATATCGACTAAAAATATCAAGTCAGTGGTTGCTTTGCGTTCAACCAGCATCACTGCCGCGACAGGCACCAGAAGGGCCGGTTGTCAACCTGTGGTCAATAGCTTCCCCACAGATTTATCCACAGGCTGGCGGCGTCCGCACCGAGCCTTCTGGAGGGGAGAATCAGCGGACATCAGCCATTGCCGTAGTAGTGGCATGCCCCGTAGTCCTGTGCGCAGCATGCGCTTGGATGGGCTTGCCGCTGACCCTCATCCAGCCTTGCCAGAAACGCAAAGAGCCGCCCGATGGGCGGCTCTTTCATTGCTACCGGCAGCAGTGCTTGCCGGTTACCTGCAGGGGAGGCTCACGCCGCCATTACTGCTTGGCGTCGGCCTTGGTCACGTCGAGCAGCTCGACCTTGAAGGTCAGCGTCTCGTTCGGGCCGATCGGGCCGCCGGTGCCAGCCTTGCCGTAGGCAAGCTCGGCCGGGACGTAGAGCATCCAGGTGTCGCCGACGCTCATTTCCTGCAGTGCTTCCTGCCAGCCCTTGATGACCTGGTTGACCTTGAAGCTGACCGGCTCGCCACGCTGGTAGGAGCTGTCGAAGACGGTGCCGTCCAGCAGCTTGCCTTCGTAGTTCACCTTGACGGTATCTTCAGCGGACGGGGTCGCGCCGTCACCGGATTCCAGCACCTTGTACTGCAGGCCGGAATCCAGTGTCTTCACGCCGTCCTTCTTGGCGTTGTCGGCGAGGAACTTGTCACCCTCTGCCTTGTTGTCGGTCGCTTCCTGCTCGACCATCTTCTTCTGCTCTTCCATCTTCTTCTGCTGGAAGCGGGAAAGCGAATCCGCGATTTCCTGGTCGCTCATCTTCATGTCGCCCTTGGCGTAGACATCACGCACGGCTTGAGTGAAGGCGTCGAGATCCAGATCGGTGATGTCCTGGGAAAGGCTCTTGCCCAGAGTTGCACCGATGCCATAGCTGAGCTGTGCCTGCTCGTCTGCGAGGCTGTCATCGGCGGCAAAGCTGAACGGGGTGACCAGGAGGGCGCCGAGCGCGACGGCACTGACCAGCTGTTTCATGAAAACTCCTTCAGGATGGAATGGGCCTGAGACGGGCCCGAAACACGCAATTGGCACCGAGGCGGCATGGCCTGCCTCGGGCACTAGTGTTACTCCGACTCTACCAGCCGCGTACAAGTTCCGCATCTCGCTGGCGTTGTCAGGCGCCGGCGGGCACGCGGGCCAGTGCCAGGCGGCGCAGGGCACGTGCCGATGGGTGGTCCCCCACGGTGAGCGTCGTCTTGCCGCTCAGCAGGGCCAGCGATTGCTGAAAGGCCTGCAGCGGGTCCGCGACATGCGCGAAGGGCGCCCGCAGGCCGGTCGCGCCTTCGGCTGACGACGGCGCAGGGCTCAGCTCTTCCAGCTGGGCGAGGGTCTCCTGCTCGGCGGAAAGCTCGCAGGCCTTGAGCTGCTGATAGAGGCGTTCCAGGCGTTGCACTGCGGCCGGGTCCTGGGTAGCGGGCAGCGTCATCAGTTCCTGCTTCAGCTGGCGGCGGCGCTCGCGCAGCATGCCGGTCATCCAGCCCTGCCAGTCGCGCACGTCTTCCAGCAGGCGAGTGGGCGAGGCGGCCAGGGCGATGCCGTGGGCGGACAGCCAGTGAATCCACAGCAGCTCGCAGACATCGAGGCCCGCCTCGTCCTGCAGCAGCAGGCAGGTACTCATCATGTCCGGCGTCGGCTGAGGGTTGCCCGCAGAGCCGACCTCGCCGGGCAGGGCATACAGAGACAGCGCGTAGTCCCACAATCCGATAGAATATGCGCCCATCAAGTCGGCCTCTTCGTGTGTCACGGATGATGTCTCTTCATGTGCCACCGATGATGTCTCTTCACGAGTCGCGTCCAGCAGCTTGCTGAGTCGTAGCGCTCGTGTCGGTGGCGGTGAACGGGAGCCCGACGTCCCCCGTATTTTCTGATCGAGGTTGTCATGATTGCACTGCGCCAGCTCGCCCTGCAACGCGGCGGAGCACCGCTGATCGACGAAGCGGACCTGACGCTGCATGCCGGTCACAAGGCCGGTATCGTCGGCCCCAACGGCGCCGGCAAGTCGAGCCTGTTCGGCCTGATCCTCGGCGAGTTGACGCCCGATAGCGGCACGGTATCGCTGGCCGGTGGCGTGCGTGTCGCGCACATGGCGCAGGAAATCGATGCGCTGGAGCGCCCGATCGTCGACTACGTCATGGACGGGGACCACGCGCTGCGCGAGGCCGAGCGTGCCCTGGCGGCCGCCGAAGAGAGCGGCGAGCACCAGCGTCAGGCCGAGCTGCACGCCCATTTCGACACCCTCGATGGCTACACCGCACGGGCACGTGCCGAGCAGCTGCTGGTCGGCCTCGGCTTCAGCCAGGCGCAGCTCAGTCAGCCGCTGGCGGCCTTCTCGGGGGGCTGGCGCATGCGTGCCAATCTGGCGCGTACCCTGTTCACGCCGTCTGACCTGCTGCTGCTGGATGAGCCGACCAACCACCTGGATCTCGATGCGCTGCTGTGGCTGGAGCAATGGCTGGCGCGTTATTCCGGCGCGTTGTTGCTGATCTCCCACGACCGCGACTTCCTCGATGCGGTGTGTGATCACATCATCCACTTCGATCGCCGCAAGCTGGTGGTCTACAAGGGCAACTACAGCCGCTTCGAACGCACGCGTTCCGAGCGTCTGGTGCGCGAGCAGGTCGAGCACGAGAAGACCATGGCGCGGCGTGCCGAGATCGAGGATTTCGTGCGCCGCTTCAAGGCCAAGGCCACCAAGGCGCGTCAGGCCCAGAGCCGCATGAAGATGCTGGAGCGCATGGAAGAGACGGCGGCGGTCAAGGCCGATTCCCCGTTCCACTTCACCATCCCGTGCTCCGACAAGATCTCGCATCCGCTGCTGGGGCTGGACCGCGCGGTGATCGGCTATCCCGGTCAGCCGCCGCAGCTCTCCGGGGTGCGCTTCTCGCTGCTGCCGGGGCAGCGCATCGGTCTGCTCGGCCCCAATGGCGCCGGCAAGTCGACGCTGATCAAGGCGCTCACCGGCGAGCTTGCGCTGGTCGAGGGCCAGCGGACCGCCGGCGAGCATCTGGCCATCGGCTACTTCGCCCAGCATCAGGTGGACGGGCTCGACCTGTCCTCGACGCCCTTCAATCATGTGCTGCGCCTGTCACCGTCGGCGGGTGAGCTGGAGATCCGCACCTTCCTCGGCAGCTTCGGCTTCCACGGCGATGAGGTCTACGCCACGGTGGAGTCGTTCTCCGGTGGCGAGAAGGCGCGTCTGGCGCTGTCGCTGATCGCGTGGCAGAAGCCCAATCTGCTGCTGCTGGATGAGCCGACCAACCACCTGGACCTCGACATGCGCGAGGCGCTCACCGATGCGCTGGCGACCTTCGAGGGCACCGTGATTCTGGTCTCCCACGACCGCCACCTGCTGCGTGCCTGCGTCGATGAATTCTGGTGCATCGCCGATGGCCGCGTGACGCCCTTCGATGGTGACCTGGATGACTACCGTGCCTGGCTCAAGGCGCGGGTCGAGGGCGAGCGGCGGGAAGCGCGCGCCCAGAAGGATGCCGATGCGGGGACAGACAGCACGCGCACGCCGGACCGCAAGGAAGCGCGCCGTCAGGCGGCTGAACTGCGCGAGAAGCTGCGTCCGCTCAAGAAGGTCAGCGACAAGGCCGAGCAGAAGATGAGCAAGGCGCAGGGCGAGCTGGACAAGATCGAGGAAGCGTTGGGCGACGCCACGCTCTACGAGGCGGACCGCAAGGCGGAGCTGACCAAATTGTTGGCCAGCCAGGGCGAGATCAAGAGTCGCCTCGATGAGGCCGAAGCCGAATGGTTCGAGGCTCAGGAAGCGCTGGAAGAGATGGAAGCCCAGCTCAAGGCGGCGGACTAGGTCATGCGGCTGGACCGCTGGCTGACACGTCAGCCACAGCTCAACCGTCGTCATGCGCTCTCGGCGCTGGCGGCGGGGCGCGTGCGGGTCAACGGTGCGACGATCAGCGACCCGCTGCACGAGGTCGGCCCCTTCGATGACATCCACCTGTCAGCGCCTGACGCGACCGTCTGCCTGCAGGTCGCGCGGTGTCCGCGTCATATCCTGCTCAACAAGCCCGCCGGGGTCGTGACAGCCTGTCATGACCCCGAACACCCCACCGTGATCGATGTGCTGCGTGACACGCTGAATGCACGCGGCGAGGACAGCGGCTGGCTGGCCGAGATCCACCATGTCGGGCGTCTCGACCGTGCGACGACCGGTGCCCTGCTGCTGACCAACGACGGCGAAGTCTCGGCGCGCATCAGCGATGCCGGGCTCGAGGGGCCCGCCAAGCGCTATCGCATGGGGCTGGAGCGGCCCCTGGCGGAGGCCGAACAGGAAAGCGCCATCGCACAGGTTCGCCAGGGGGTGCTGCTCGAACATGATCCGCGCCCGACACTGCCGGCCCAGCTTGCGTTTCTCACCGCAGACCAGGCACGCCTGACGCTGCACGAGGGGCGCCATCATCACGTCAAGCGACTGTGGCGCAGCCTGGGCAATCGCGTGGTGTGGCTGCACCGTGAGTCGGTGGCGGGCTTGAGTCTCGAGGGGCTGGCGCTTGGGGAGTGGCGCGAGCTTACCCGCGAGGAGTGTTCACGGCTGGGGGCCGCGCAGCCTCGCGGGTGAGGCCACCCGGCGGGTGGCGTCTTGCCGACACCGGGTTATCCACACCCGCCTGGCGCGCCGCCAGTGCGTGACGGCTGCGATGGGGTGTGGATAGATCATGCTGAATCGTCGTCAGCGTTGCTCAGCTGCCGGTCGCTTGGCTGGGCAAATCCTCTGCCGTGATGCTCGCCTCGTCATCGTCGCTGGAGCTTGCCTCCGGCGTCGACAGGCTGACCAGCTCGCCCTCGGCATTGCGCGTGAAGTTGCGCACGATGACCCCGATATCCTCCGGCAGCGGCGCAAACTGGCTGCAGCGGCTCAGCACTTCCTGCATGTCCTGATAGCCACTGTCGCGACGCGAGTCGATGGTCGCGCGCGAGAAGTCGATATCCTTCAGAGAGGTCTCGCCCGGGCGCGCCGAGGCCAGCAGGCGCACCACGTTGATCGAGGGCTGCTGGGTCATGGCGAGGATGCGCTGGATCTTCGGCGACTGGCGCAGCTCCTCCGGCAGATGGTCGGCGAGATTCTCGATCCCCATGCGCAGCGCCTGATTCTCCTCCAGCAGATTGAGGTGCTCGCCGGCACGGCTGGAATACTGGATATCCTTCTCGCGCAGCTGCGCTTCCTGCAGGGTCTCCGGCACCTTGCCATCGGCACTCCACAGGTCGATCACGTAGCAGTTGACCACCGTCTCGCCATGCGGACGCTCCGACAGCACCCAGCTGACGGGCGTATTGGAGTAGAGGCCGCCATCCCAATAGGCTTCGCCATCGACCCACACCGGCGGGAAGGCCGGTGGCAGGGCGCCGCTGGCCAGAATATGGCGGTGGTCCAGCGCTTCATGCGAGGAGTCGAAGTAGCGCAGCGCGCCGCTGCCGATATTCACCGCCCCGACCGACAGGCGAACGTTCTCCGGGTGGCGGGCATCGAGGCGCTCGAAGTCCACCAGCCGGTTGAGCGTGTCGCCAAGCGGCTCGGTGTCGTAGAGGCTGGGCGGCTCGCCGAAGAAGCTCTGCCAGATCGGTACCGTCCACAGCGGGCGCGGGCGGAAGAAGCCCGGAATGCCCCAAAGCATGGCGGAGGTACGCGCGACACTGCGCTCCCACGGATGAAAGGCGGGGCCCATGCTGGCAGCCGGTTGGGCGATGCCATACCAGAATGACTCGAGGGCCTTGAGGCGCTCGCCCTCCGGATTGCCGGCGATCAGGGCACCATTGATGGCGCCGACCGAGGTGCCGACCACCCAGTCGGGCTGGATGCCGGCTTCGGCCAGCGCCTCGAAGATGCCGATCTGGTAGGCGCCGAGCGCGCCACCGCCTTGCAGCACCAGAATATTGAGCGCATCGGCGCAGAAGTCGCAGGATGTATCACGCATGAAACCTTCTCCTCTCTAGCAGTGCAGCACTCCGCCGGGGAATGCCCGAGGTCAGGGGGACCGTCGCGAGCGAGACGCCATGTGATGGGGGAGGCGTGGACTCGTGGAGGCGGCAAAAGGGTGACGAGGTGCATATCAAGGGCAGCAAAGCACCTGATCAAGGCAATGAGACACTGGTGAAAAGCAATCGAAGTGCTTTTATTGTGCAGTGCAGCATAGCGCTTGTCAGCATAGCACGCATCCTCGCCTTGCGTGTCTGCGATCTCATTCAAGCGACTGACTGAGGCTGCAAGGGCAGTGGTAAAGGTGAGGGTGAGGACAGGAGCAGCGGCCGTGCGGCGGTCATTGGCACCAGGGCGTCAGCCACAGGTCGGCTGCCAGCAGCAGCAATGCATAGCGTCCGCCCTTGGCGATCACGATCAGGACGATGCTTTTCCACCATGCCAGCCGGAAGACGCCCGCCAGCACCGTCAGCGGGTCGCCGATCAGCGGGGCCCAGCTCAGCAGCAGGCTCCAGGCGCCAAAGCGGCGATACCACAGGGTGCCGCGCGCCAATGCGCGCCGCGAGACCGGAAACCAGCGCCGTGTGCGCAGACGACGGGCGCCACGCCCCAGGGCGACGTTGATCAGGCTGCCGAGCGTGTTGCCCAGCGTCGCCGCGATCCATAGCGCCCAGGGCGCATGCCCCTGGCACCACAGCCCCGCGAAGGCCGCCTCCGATCCGCCGGGCAGCAGGGTGGCGCTGGCCAGCGAGATCACGGCGAGCGAGGTCAATGCCGGCAATGACAGTAGGGCCACTTCATTCATATCACTTTCTTCTGTTTTTCACGGTGGCAGGGCGCTGGGGGTGGCTTTCTTCCCTCCTCAGCTCGGGTATGCTGTTGGCACGTCAAAGCCATATTTCGGGAGCTTCCTGCATGCATATTCCGTGCGTCCTGACGATAGCGGGCTCAGACCCCTCCGGGGGAGCCGGCATTCAGGCGGACCTCAAGACATTCTCTGCGCTGGGCGCCTACGGGGCCAGCGTGATCACGGCGCTGACGGCGCAGAATACCTGCGGTGTGCGCAGCGTGGAGGCGGTCTCGCGGGAATTCATCGCCGCACAGCTGGACGCCGTGCTGGATGATCTCGATATCCGCGCCGCCAAGATCGGCATGGTGGCCGATCCGCTGGTGGTGGAAATGCTCGCCGACCGCCTTCAGCAGCGTCGCCCGCGCTGGGTCGTGCTCGACCCGGTGCTGGTCGCCAAGAGTGGCGATGCGCTGGTCAATGATGCTGCCATCCAGTCGGTGGCCGAGCACCTGGTGCCGCTGGCCGACATCATCACGCCCAACCTGCATGAAGCCGCGGTGCTGCTGGGTGAGCGGCGCCTGATCGGGCGCTCCGACATGCCCGAGGTCGCCCGCGAGCTGCGTGCCCGAGGCGCGAAGGCGGTGTTGATCAAGGGCGGGGCGCTTGAGGGGCAGGCCTGCGATGACCTGCTGGTCAGCGATGCCGGCGAGCAATGGCTGTGCGCGCCGCGCATCGAGACCGACAACCTGCACGGCACCGGCTGCTCGATGTCTTCCGCCATCACGGCGCGCCTGGCGAACGGCCTGCCGTTGCCGCAGGCGGTGGTCGAGGCACGCGAATGGCTGCTGGGCGCGCTGCGCGCCTCCGACCAGCTCAACGTCGGCAAGGGCCGTGGGCCGGTGCATCATTTCCACGCCCTGTGGTAAGCCAGCCAGAGCCAGCCTGTGAAACCCGGTCTGCAGGAGTGATGAACCCCGCGAGCTCCCCTTGATCACTGCCAGCCAACGAGTAGATGCCATGCCTATATCGCCGCTGTATCGCTTGTCCGTGTCAGCTGTCCGTGGCGCCGTTTGCAGCCTGAACGCTGCCTGTCATGCCGTCAGCCTGCCGGTGGCGAGTGCGCCGCGCTGGCTGGCCGCGGGCGTGATGGGGGCGCTGCTTGCCACCAGCCCGGCGGCGCTCGCCGTCGAGATCAAGGGGGTGACCTTCGCGGATCAGGTGACCACGCAGTCCGGCCAGCCGCTGACGCTGATCGGCAGTGGGCTCTTCACCTACCTGCTGTGGGACGCCTATGTCGGCGCCTATTATCAGGATGCGCGTCGCCCGCGCCCGGCGCCGCTCAAGGATGTCTCGCGCCGCCTGGTGCTGGAGTACTTCCATGCCATCGATGCCGAGGACTTCGCCAAGGCGACCACCAAGGGCGTGCGCAAGAACCTGTCAGCGGCGGATTTCGCGGCGATCGAGCCTGAATTGACGCGCTTCAATCGCGCCTATCAGGACGTCGTGCCGGGGGATCGCTATGCGCTGCAATGGCTGTCCGCCGGTGGCGGCAGAGGCACGCTGTCGCTGGTGCTGAACGGGCAGGTCATCTTCGAAAGCGATTCACTGGCGCTGGCCAATGGCCTGTTCGCGATCTGGCTTGGCGATGAACCGGCCCAGCAGGATTTCCGTACCCAGCTGCTGGGGCAGTAGCGCGCGTTCTCCATCTGGCCCCTCTAGCCCCTCTCTAGCCCCTCTTTAGCCTATCTGGCCCATCTGTCGCGGCATCGCTATCGTCTTGCGCCTTTCGCCTCTATCGAGACACCACGAAAAACGCCCCTGCCGGGAGTCCCGGCAGGGGCGTTTTTCATGCTCGTCTTTCTCTCTTTCTAACATTCTAACTTTCTATCTTTCCATCACTCTTTCGATCCTTGCTATCTACCTGGCGGAGCTGACGCGCTTGCCTGGGCTTACTTGCCTTCGGCAGCCTTGATGTCGGCCTGCAGGGTGTCGAGGATCTTGCTGCCACGCTCACCGGATTGCTCACGATAGACTTCCCAGCCCTTCTCGCCGACCGGGCGGAAGGCTTCGCGCTGCTCATCGGTCAGCGTGATGATCTCGATGTCGCTGTCTTCCTTGATCTTCTCCAGACGGTCGGCGTTGTACTCCTCCTGCTTCTCGAAGATGTACGGACGCATCTCGTTGGTGACCTTGTCGAGCATCTGCTGCTGCTCGTCATCCAGACCGGAATAGAAGTCACTGGAGGCCACCAGCGTGGTGATGAACTGCGCCTGCTTGGCCTGGATCATGTAGTCCTGAACTTCGTAGAAGCTCATTTCCTGGATGGCGAACACCGGGTTCACCTGGCCGTCGATCTGGCCCAGCTGCAGGCCGGAGTAGACCTCGGAATAGGGCATCGGCGTCGGGTTGGCACCGTAGCCGCGATAGCTCTCGACCAGAATCGGCGAGGTCATGGTGCGGATCTTGAAGCCTTCCATGTCCTCGGGTGTCTTGATGTCACGGTTGCCGGTCCACACCATCCAGCCTTCCGGAATCACGCCCAGCAGCTGGAGGTTCTGCTCGGTGTAGGCCTCGGACAGCATGTCGATGGCCTTGGAGTTGCCAAGCACCTCTTCATTGACGGCATTGTCGTCGGAGAACAGGAAGTGCAGCGTGAAGACGCCCGACTCCGGAATCACCGAGGCCAGGTGACCCGGTGAGGCAAAGGTCAGCTGGATGGCATCGCTCTGCACCAGTTCGGTGAGCTGTGAGGAGGTACCCAGTGCACCGTAGGGGTAGATCTCGACATCGATGTCACCACCGGAAGCCTCTTCGATACGCTTCTTGAATTCCTGGGCGTAGGCATCCTGCACGCTGCCGGAGACTTCCTCCAGCGCGAAACGCCAGGTGTCCGCCTGCACGCCCGCGGAGGCCAGCGCCGCCATGCCCAGGCCGGACGCGAGGGCGCCTCCCTTGATGAACGCGGCGAGACGAGAAAGGGGAACAGGAGTCCTGGACGTCTCGCGATTCTGCTCGGGTGACGGGTTCCATTGCATCGTCATCTTGTTCTCCTTGTGTGATTTCCATCAGCGTCGGGCGGCTCTGGGCATACCCGGCGTGCAACTTGCATCATTTAGATAATATTGCCATTCTTAATATAATAAAAAAATTACCAAATTGGATAGTATGATTAGAATTTATTATGAATAAGCTGAGCCTGTGCGCATGAGGCTCTGGTACTCGAGCTCTGGTACTCGAGCACTGGTGCTTGAGGCTCTGTCCGTCGCTCGCCAGACAGACATGCCGCGCGTCGGCCGCATACTGATTTCAAGCGCCGCTAATAAAGCTAGAACAAGAGTAGCCAAAGTGAAAATCACGGCGGCGCCGCGGAAAATTTCAATGGATCGTACTGGCAAATGCAGGCTGTCTAGCGCAAACCACTGCGCTCATGACGTCTGGTAGAAAGCCTATCTGGCAGGATGCCACATCAACAGGAAGCCGCTTCATGAACTCGCCCCCCTCCAAGTCTCCCTCCGCTGACGAGACCCACCCCGCCCCGGCCGAGACGAAAGGCGGTCAGGACCCCCTCGCACATCTGCCTGCGCCGCTGCGCCGTCTGGCCGCCTGGTTTGAACGTGGTGACCAGGGCCTGGCGCATGTCGAGCGCTGGTTGATCGCCCTGTGCGTGCTGGGCATGGCGACGGCCAGCATCGCCAACGTCATCGGGCGCAACGTCTTCAACTACAGCCTGCCGTTCACCGAAGAGCTGATGCAGATCCTGCAGCTGTGGCTGACCTTCCTCGGCATCAGTTACGGCGCGCGCGCCGGGCGCCATATCCGCGTGACGGCGCTGCTGGACTTCATGCCGCCGTGGTTGCGCAAGGTGCTGCTGATCGCCGGACAGGTCATCACCTGTGCCTTGCTGGCCTACCTCGCCTGGCTGGCGGTGGATTATCTGCAGAGCCTGGCCAAGTCCGGGCGTGTCACTCCGTCGCTGCGCTGGTCGCTGGCGGCGCTCTATGCCGTGGTCCCGCTGGGACTGGCGCTCGGGGCTCTCCAGTACCTGATGGCGATCCTGCGCAACCTGCTGGCGCAGGGCGCCTGGTTGTCATGGCGTACGGCGGAGATGGACGAGAACGAGGAAGTCGACGGCAGCGGCGCGCTCTAGCCACTGCGTCTGGAATGTCTTCTCGATGCCTCGATAGACGATTGATCACACTTCATTGACCCAGGGACGGAAGCTGCGATGTGGATTCTGCTCGTGATGGTTGGGCTGCTGTTGCTTGGGGTACCCATGATGGTGCCATTGAGCGTCGGCACCTTTTTCTTGTTGTTCAGCGATTTTCCCTTCCTCAAGCCGGAGCTGGTGATCCAGCAGATGATCGGTGGCCTGCAGCCGGTGGTGCTGACGGCGGTGCCGATGTTCATTCTGGCGGCCGATATCATGCTCAAGGGCTCCACTGCCCAGCGCCTGCTGGATCTGGTCGAGCGCTTCGTCGGCCACTGGCGCGGTGGCCTGCCGGTGACCACCGCGCTGGGCTGCACCCTGTTCGGCGCGGTGTCCGGCTCCACCCAGGCCACGGTGGTGGCGATGGGGCGCCCGCTGCGCCCGCGGCTGCTGGAAGCCGGTTACAGTGACAAGTTCACCATCGCGTTGATCATCAATGCCTCCGATATCGCGCTGCTGATTCCGCCCTCCATCGGCATGATCATCTATGGCGTGGCGACCGGTACCTCGGTGGGTGACCTGTTCATCGCCGGTATCGGCCCGGGGCTGATGATCCTGGTGCTGTTCTCGCTCTACTGCATGTGGAAGTCGTGGAAGCTGGGCATCGCCCCGCAGCCCAAGGCGGACTGGCCCGCACGCCTCAAGGCCTTGAAGCGCGCCAGCCTGCCGGCGGGCTTCCCGGTGATCATCATCGGCGGCATCTACTCGGGCATGTTCTCGCCGACGGAGGCCGCCACGGTCTCGGTGATCTACGCGCTGATTCTCGAGATGCTGATCTATCGCGGCGTGACCCTGAAGGACCTGCCCAGTGTGGCCTTCTCCACGGGGCTGATCACCGCGGTGGTGTTCATCCTGGTGGCGGCGGGCGCGGGCTTCTCGTGGATGATCTCCTTCGCCAAGATTCCGGATGCCATCCTCGGCGGCTACATCCCCTACCTGTCGGAGCATGCGCTGGCGCTGTTGGCGGTGATCGCGGCGGCCTACTTCGTCGGCTGCATGTTCGTGGACCCCATCGTGGTGATCCTGATTCTGGCGCCGGTGTTTGCGCCGGCAGTCGATGCCGCCGGGCTGGACCCGGTGCTGGTCGGCACCCTGGTCACCCTGCAGGCGGCGATAGGTTCGGCGACTCCGCCCTTCGGCTGCGACATCTTCACGGCGGTGGCGGTATTCCGAAAACCGTACATGGAGGTCATCCGGGGGACGCCGCCCTTCATTGCCCTGCTGTTGCTGGCGACGGTGCTGCTGATGCTGTTCCCGCAGATCGCGCTGTTCCTGCCGAGCCTCGCCAACTAGCAGCTCGTCAACTAGAAGCTCGCCAACTGGCAGCTCGCCCACTCAAGTAGCACCTGTCGCGCCCCGCAGGCCCAGTCTGCGGGGCGTTCGCGTCTGGTATGCTCCCGACCACGAAATGTCATGAACATCATTCATCTCTTGAAGGAGCAAGCGGCATGCGAGCATTGATCCAGCGCGTCACACGGGCAGAAGTCGTGGTCGAGGACGAGAGCGTCGGCGCCATCGAGGGCGGTCTGCTGGTGCTGGTGGGCGTCGAGAAGGGCGATGATGAGGCGCGTGCCGACAAGCTGCTGCACAAGCTGCTGCATTACCGCGTCTTCGCTGACGAGAACGACAAGATGAACCTCAACGTCCAGCAGGCGGGCGGCAGTCTGCTGCTGGTCTCGCAGTTCACGCTGGCGGCGGACACCGGCAGCGGCATGCGCCCCAGCTTCTCCTCGGCGGCGCCACCGGCGGAGGGCGAGCGGCTGTTCACCTATCTGGTCGACAAGGCGCGTGAGCGCGGGCGAGAACTCGGGGTGGGAATCGAGACCGGACGCTTCGGTGCCAACATGCAGGTCTCGCTGCTCAATGACGGGCCGGTGACCTTCCTGCTCGAGAGCTGATCGCGCAGACCCAAAAAAGCCGCCCCCGAGGGGGCGGCTGCAAGCATTGGATGACAAGACTGCGCCGTCTCGCGGGAGCGCGGTTACTGCACGCCTTCCGGGTTGCGTGCGTTCAGGTAGGCCTGTTCAGAGACCTCATGCCACTTCTCGACCTTGCCTTCGAAGGTGGTGTAGGACTCGTAGATGCGGCCGGCCAGATCGTTGGAGTCGCCGAGTTTCTTGACCACTTCGCCAGACAGCTCACGCGCCTTGTCGAGCACGTCCTGTGGGTAGCGGCGCAGCTCGACCTTGTGCTCGTTGAGCAGTGTCTCGAGGGCGTCGTTGTTGCGCGCGGTGTACTCGTCGAGCATGTCCTGGTTCACGTCACGTACCGCGGAACGCAGGATGGCCTGCAGGTCCTTGGGCAGCTCGGCCATGGCGTCGTCATTGACGATGGCCTCGAAGGTGACGGTCGGCTCGTGCCAGCCCGGATAGTAGTAATACTTGGCGGCCTGATAGAGGCCGAAGGCCAGGTCGTTGTACGGGCCGATCCACTCGGTGGCATCGATGGCCCCGGACTGCAGCGAGGTGAAGATCTCGCCGCCGGGCATGCTGACCGTCGCCACGCCCATCTGCTGCATGACATCGCCACCCAGACCCGGCATACGCATCTTCAGACCATCGAGGTCGGCGACCGAGTTGATCTCCTTGTTGAACCAGCCGCCCATCTGCACGCCCGAGGCGCCGCCCGCCATGACTTCGACGCCGAACTTGTCGTAGACCTCGTTCCACAGCTCCAGACCGCCGCCGTAATGCAGCCAGGCGTTCATTTCCTGCGCGGTCATGCCGAAGGGCACGGCGGCGAAGAACTGGGCTTCCGGCGCCTTGCCCTTCCAGTAGTAGGAAGCCGAGTGACCGATCTGCGCGGTACCGGAAGATACGGAGTCGAGGACCTCGAAGCCCGGGACCAGCTGGCCTGCGCCATAGACCTTGATCTTGAGACGGCCGTCGGACATCTCATCGACCAGACGTGCGAGGCGTTCCGGCCCTTGGCCCACCCCCGGGAAGTTCTTCGGCCACGAGGTGACCATCTTCCAGGTGAAGGTATCGGCGGCATTGGCGACGGCCGGCAGGGTGCCCATGGCGGTCATGGTGCCGACGGCAATGCCGAAGGCGAGTTTGTTGAGTTGCATGGCATGCTCCTTGAAGTGCCCGATTGTTGTTGTGCACCGGTCATGAACTGGCGCTGGGCAAGAGGTGGGCCGCGAACGACCCCCGGATATGATGCATCTGCATGAGCCGACTGGCGGCTCTCCCATCAGCTGGCGGGGCAGGCCCCGCCAATTCAGTTGCTGCTCTGTAGTTGTTCTGTCCGTGTTCTGTCCGTGCTCTGTCCTTGTGCTGTCTCGTCAGTCGTGGCCTAGAACTGGGCCGGCAGCCAGGTCGCCAGGCCCGGGAAGGCGGCCAGGGCGCCCAGCATGCACAGCTGGATCAGGATGAACGGCACGACACCCTTGTAGATCTGGCTGGTGCTGACTTCCTTGGGCGCCACGCCGCGCAGATAGAACAGCGCGAACCCGAAGGGCGGCGTCAGGAAGGAGGTCTGCAGGTTGATGGCGATCATGATGCCCAGCCAGATCGGGTCGAGGCCCATGGCCAGCAGCACCGGGCCGACGATCGGCACCACCACGAAGGTGATCTCGATGAAGTCGAGGATGAAGCCGAGCAGGAAGATCACCAGCATCACCACCAGGGTGGCACCGATGACGCCGCCGGGCATGTTCTCGAAGATCTCGGTGACGACCTCTTCGCCGCCGAAGCCGCGGAACACCAGCGAGAACAGCGCGGCACCGATCAGGATCAGGAACACCATCGAGGTGACATTGGTGGTGGAGCGCACCACTTCCGTCAGGGTCTTCAGGCTCAGCTTGCGGTTGGCGAGGGCCAGCATCAGCGCACCGAAGGCGCCCACGGCAGAGGCTTCGGTCGGGGTCGCCAGACCGCCGAGAATCGAGCCGAGCACACAGACGATCAACACGATCGGCGGCACCAGCCCCTTCATCAGCAGCCAGAAGATGCTGCCGGTATGTCCCAGCTCTTCCATCAGTGCATCACGATCGACGGCCGGCGCCTTCTCCGGCTTCAGCCAGGCGACCATGGCGATGTAGACGATATAGGCGAGCACCAGAATCAGGCCCGGAATCAGCGCGCCGATGAACAGGTCTCCCACCGAGACGGTCTTCGGGCTCCAGATGCCCATCGACAGTTGCGCCTGCTGATAGGCGGAAGACAGCACGTCGCCCAGCAGGACCAGCGCGATGGACGGCGGGATGATCTGCCCCAGGGTGCCGGTGGCACAGATGGCACCGGTGGCCAGTGACGGGTCATAACCGCGCTTGAGCATGGTCGGCAGTGACAGCAGGCCCATGGTGACGACGGTCGCGCCGACGATACCGGTGGAGGCGGCCAGCAGCATGCCGACGATGGTCACGGAAATCCCCAGCCCGCCACGCAGCGAGCCGAACATCAACGCCATGGCGTCGAGCAGCGTCTCGGCAACCTTGGACTTCTCCAGCAGCACGCCCATCAACACGAACAATGGCACGGCCAGCAGGGTCTGGTTGGTCATGGTGCCGTAGAGGCGGTTGGGCATCGCGGACAGGAAGCTGGCATCGAATACGCCCTGGGTAATGCCCAGCGCATCCAGCCCCATGCCGAGTCCGGCGAAGGCAAGCGCGGTACCGGCCAGTGACAGCGCCACCGGATAGCCCAGCATCAAGACGATACAGATACACACGAACAGCAGCAGTGGCATGATCTCGAGCATTACACCAGCTCCTCATCGTGGTCAGGGGTGTCATCGCTCGCATGCGGAGAGGGCAGGCGGCCCATCAGGAACAGCAGATGGCGGCCGGCTTCCGCCACGCCTTGCAGCATCATCAGGATGGCGATGGCCGGGATCAGGGTCTTGAGCAGGTAGACGCCCGGCAGGCCGCCGGATTCGGGTGAGGCTTCCTTGATGCCCCAGGAATCGCCCACGTAACCGAGGCTGGAGAGCAGGATGAAGGTCATCACCGGGAACAGCAGGAACAGGGTGCCGCCGAGATCGACCCACGACTTCCCGCGGTGCGACATGCGCTGATAGAAGATATCCACCCGCACATGGCCGTCGTGCTTGAGCGTGTAGCTGGCGGCGAGCAGGAAGACGGCCGCGTGCATGTACATCACGGATTCCTGCATGGGGATGCTGTTGATGTTGAAGGCGTAGCGCAGCATCACGATGGTGAATTCGACCAGCATCATGATGACGACCAGCCAGGACACGCAGCGTCCCAGCCCCTCGGTCATGCGGTCGAGCCCTGTGAGCCAGCCGGGGGTAGAGGCATTGGCAGACATGGAGTCCCCTTGGCCTGCGGGTAGCAGGTGATGATTGTTGGTGTTGTTGTTGCTTTGCCGACAGCGTCTGCTGTGTCTTTGCCAAGCGCTTGTGTTGCAAGCGATTGCTGGCAAGGTCGCCAATTCAGATGTTGCTCATGTTGTGGTCAGTCGCGGTGTCCAGCAAGCCGTGATGGCATCGCTTTGAACAACGCTATTCCACGCTTCATCCCTGTAAGTGACGTCGCTCGGATGCGGCATGCCATCAGTCATCGCTAAGTCAACGATTAATCCACGTCATTGGCAGACAAAGAGTAGCGAGCGGCGCCGCAACAACAAATGGATCATTGGTCTGACAGGCGGTTTTTGTCTTTGGTTACAGTGAGATAGGCGAAGAAATACCGGCAGGCAGGCAAGGAAACGGGCAAGTAAGGGCGCTGCAGATCGCGTTATGCGCATCCAACAGTCCGCAAGCGATGCGCCGCAGACGCGGCGGCAGGGGTGAGCATCATGGCGCAGACAGCTGCCGGCAGGCCGTAGCTGAGGGAAGCCTGGGTCGGGAAAGTCAGGCGGGAAAGCCAAGCGGGAAAGTCAGGCGGGAAAGTCAGGCGGGAAAGCCAAGCGGGAAAGCCAGGCGGGAAAGCCCGGCGGGAGAGCCAGGCAGTAGAAGGGGCGATATCCGGGGGATCGATATCCGAGGGGCTGGCGTCAGAGATGCCTATGCAAGAGAGACAGGCGTCAGGCGAGCCCGATCGCCTTGCGGCATGCGGCTGGCAGATGGACTTCTACCGCAAGCGGCAGATGGTCGGAGAACAGGTGCGACAGCGTGGTCGGGTGGCTCAAGCGCAGCGTCGAGGAGACCAGGATATGGTCGAGTCCACGGCGTGGCTGCCAGGCCGGGTAGCTGTTGATGGCCTTGCTGGGGCGGGAGTCGAGTGCCTCGCTGAACGTCTTGTGCTGACGAAGCTGGGCCAGTGTGCAATTGAGGTCGCCCATCACGATGACATGCTTGAGGGGCGCGATCAGCTCGCCAAGGTACTGCAGCTGACGATGCTGGATACGGGCGCCGAGTGCCAGGTGGGTCACGAAGACATGCAGGGCGTGTTCGCCCTCGCCGAAGCGGGCATGGATGGCCCCGCGTCCCGGCAGCGTGCCGGGCAGGCTGTGCTCTTCGAGATGGCTGATCGGCAGGCGCGACAGCAGGCCGTTGCTGTGCTGAGCCAGGCGGCCCAGGTTGCGGTTGAGCTGCTGATAGCGATGCGGGAATTCGGCCGTCTCGGCCAGTGAATCGATCTGATTGACGTTGCCGGAGCGGAAACTGCCACCGTCGACTTCCTGCAGCCCGACGATATCGTAGGGCGTGATGGCGGCGGCGATCAGCTCCAGACGCTTGCGGCGCATCGGGTGTGGCAGCACATGCTGCCAACCGCGGGTGACGTAGTGATGCCACGCCGCGGTATGGATACCGACCTGCATGTTGAAGGTCAGCAGACGCAGGGGAGGTGCCGTCTCGTCGAGTCCGGCACCTCCCGCGGCGCTGGCGGCCACTGGGTCAGCAGCCACTGTCATCAAGCGGTGTCCTTGCTGCCGGCTTTCTCTTCACGCACCTGCTCGACCAGCTCGTCGGTGATCTTGAGCATGTTCTGCAGTGAGCCTGCCGTGCTCGGCGAGATGACATAGCGGCCATCCACGATCAGTGCCGGTACGCCCATGATCTTGTAGGCGCGCATCTGGGCGTGGGCCTGATTGACCTGGCTCTTCACGCCGAAGGAGGTCAGAGACTTCTTGGCGTCTTCTTCGCTGACGCCGTAGTCGCTGTAGAACTTGGCGATATCATCCGGGTCGGTCAGGCGCTGGTGGTCCTGATGGATGGCATCGAAGAAGGCCTTGTGGGTCTCGTCGAGGATGCCCAGGTCCTTGGCGGCATAGAAGGCATAGGCGTGCTTGACCCAGTCCTGCCCCATGGTGGCCGGCAGACGGTTGAAGGTCACGTCACTCGGCAGCTCGTCGATCCACGGCTCGAGGCTGGATTCCAGCTTGTAGCAGTGCGGGCAGCCATACCAGAACGCTTCGACCACTTCGACGTTGCCCGCCGGCGCGTCGGTCTTCACCGGCTCGTCGAGTACCTGATAGTCCTTGCCAGCTTCAGCGGCGAACACGCTTGCTGACAGGCCAAGGCCCGCCACCAGAGTCAGTAGGGGTTTCCATTTCATGGAACATCTCCATCGGATTGAGGCATGCCCGGGCATGATACCCGGCAACATTAGTGATGCATCGAGTATGCGTGTCAGCCACCACTGCTGTCGAGACTGCCGGGCGGGACACGGCGGATCACTGTCGGGCCAGCCTAGCGTGACAAGGTTGACCGTTGGATGAACGCCGTTCGATCACGCGCCATACAAGGCGTCGCTCGAACACGCCCCGTGAACGGCGTGCTGGTGCCGGTCGTAATCAAGTCAGTCATACGCGATACCCGGCTGAACGGATGCCTCAGCGCAGGCCGTGGAGATATTCGGCCACCTGCTGCATGTCGCTGTCACTCATGCGCGCGGCGATGCTGCTCATGATGGCGTTCGGGTCGTTGTCGCGGCTGCCGTCGAGGAAGGCCTTGAGTGCCGTCACGGTATAGGCGGGGAATTGCCCGGCCAGCGCCGGATAACCTGCCGAGTCGATGCCTTCACCACGCGGACCATGACAGGCTGTGCAGGCCGCGATGCCGCGCTCGAGCGAGCCGGCCCGATACAGCACCTCGCCTGCACGGGCCGCCTCTGGCTCGGCCTGACCACGATTGGCGGGCTGCGCGGCGTAATGGGCCGCGATATCGGCGATGTCCTGATCGCTCAGGTTGTCGGCGATACCGGCCATCTGCGGCACCGAGCGGCGACCATCCCGGATGTCGGCCGTCTGCTTGCGCAGGTAGTGGGCCTGCTGGCCAGCAAGATGGGGGAAGGCCGGCGTCGGCGAGATGCCCTGGGCGCCATGACAGGCAGCACAGACGGCAGCCTTGGCCTTGCCTGCCGCGGCATCGCCGACCAGCGACTCGGCGGCGGCCCCCGTCGGCAAGGTGGCGGCCAACATAGTGGCAGCAACTGCCAGCAGCAGGCGCAAAGGGCGCTCGGGGGTCTGCCTTGGTCTCATCAGCTCATCCATTTCACTGGTCCCTGTTTCACGAAGAGGCCCGTTCGGGGCTTGTATCATCCGGCGTGGATGGTGGCCTCTGTCATTTCCCCGGTGCCCGCGCCGTGCTGCGCGCGGTGAGAAGTGCACCCCACTCTCGCAGCCCGTGAGAGCAGGGTGGTACACTAGGCCTCATGATCGCCATGCTGACCTTGCAGGCAGTATAGCGAATCCCCTCAGGGCGCGTGAGCGTGCCTGTCGCCAGTCGTGTCATCGCAGTAATCCAGTGCATCTTCCCGCTGTCGTCGGCAAGTTGCAGCGCCGATGACAGGGCATGCGGCACTCTTTTCGTTACACCGGTCGTTTCTTCTGCTCTCTCGTGATGTCGCGCGGGCGAGACGTCCGCCTTCAACAGGTATTCAGAACTCCCATGGCCGAATCAGCTCCTTCGACCCCCAAGCTCCATTATCGTCAGGCGCGCTTCCTGATCAGTGCCGCGACTCTGGCCCAGTGCCCGACGGACGTGGGTGCCGAAGTGGCCTTCGCGGGTCGCTCCAATGCCGGCAAGTCCAGCGCCATCAATGCGCTGACTTCGCAGAAGGCGTTGGCCCGTACCTCCAAGACCCCCGGCCGCACCCAGCTGATCAACTATTTCACCATCGGTGAAACGGGCCGCCATCTGGTCGATCTGCCCGGCTATGGCTATGCCAAGGTGCCGGACAAGGTGAAGCGCGAGTGGCAGTCACACCTGTCCAACTACCTGCGCAACCGCCAGTCGCTGCGGGGCCTGGTGCTGCTGATGGATGTGCGCCATCCGCTGTCCGAATTCGACCAGATGATGCTGGGCTGGGCCGATGAGGCCAAGATGCCGGTGCATATCCTGCTGACCAAGGCGGACAAGCTGAAGCGCGGGCCTGCTGCGGCAAGCCTGCAGAAAGTGCGTCACGCGCTCAAGGAGTGGGAAGACCTGGTCACCGTGCAGCTGTTCTCGTCGCTGAAGTACTCTGGTGTCGAGCAGGTGCATGCCAAGCTCGACGAGTGGCTGGCGGACCCGTCGGTGATGGATGGCGTGGAAGAGATGGCGGGCGATGAGGCGCCGCAGGACCCCTTCGACGACTGACTGAAGGTGTAAGGCGATTAGGGGCGGATCCTCGAACTACGCCACCTTGCATGACGAAACGGCCACCCCTCGGGGTGGCCGTTTGCGTTACGACAGGCACGCTGTCACTCACATCTGCGCTTTTGCGCTTCCCCAAGGGCCAATCACATGAACAGGCTGCGCGGCGCGCTGCTGATGGGGTCAAGGCGGGTCAAAGAGCTCGTCTCCCTGGGTGCCGAGAGAATATGCGGCACCTTTGCCGCGGGCTCGACGACTTCCGGCATCGTCACGGCCTCGCTGGGGACGAGCAGGCTGCGCATGGCATCCTGTGGTGAGGCCGCCGGGGCCTCCTGCACGCCGGATTGCAGCGTCGCGAGGCTGGCACGTCCACTGTAGACCGCCACGATGACCAGCAACGCGGATGCCAGCACGATGGCCACGCCTTTCAGCAGGGCGCGGCTGGTCTGACGCGAGGGCGTCATGATCGGCGCGCGCTGCTCGCCTTCACCATGCAGGGGCGGCCTCTGGGGAGAGGAAGATGACACACGGTAGCGCGGGAGTGAGTGGGTGCTCATGCTGGCCTCTCCTGTTGAGGTCGAGGTGGCAGGCATCTCCCAGCGCAGATTCAGGAACCCCAGGCAGGGTTCAATATCGACGACGCTGAGAAACTTGTACATGAAATATGGTTGAGGCGTCATTTTTGTACAAGTTTTAATTCACTCAGCCATTGGGCACACCAGGCGCATCAGGCGCGCCACACCTTGAGCCTCAGCCGTCGGTCGCTCAGTCATTCTCACACTCAATCATTCCACCACTTGCACCGTCACTCAGTCATTCCGTCACTCAGTCATTCAGGCGTGCAATCAGCGCCGGCAGTTCGCGGACATGCGAGATGACATGTACGCCTGCCGGGACGGGGCCCGGCGCGCCCTGGCCCTTGACGTCGATCCAGGCGGCCTGCATGCCCAGGCGCGCGGCAGGCAAGGCATCTTCCTTCCATGAGTCACCGACATGCAAGGTGGTGGAGGGGCGGCTGCCCAGGCGTGCCATGGCGGCGAGGAAGGGGCGCGCATCCGGCTTGGGTGCCAGCCATTCGCCGGCGGCGATGCTGAACTCGAAATGATGATCCAGCGCGAGGCGAGCCAGGTCGACATTGCCATTGGTGATGGCACCAAGACGGTAATCGCGGGCGAGGGAGTCGAGCAGCTCGCTGGCTTCCGGGAAGGGCGTCAATTCGTGGCGCAGCGCCAGGAAGCGCTCGATGGCGGCGCGCGACCAGTGGCCCGCCTGCTCATCATCATGCCCGGCATCGCGCAGCATGGCGTGCATGGCCTCGCGCCGCAGCCAGGTGAAGTCACCGCGGCGCAGCGGGTGCTCCAGCCCCAGCGCCATGCGGCGACGGGTGTATTCCTCGAGGGGGAAATCATTGGCATGCCCGATCTCGCCATCCAGCCAGGCGTAATGCTCGGCCTCGGCGCGCTCCATCACCGCGCGATTGGCCCACAGGGTGTCATCGAGATCGAAGGTCAAGGCCGTCAGGCGAGGCGCATTGGCAGGCGTCACAGGGTGTCATCCTTGAGTGGAGCATCAATAGGGGAGGTGGCGTCGGTGTCTGACGTTGCCGTCGCTGACCCGCGCTGGCGGCGGGCGCGAGGGTGGGCCTGATCATAGGCGCTGGCCAGTTGCTGCCAGTCGAGGCGCGTGTAGATCTGGGTGGTCGAGAGGTGAGCGTGCCCCAGCAGTTCCTGCACGGCGCGCAGGTCGCCGCTGGATTCGAGCAGATGACTGGCGAAGGAGTGGCGCAGGCGGTGCGGGTGAAGATGCTCGGGCAGGCCACGTTCTTTCGCCTGCGTCACCAGCCTGAGCTGAACCCCACGCTGACCGAGGCGACGCCCCTGCTGGCCGACGAACAATGCCGGCTCGTCCCGGGCGGCGAGCTGACCACGCACCACCAGCCAGGCATCCAGCGCCTGGCGGGCGCGTGAGCCGATCGGCAGCTGGCGGGGCTTGTCGCCCTTGCCGCGTACGCGCAGGCGGCGGATTTCCAGCATGTCGAGGTCGAGGCTGACCAGCTCCGAGAGACGCAAGCCCGCGCCGTAGAGCAGTTCCAGCATCGCCTGATCGCGGATCGCCAGCGGGGAGCCGTCATGCGGGCAGTCGAGGAAGCGCGCCAGACTGTCGATATCCACCGGGCGTGGCAGGTGGTCCGGCAGGCGTGGTGTCTGCACCAGCCCCGCCGGGTTGTGTGGCAGCACATCCTGCTCGACCAACCAGCCACAGAAACGGCTGATCGCCGCGCGCCGCCTTGCCAATGAGCGTGGCGCGAGGCCACGACTGCGCTCGGCGCCCAGAAATCGCCTGAGCGTCGGTACGTCCAGCGCCTGCCAATCCTGCGGCAGGGGCGGCGCGTCCTTTGCACCAGCGGCGCTGCTGTCCGCCGCGGGGCGCAGCATGAAGGCGGTCAACGCCTGCAGATCGCGCGCGTAGGCGCTGACGGTCGCGTGGCTGCTGTCGAGGGCAAGCTCGGCGAGAAATTCCCGACAGGTCGCGGACAGCGCCTGCTCGGCGGCAACACGCTCGGCGTTGCTCGCTGAGGTGCCATCGGTGGATGTGTCGATGACCGAGGCGCCGTGGGCCGGCTCGAGGCGACTCATCGACTGGCCTGGTCGTCACGGCTCGAGGAGCGCAGTGGTGCCTGGCCCGGGACATCGCGGCCCAGGCAGCGGGCCAGCACGTCACCGAGGTATTCGGGAAACAGGGTGTCGAGACCGGCCCGGAACTGCTCGGCATCGGCACTCGCCACCACCAGATAGCCCAGGCACTCGCCACGGGTCAGGCGCACGATGACGGCGGAGCCGCGCGTGGCATCGGCCTGGCTGGCATCGACGAGGTCTGCGCAGTCGGCGCCGAGTGGCCACTGATGGTCGGGCAGCAGGGCTTCCCAGCGCGTGCGCGGCATGGCCAGGCAGCGACTGGCGCGACCCTCGAGCAGACGCTCGAACTGCTCGCCGCGCGCATCGTCGAGCGCCTGGCGCGGTGGCTGTGCCGAGGCACCGGCGTCGCGCTGCCACAGACAGACGGCCGCGATGTCGAACAGCTCGCTGAGACGCGTGGCCAGCGTTTCGGCCAGCGCATCATCGGACTCGGCATCGAGCAGATCCAGCACCAGCTGACGCAGGCGCTGATAGCGACTCTCGTTGTCGCGTGCGGCGGTCAACAGCTCCTCGAGGCGCTCTTCTGCCTGATCGGTCCGCCCGCGCAGGTCATGTACCAGCCGCTCCAGCAACGAGATGCTGCCGCCGCGCGCTTCCGGGTGTGGCACCCGCATGCGTTGCAGCAACCCTTCACGCCCCTCGAAGAAATCGGGATGCGTGGCCAGCCATTCGGCGACCCGATCCGGGTCCAGCGTGCGCGGGCGACGTGACACGGGTGACTCGGCCATGTGGGACTCCTTGCGGACGGTTGGCAGCGGGACGCCGTCGGCCATGTTTCCGGCAGCATCCCTCGGCTGGGGCTGGCGCTCTACAGGATGATGCGGCCTTCGAAGACGGTCTCGGCGGGGCCGGTCATGAATACCGGCTGGCCGTCGCCACCCCATTCGATGCTCAGGGTACCGCCGGGCAGCGTGACATTGACCGGGCTTGCCAGCAGGCCACGGCGAATGCCGGACGCGACCGCCGCACAGGCGCCGGTGCCACAGGCCAGCGTCTCGCCGACACCGCGCTCGAAGACACGCAGGCGCGCTTCATGCGGCGAGACGACCTCGAGGAAGCCGGCATTGACGCGCTTGGCGAAGCGCGGATGCGCCTCGATCCGCGGGCCCAGCGTCAGCACCGGGGCCTGTGCGACACTGTCGACCAGCAGCACTGCGTGGGGGTTGCCCATCGAGACGACGCCGATTTCCAGCGTCTCGCCGTCGACATCCAGGGTGTGCACCGGCAGGTCGGCCTCGGCCTCGAAGGGCAGCGCGGCGGGGGCGAAGCGCGGCGCGCCCATGTCGACGCTCACACGGCCATCCTCGGCCACGACCAGGGTCAGCGGGCCGCCGGCCGTCTCGACGCGAATCTCGCGCTTGGTGGTCAGGCGCTGTTCACGCACGAAGCGCGCGAAGCAGCGCGCCCCGTTGCCGCAGTTCTCGACTTCACTGCCATCGGCATTGTAGATGCGATAGCGGAAGTCCATGTCCGGGTCGCGGGGCGGCTCGACCACCAGCAGCTGGTCGAAGCCGATGCCGAAGTTGCGGTCCGCCAGACGGCGGATATCGGCATCGCGCAGGCGACTGCGCTGCGAGATCAGGTCAATGACCATGAAGTCATTGCCCAGTCCGTGCATCTTGGTGAAGTTCACCAGCATCAGGCATCACCTTCCGGCAGCAGTTGCTCACCGGTCCACAGTTCTTCGAGGCGCTCGCGACGACGCACCAGGTGCATCTCGGGACCATCGACCATCACCTCGGCAGGACGGCAGCGGCTGTTGTAGCTCGAGGCCATCACGAAGCCGTAGGCACCGGAAGAGCGCACGGCGAGCAGGTCGCCCGGCGCGATGGCCAGTTCGCGGTCCTTGCCGAGGAAGTCACCGGTCTCGCAGACCGGGCCGACCACATCGTAGCTGGCGGACTTGCGCGTCTCGCGCGTGTCGACGGTGACGATGTTCTGCCACGCCTGGTACAGCGACGGACGGATCAGGTCATTCATGCCGGCATCGATGATGGCGAAGTTCTTCTCTTCACCGGGCTTGAGGTACTCGACACGGGTCAGCAGTACGCCGGCGTTGGCGGCGATGGAGCGGCCCGGTTCGAACAGCAATGTCATCTCGCTGCCGTGCTCATAGCGGGCCAGACGCTCCAGCAGGGCGCTGGCGTAGGCGAAGGGCTCCGGCGGAGTCTCGTTCTGGTAGGGCACACCGAGGCCGCCGCCGAGATCGAGGTGCTCGATGACGATGCCGCGTTCCCGCAGGCGACCCAGCAGGACCAGCAGGCGTTCGAGGGAATCGAGGAAGGGCGCCAGCTCGGTCAGCTGGGAGCCGATATGGCAGTCGGCACCGACCACCTGCACGTGCTCCATGGCGTTGGCGATCTCGTAGACCTCCAGCGCCTGTTCGACCGGAATGCCGAACTTGTTGGCCTTGAGGCCAGTGGAGATGTACGGGTGAGTGCCGGCATCGACGTCGGGATTGATGCGCAGCGACACCGGTGCGACGCGTCCGAGACGGCCCGCGACGGCGTTGAGGCGTTCAAGCTCCGGCAGCGACTCGACGTTGAAGCACTTGATGCCCAGCTCCAGTGCACGCTCCATCTCGCCTGCCTGCTTGGCGACGCCGGAGAACACCACCTTGGCGGGGTCGCCGCCGGCCTTGATGACGCGCTCCAGCTCACCGGCGGAGACGATGTCGAAGCCGGCGCCCAGACGTGCCAGCACATTGAGCACCGCCAGGTTGGAATTGGCCTTCACGGCATAGCAGATGAGATGCGGGTGGTCGCCCAGCGCATCCTGATAGGCCTTGAAGTGGCGCTCGAGCGTGGCACGGCTGTAGACGTAGCACGGCGTGCCGAACTGCTCGGCCAGCGTGGCGAGCGAGACGTCTTCGGCGTGCAGCACGCCATCCTGATAAACGAAGTGATCCATGATCCGGCCTGCAAGATGTCGCGCCGGCGGGCATCACCCGCCGGAGATGAATAAGGGGGCTCAGGCGTCGCTGCCGGAAGTCTCGGCAGCGGCGGTGCTCTCTGTCTCGGAGGCGTCAGCTGCCGGCGCGGGAGCTTCGGCACGCTGACCACCGGCATCGGCGTCCGCCGGCAGATAGAGCGGGCCTTTCTGGCCGCAGCCGGCCAGCAGGCCAGCACCCAGCAGCAGCGCCGCGAGGGTGCGAAGGGTATGACGGGCGGACTGGCTCATCAGATGACGCATCGGGCGGCCTCCTGGCAGCAAGCGATAGAGCGATGCGGGCCCGGTTGCCATGGGTGGCGACCAGGCCCGAAAGAGGATGATCAGGCGCGCGAGGCCAGGGCGTCACGCGCACGCTGCACGGCAGCGCGGACCTGGTTCGGCGCGGTGCCACCGATGTGATTGCGCGCCGCGACGGAGCCTTCCAGCGTCAGCACGTCGAAGACGTCCTGTTCGATGGTGTCGGAGAACTGCTGGAGCTCTGCCAGGGTCATTTCGGACAGGTCGCGCTGCTGCTCGATGCCGAAGGCGACGGACTTGCCGACGATCTCGTGGGCATCACGGAAGGCGACACCCTTGCGCACCAGGTAATCCGCCAGGTCGGTCGCGGTGGCGAAGCCCTTGCTGGCCGAGGCGTACATGTTGTCGGACTTGGCGCGGATCGCCGGAATCATGTCGGCGAAGGCACGCAGGCTGCCGCGCACGGTATCGATGGTATCGAACAGCGGCTCCTTGTCTTCCTGGTTGTCCTTGTTGTACGCCAGCGGCTGGGACTTCATCAGTGTCAGCAGGCTCATCAGGTGGCCATAGACACGGCCGGTCTTGCCGCGCACCAGCTCCGGCACGTCCGGATTCTTCTTCTGCGGCATGATGGAGGAGCCGGTGCAGAAGCGGTCAGGCAGGTCGATGAAGTCGAACTGGGCGCTGGTCCACAGCACCAGCTCTTCGCTCATGCGTGACAGGTGCATCATCAGCAGGCTGGCGAAGCTGGTGAATTCGATGGCGAAGTCACGGTCGCTGACCGAATCGAGGCTGTTCTCGGTCGGACGGTCGAAGCCGAGCAGCTCGCTGGTGACGTGGCGGTCGATGGGGAAGGTGGTGCCGGCCAGCGCCGCGGCGCCCAGCGGCAGCACGTTCATGCGCACGCGGCAGTCACGCAGGCGGTCCTGGTCGCGGGCGACCATTTCCTGCCAGGCCAGCAGGTGGTGGCCGAAGGTGACCGGCTGGGCGCTCTGCAGGTGAGTGAAGCCCGGCATGATGGTGTCGGCTTCCTGCTCGGCCAGCCCCAGCATGCCTTCGCGCAGACGAGTCAGTTCAGCGTCGATGGCGTCGATCTCGTCACGCAGATAGAGGCGGATGTCGGTGGCGACCTGGTCGTTGCGTGAACGGCCGGTGTGCAGCTTCTTGCCGGTGATGCCGATCTTGGCGGTCAGGCGTGCCTCGATGTTCATGTGCACGTCTTCCAGTGCCACGGACCACTCGAATTCGCCCCGCGCGATCTCTTCACTGATTTCCTTCAGTCCCGCGATGATGACGTCGCGTTCTTCTTCGCTCAGCACGCCGACACCGGCCAGCATGGTGGCGTGGGCGATGGAGCCCTGGATGTCGTGCTGCGCCATGCGCTGATCAAAATCGACGGAGGCGGTGAAACGTGCCACGAAGGCATCGGTCGGCTCGCTGAAGCGGCCGCCCCAGGACTGATTGGTAGATTCGCTCATCGGGATCTCGAATTGTGGTGACGTGTCCAGAGTTCGGCGTCCGGTGCACGGTCGCGCAGCCGGTATCGTTGACCTTGGAGTGTACCAGACTCCTGCGCGTGGGCGAGGGGCCGCGGCCAGTCCGGCGGATCGCAGGAAAGCGTGCCACGGATTTTCCCCCTGAGGTGACTGGCTTTATGATAAGTGTCATCAGAGGGCAGCGCTGTTCGTCAGTCAGGTTTGCTCAACAACTTCGAATCAGATGGCGTGCATTGCGCGCCAGCAAGGAGAATGCCGTGCCCCGCCGTGAGATTCTGCGTATCGCGACCCGCAAGAGCCTGCTCGCCCTGTGGCAGGCCGAACACGTCAAGGTACGACTCGAGGCCCTGCATCCTGGCTTGAGCGTCGAGCTGGTGCCGATGTCGACGCGTGGTGACAAGATTCTCGATACCCCGCTGGCCAAGATCGGCGGCAAGGGGCTGTTCGTGAAGGAGCTGGAAGAGGCGATGCTCGACGGTCGCGCCGATATCGCCGTGCACTCCATGAAGGACGTGCCGATGCACTTCCCGGAGTCGTTGGGACTGGCGGTGATTCTCGAGCGTCACGCCCCGACCGACGCCTTCGTGTCCAACACCTGTGCCAACTTCGATGCCCTGCCGCAGGGCGCGCGCCTGGGCACCTCCAGCCTGCGTCGTGGTCTGCAGGCCAAGGCGGCACGCCCGGACCTGGAAGTGCTGAGTCTGCGCGGCAATGTCCAGACGCGTCTCGGCAAGCTGGATGCCGGCGAGTTCGACGCCATCATCCTGGCCACCTCCGGTCTGCAGCGCCTCGAGCTGGATGCGCGCATCACCGCCGAGATGGATGCCGAGACCTGCCTGCCAGCCTGTGGTCAGGGCGCGCTCGGCATCGAGTGCAACCTGCAGGACGAGGAGATTCTTGCGCTGCTCGAGCCGCTGGCCCATGAAGACTCCAGCCGTTGCGTGCTGGCCGAGCGCGCCATGAACACGCACCTGGAAGGTGGCTGTCAGGTGCCGATCGGCGGCTATGCCGTGCTCGAGGAAGGCGGCAGCCAGCTGTGGCTGCGCGCGCTGGTCGGCAATCCCGACGGGACGGTCATCCTGCGCGCCGAAGCGCGTGGTCCGTCCGATGCGCCGGAAGCGCTGGGCGTCGCCGTCGCCGAAGACCTGCTCTCCCAGGGTGCCGGCGAGATTCTGGCGGCGGTCTACGGCGACGCTCGTGGCTGAGGTGTCAGCGATGGCAAAGGCGTCGCGTCTTGAGGTGTTGACGACGCGGCCGGGCTCGCGCGGAGCGGTTCTCGATGCGATGCTGAGCGAGGCGGGCTGCGAGGTGGAATGCCTCAAGCTGATGGCGCTCGAGGCCTTGCCGCTGGAACCCGCTGCACGCCAGGCGATCATCGATGTCGATCTGTATCGCGGCGTGATCGTGATCTCGCCCCAGGCCGCCGGCTATCTGGCCGATTGGCTGGAGGAGTGGTGGCCACAGCTGCCCGAAGGCGTCAGCTTCTATGCTGTCGGCGCGGCCACGGCCGAAGTGCTGCATTCGCGGCTGGGGGTGCCGGTGCGTGTCCCGCCGCGCGCCACGCGCGGTGAGCATGCCGAGCGCGATGCGCCGGTCGGCACCACCAGCGAAGCCTTGCTGTCGCTGCCATCGCTCAGGGCGCTTGCGGGTCAGCGCTGGTTGCTGGTGGCTGGTGAAGGCGGGCGTCCGCTGCTGGAAGAGACGCTGGTGGCACGGGGTGCTCAGGTCACGCGTCTGGCACTTTATCGACGCCTTCCGTTGGCTTTGTCGCCGCAACAGGCTGGCCGTCTGGCGGCGGGCGCGTATGATGCAATGGTGGTGACCAGCAATGAACTGCTCGAGACGGTGATGGCATCGGTGACGCCGCAGGCCTTGCACCAACCGCTAATCGTGTCGAGCCACCGTTTGGCTACACTGGCACACGCTCATGGTTTCGAGCGCGTGACGGTCGCCGAGGACGCTTCACCCGGGGCCCTGACGCAGGCAGTACTTCGCGCCTGCGCCCCCATCAGCAAGACTCGCCATGCAGTGACCGGCGCCACTGCGCCTGGTCCGCGTGAGGCCATCGATTCCCAAGAATCCGGAAAAGGGCAAGCGTAGATGAGCAACCGAGAACACGATCAGGAAGATAACGGCTCTGCCGGCATGACGCCCGGCAAGTCGGGCGACAAGGATGCTGCCGCTCGCGCATCAGATGCTTCTTCCGCTTCCGGCGTTTCCGCCGATGACACTGCCTCTGGCCGCCCTGGCGCCGAGGCCTCCCGTTCGTCCTCTTCCTCGTCATCCGACACGGCTGATGCCCCGCGCGAGCGCCGCTCGCGAGGTGGGCGCAATCGTCGTGGGCGTGGCAAGGGGCAGGGCAGCTCCTCCTCTTCAACCTCATCCTCCACTGCCAGTGAGTCCACGCCCGTGAGCCAGACTTCAGACGACAACGCATCGACGCCTTCCGGCGCAAAATCGCCGCTTCCGGAGCGTAGCGAACCCGCCAAGGAGGCGTCTGCCGCCAAGCCGAGTGCTGGCAAGGCCTCTTCCAGCAAGGCGACTCCCGGCAAGCCCTCCACGCCGGCTGGCAAGACGGCCAGCGCGGGTGGTGCAGGCCTGGGTGGCACGACGGCACCCGGCACGCCGCCGCCCGGCGAGCCGCAGGGTAAGAAGAGCAAGGCCGGCAGCATCGCGCTGATTCTCGTCATCTTGCTGGCCATCGTGGTCGCGGTGCTGGCGTGGTTCGGCTGGCAGCGTCTGAATGCGCTGCCGGATGCGCAGGGCCTCGACAAGCAGGTCAGCGAGAGCGTGACCCAGCAGGTCGGCCAGGTCTCCAGCAAGATCGATGGCCTGTCGAGCACGCTGGAGAAGAACGAATCCCGCGTCAGCGAGCTCGACAAGCGTCTGTCCAGCGAGAGCCAGGACACCGAGCAGGCCCTCAACAAGGTGCTCGAGGAGCTCAGCAAGTCCCAGCAGACCGACGCGCGTGACTGGCACTATGCGGAAGCCGAGTACCTGCTGCGCCTCGCCAACCAGCGTCTGCAGCTGGAGCGCGACGTGAACGGTGCCGATGCGCTGCTCGAGAACGCGGATGCGCGTATCGCGGCTGCCAACAACCCGGCGCTGCTGCCGGTGCGCAAGGCCATCCAGTCCGAACTGGCCAGCCTGGACAGCGTGCCGCGCGTCGATCGCAGCGGTATCTATCTGGCGCTGCTCGCCGAGCAGGAACAGCTGGCGCGTCTGCCGCTCAAGCAGGACGTGGCCGAGATCGCCGCCAAGGTCGAGAACGACGCAGCGCCGACAGGCGGTTGGCAGCAGCAGCTGGCCCGCTTCGGCAACGAGCTGAAGGACCTGGTCACCGTGCGTCGTCATGACGAGGCACTGGAAGCCCTGATCACGCCGGAGCAGGAATCCTACCTGCGTCAGAACGTGCGTCTGGTGCTGGAGCAGGCGCAGCTGGCGCTGCTCAAGGAAGAGCCGAAGCTCTACCAGGCCGCCATCGACAAGGCCATCACGCTGGTCAATGGCTACTACGACACCAAGACCGATGGCGTGCAGAATGCTGTCGCCAAGCTGGAAGAGCTCAAGAGCAAGACCATCCGTCCTGAGCTGCCTGACATCTCCGCCTCTCTGAGCAAGCTGCGTGAGCTGATCGAGCGTCGCGCCCAGCAAGGGGGTGGCAACGCATGAGAGTCCTGATACTGCTGATCATCATCGGGCTGGCCATCGGTGCCCTGTTCGGGCAACTGATGCAGGCCTTCCCGGGCTACTGGCTGATTCGCGTCGGCGATACCTCGGTCCAGACCTCCTTCTGGTTCGGCTTGATCCTGCTGTTCGCGGGCTTCGTGGTGCTGCACTTCGGCCTGCGCCTGCTGTCGCGCTTCGCGCATCCGTTCTCCCGCCTCAAGGTGTGGAACAGCCGTACCCGTCACCGCAATGCCACGCGCAAGACCGTACGGGGTCTGGTGGCGCTGGCCGAAGGCCGCTGGAAGCGGGCCGAGAAGTCGCTGACCCACTCGGCGGAAGATTCCAGCACGCCGCTGGTCAACTACCTGTCCGCCGCCCTGGCCGCGCACTATCAGGGACGTTTCGAGCAGGCGGATACGCTGCTCAAGCGGGCGCACGAGTCCACCCAGGGCTCCGAGAGTGCCGTGGGTCTGGTGCAGGCACAGCTGATGCTGGACCGCCAGCAGCATGAACAGGCGCTGGCGACCCTGACGCGTCTCGACAAGCAGCTGGGCGAGCACCCGCAGGTGCTCAAGCTGCTCAAGCAGGCCTATCTGGCGGTCAATGACTGGGATGGTCTGCGTCGTCTGATGCCGCGTCTCGACAAGCAGGACCTCATCTCCCCCGAGGAGAAGAAGGAGCTGGAACAGCGTGCCTATGTGGCGCTGATCCAGCAGGCCGCGCGCAATCCGGAAGACATCGAGCGTGTGCGCAACCTGTGGGCCGACATGCCGGACCACCTGCGTACCGACGTGAATCTGGTCGCGCTCTACGCCGAGGCGCTGATCGCCGGTGGTCAGGAAGGTCTGGCCGAGCGTCTGCTGCGTCACTCCCTCAAGGAGTGCTGGGATTCGCGTCTGGTGCTGCGTTACGGCCTGCTGGACGTGGATGCACCGCGTCAGCTGGTGTATGCCGAGAAGTGGCTGCAGGAGCGTCCGAATGATCCGGACCTGCTGCTGTCGCTGGGGCGTCTGGCACTGCGCAACGCCAGCTGGGGCAAGGCTCAGGAGTACTTCGAGGCTAGCCAGCGCCAGCGTCCGAGCGGTACGGTGTGTGCTGAACTCGCGCGTCTGTTCGCCAACCTGGGCGAGCACAACAAGAGTCAGCTCTACTACCGTCAGAGCGTCGAGCTGCTGGATCGCTCACTGCCGGCCCTGCCGCAGCCGAGCAAGGACAACGCCTGAGGAGCGGCCGCCGAGTGTCAGTCAACCGTCGAGTGCCAGCCGCCTGGTGCCAACCAGGGCATGGCAGGCGTCATGAGGGCTGGCGGACAAGACACTCGGCGGCTTGCACGATGTTTCCTTGTTTGATGAAAGGTATTGCCCAATTGCACCGGTCGCGCTGTCGGCCGGTGATGCAGGTTTCTCTCCGGGGTATCCACGTTCACACGCTGTGTGGCGGGATGCCCTTCTTTTTGCCCGTATGGCGGGCGCTGTGGGCATTCTCGCCCAGGCTTTCGCCCTGTCAGCACGCCGCCGTGAGATGTCGGTGGGTGCATGCTGGCGTGGGCATGGCCGGTGCCGGATTTCTCGTTGCTGATCCGGCAACGATGCGTCCGGGCCTGCACGGCCAGAGCGTGAGTGTGTGGCGCTGGCTGGAAGCGATTCCTCCGTGCGATGATTCTGCGTGTCGGATGCGCCCATGCACGTGGTGCATCTACGGGCCGAGTCCGGTCCGTTTCCCCAAGCGATGATGGAGTCTGCATGTTGCATAAGTCCCTGGCCCTGATGGGCGCCTCTGTACTGGCCGTGTCACTGGCCGGTTGTGCCGCTACCGGTAACAGCTCTTCCAGCAACGCCGCCAGCTCCTCCAGCTCGTCCAGCTCCATGATGAGCCTCGCCAGCAGCATGCTGAGCAGCCAGACAGGCCAGTCCCTGCCGGCGGCCGACCTGATGTCCAGCCTGACCTCCCAGCTGGGTGTGTCCTCCACTCAGGCGCTGGGTGGCTCTGCTGCCATGCTGGCCCTGGCCCAGTCCCAGCTTGGCACCAGCGCGACCTCCGAGCTGTCCACTGACGTGCCGCAGCTGTCCAGCCTGACCAGCAGCAGCTCGCTGTCCACGCTCTCCAGCCTGGCGAGCCTGAGCGGCAACGACAATGCCACGGCATTGGCCAGCACCGTCGGCAATGTCGATGACAGCGCGTCTCTGGACAGCGCCTTCTCCGCGCTGGGCATGGACAGCAGCATGGTCTCCCAGTTCGCGCCGGTGCTGCTCAGCTACATGGGTGGCGAAGGCGTCAGCTCGACGCTGCTGAGCTCGCTGTCCAGCATGTGGGGCACCGGCTCCTGAGCCAGCCTCGTGCATGAGATGTGAGGCAGCGTTTTAAGCCCGCACATGAAAACGCCCCCGAGCCAGTGGCTCGGGGGCGTTTTCGTTTCAGGACGGCTGCCTGCGCAGGCAGCCGTGTCGGGATAGTGCAGGCGCTTGATCAGTCGCCGTCGGCATCCGGTTGGGTGGTCTGACGGATGCGCTGTTCCTCGGCATCCACGACTTCGCCGTCTTCGGTGGCATGACGCGTCAGCGGATTCTCCTCGCGACGCTTGGCGACCTTGGCGGCTGCCTCGCGCTGCTCGGGAGTCTTCGGCTGACCGGCGGCCGAGCCATCGATCACGAACGGCGCCTGCATGGTGCGCACGTTGGCCGGCGGCGCGCCACCGTCCTTGTCCTGACCGAAGTACATGGTCATGTGCGGGAACGGGATCTCGATGCCAGCGGCGTCGAAGTGCTGCTTCACGAGCTTGTTGTACTCGCGGCCGATGGCCCACTGGTTGCCCGGGCTGGTCTTGATCATCACGCGGATATTGACCGAGCTGTCGGCCAGGGCCGAGACGCCGGCGATGGTGACCGGCTCGAGAATCTCCGGACCATAGCTGCCTGCCTCGAGCTCATCGAAGGCCGCACGCAGGTGCACGATGGCGTGGTCGACATTCTCGCGATAGGAGATGCCGTATTCGCCGACATGGTAGGCAAAGTCACGCATGTAGTTGGAGACGGTGTCCACCGACGAGAACGGCACGATATGGAAGGTGCCGGACAGGTCGCGGATGCCCACCGAGCGGATGGTCAGGCGTTCTGCGGTACCGGTCACGCCACCGGCAGAGACCACATCGCCGGTGTTGATGGCGTTCTCCAGCTGGATGAACACCCCGGTGATGATGTCCTGCACCATCTTCTGGGCGCCGAAGCCGATCGCCAGACCCAGTACCCCGGCACCGGCCAGCAGCGGCGCGATGTCGATGCCGATCTCGGACAGCACGATCATCGCGGTGAAGACGATCATCGCGATGGCGATGGCATTGCGGAACAGCGCCAGCAGGGTTTCTACCCGCGAGGACGGCTTGCCCTTGCCGGTGTCCGGATTGAGCTTGTGCTCGATCAGGCTGGCGATGCCGACCCAGACCGCGATGGCGAAGGCGAGAATGAACAGCACATGGAAGATGCGCGACAGCAGCAGGGCACCGGCATCGGTTGCCAGCCACTCGCCGAGCGCCACGATGTGCCAGGCATTCAGCACCATGCCGACCACCACGATCAGGATGATGGCGCGCATGATGCGCAGCGCGGTGGGAATGTAGGAGTTGAGGCGCTTCTCGAGCAGCGGCAGCTGACCGCGCAGCTTGTCGGAGATCTGGATGCGCTTGCCGATCAGCTGCGTCACCACGCGTGACAGCAGAGCCCCGCCGCCGATGGCGAGCAGCGTCTTGAGCGTCGCCCCCATCATGAACGGCAGCGCCTCTTCAGGCGTCGTCTGCGAGATGATGAACAGGGTGGCGAAGTAGGCCAGCGCGATCAGATGCCAGGTGCGCGCCAGAATGCGCAGACACACGGCGATGATCGCGTTGTTCGCCTCGCGGGCTTGAGTGAGCAGGCGGTCACGCAGAATGATGCGATTGCGCGAGATCACCACGATGGCCCAGACGAGGGTGATGGCCATGATCAGCAGATTGACGAAGCTGCCTACGGCCGGCGCCAGGTTGTTGTTGATCATCGGCACCACGACCAGGATGCCGTAGCCGATGAAGCCGGCCAGCATGGCCAGGGAGCGGTTCCAGTAACGCGCCACGTCATCCGGCATCGGCAGCAGACGCAGCCCCTTGTAACCGGAGGAGAACAGCATGCGCATCAAGGCCTTGAACAGCTCGATGACCAGATAGGCGTTCAGGAACATCGACTCGCGCTGACCGATCACGCCCTGTTCGCCATAGGCGAAGATGGCGAGCAGATAGCCGCCGAGGAAGGCGAGACCGATGACCGCGATGTCCACCACCGCCGCGACCAGTACCGCCAGCAGGGTGCGCAGCAGCGGGCTGCGGTGCTGGCCATCCAGTGACCACTGGCTGACGCGCGAGAACAGCGGCTTAGCGAGTCTGCGCAGCACGAGGAACAGCGCGATGGTCGAGATGACGACCAGCCCGAGGCTTACGGCCTCGCTGGTGAAGCGACTCCAGTCGATCTCGTCGGCGTCCTCGTTGGCCAGGCCATCAAGGGTGCCCAGCATGCGGTCCAGCGTGGCGGAGAGATCCGCGACCAGGTCCTGGCTGATGGCCGCCAGCTGACGCGACAGTGACGGCGAGTCCTCGCTCAGGGTGACGTCTTCCCCCGCCACCTCGACAGCTTGTTCACTCGCCTTGCTGTCCAGCTGTCGCAGGCCTTCGATCAGGGCCTCGCGCTGACTGGGGTCTTCCAGCAGCGTGGCCAGGCTCTCATAGGAGGATGTCGCGCCATCGCCGCTGCCGTCCTCGGCCGGGGCGGCATGGGACAGGCTGCTGAACCCGAGGCTCAACACCATCAACAGCATCATCAGGGCGGACATCAGCCAGGCAGGTCGCCATGAGTCCGGTTGGCGCGAGGCAGCAAGGGCGGGAGGGGAGTGCGGGGGTGTCGGAATCGCCACAGATGGCTTCTCCATGTCGGTGAGTGTGTGAGGCGTCGGGGTAGAGAGTGAGAGCAGGCTCCGCAGGTGCATCAGAGGCTCGCAAGCGTCCCATCAATAACGCGAGGATCTGTCAGGTAGATGTTGAAGGGGCGTCACGCGCGTCCTGCGCGCACGCCGAGCGAGAGTCCATCCCTCAGTTATCGGGGCACTTGGTGCTATCCCAACCCCTGCAGGGACTCCGCCAGAGACATTCTTGCGCACAGCCTGCGGCAGGCGCCGCCAACCTTCAAGGTCTTCAGGCGCTGCTCGGAGGAGAGGCGAGACCTGCTGCCACGCAGGATGTTGCAATGTCGCGTTGCATGAACTGGTGTGGTGAGTCACAGGATGAGTCGGTATTGTTGCGATTGATTATTATTCGTTGTTCAGGTGTGATAGTCATGCGCACAGGGGCCGCCTTGCGGTATCGTCCTGCGCAGGATCACGCCTGCCTTCGCTTGAGTGCGAGATCATTTCCTTCATTTCGGAGTACTGCATGACCGTCTCGTCGACTGCTTTTACTGCTCGTGGCATGACCCGGCCTGCATGGTTCAAACAGGGCCTGATGGCGACCTTGGCGGTAGCGCTGATGGGGGCTTCCCTGTCTGCCGAGGCACGCAGTGTCGAGACGGCCTACGGTGAGCTGGACATCGAGGGCTCGCCGCAGCGTGTCGTCACCCTGTACGAAGGCGCGCTGGATGTGGCCGTCGCCAGTCAGGTGACGCCGCTGGGCACCGTGACCACGCGTGGCGGTGATGGCGTGGCGAGCTATATCCAGTCGCAGGTGCCGGACATCAAGATCATCGGCACGCCGCGTGAGTTCAATCTCGAGGCGATCGTCGCGCTCAAGCCGGACCTGATCCTCGCGCCGCCGGGCCTCGACAAGACCCAGTACCAGCTGATGTCGCGTCTGGCGCCGACCGTCGTGCCGAGCGCTTCGGCGCTGAGCCAGCAGGGCTGGAAGGAGCAGAGTCGTGTCTATGCCGAGGCGCTGGGCGAGACGGCCGAAGCGGAACTCGAGACACGTCTGGCCGCCATCGACGCTCACGCCGCGCGTCTGAAGGCCGAGATGACCACCCCGGAAACCGCCAGCCTGGTGCGTCGCATGCCGGGCGGCCTGATGGCGATGTCCGACCAGCTGTTCGCGACCGGCCTGATGGCAGCCAGCGGCTATGAGCTGGTCGGCGGTGATCTGGTCAAGCCGGGTCGCCCGCATTCCGATCCGCTCAGCGACGAGAACATGGCACGCATCGATGCGCAGACCATCTTCCTCGCCACCATGGACGATTCCTCTGATGCGGCGGTTGACGCCCTGGCGGCAGAACCGGCCTTCCAGCGTCTCGAGACAGCGGACCGCGACAGCCTGGTCGGCGTGAATGGCCAGCTGTGGACCAGCGCCAGCGGACCGTTGGCCGCGGAAGCCCTGCTGAAGGATATCGACCGGGCGCGCGATGATGGCTAGTCGCAGTCATGTCGGTGCACGACGTTTGACCCCTGCGCAGGCAGGGGACCTCCCGCAATCGCGACGCGGGAGGTGGTATGCAGGCTGAAGAGACCTCTCCACAGGTCCGCAGGCCACGCGCACATGCCGCCCGGATGACCCACAAGGTCTCCGGGCGTCTTGCGTTGCGTCAGGTGATGCCGCTGGCCTGCCTGAGTGCCCTGCTGACCTGTCTGGCCAGCCTGCTGTGGGGGGCTGGCGATGTCGGTCCCTGGCAGGCGCTGCAGGTACTGGCCGGACAGGGCAGTGATCAGGCGCGCTTCGTGGTGCTTGAGCTGCGCGCGCCGCGTACCCTGATCGGCATGGTGGTCGGCATGATGCTCGCCTGTGGCGGCGCCCTGATGCAGGTGGTGGCACGTAACCCGCTGGCGGAGCCGGGCTTGCTGGGCGTGAGTGCCGGGGCCTCCTTTGCCGTGGCCGTGGCCTTGTTGCTGGGGATGGAAGCGACCGGCATGCACGTGATGGTAGCGCAGAGCGGTGCGCTGCTGGGCTGCCTGTTCGTGATGAGCACCGTGCGGATGAGCGGCGCACGTCAGGACCCGGTGCGCCTGGTGCTGGCCGGCGCGGCGCTGTCGAGCCTGCTGGTGGCGCTGACGTCTCTGGCCTTGCTTATCGACCAGCGCGCGGCCGACGAGATCCGCTTCTGGGTGATCGGCAGTCTGGCCGGGCGCTCGCTGGAGGCGCTTTACAGCAGCCTGCCCAGTATCCTGCTCGCGGTGCTGTTGACGCTGTGGCTGGCGCGGCCGCTCTCCGCGATGGTGCTGGGTGAGCAGGTCGCCAGTGGCCTGGGCCATCACCCCAAGCGCGTACGCAAGGTCGCGATCCTGGTGGTGGCGCTGCTGGTCGGTGCCGCGACGGCCCTGGCAGGACCGGTGGCCTTCGTCGGCCTCGCCGTGCCCTATGTGGCGCGAGCGCTGTGCGGCGCCGATGTGCGGCGCACGCTGTGGCTGTGCCTGCCGCTGGGCGTGACCATGCTGCTGAGCGCCGATGTGGTGTCGCGGCTGGTCGTGCCGCCCTCGGAGCTGCCGCTGGGGGTGCTGACGACCCTGATGGGCGCGCCCGTGCTGATTGCCGTGGTGCGTGCCCGCCGTCTGCCCACCCTGTAGCGACTGGTGCCTCTGGCGCTTGCGGCGTGAACGATGATGGAGGCCAGGCTGGCGCGCATGCCGGCGCCATCGCCTCATTGCTTGAATCGACCGGCCCTGTCAGGCGCTGTTCTGACAGGGCCTTGTTTGGAATCGATGATGTCTAGACCTTCACCGCTTGATCCCCTTCGCTCGGCCCCTACCGGCACGCTCTGGTGGCGACATGGCAAGCTGTCCCTGCTGTTGTTGCGTGCGCCATTGCTGGCGGCCGGGATATTGCTGCTGGCGCTGCTGATGGCCAGTGTCGCCTCGCTGATGCTGGGCAGTGCCGGCCTCGGGCCGTGGGATGCCTTCAAGGCGGCCTTCGGGCACGGCGAGTTCGCTACCGTCTTCGTGGTACAGGAACTGCGTCTGCCGCGTCTGCTGGCCGGTATCGCCACGGGTGCTGCCTTCTCGCTGGCGGGCTGTCTGATGCAGACCCTGGCCGGCAACCGTCTGGCGACGCCGGGCATCATCGGCATCGACAATGGCGCGACCGCCTTCGCGGTGGCCTCCGTGGTCGGGATGGGCATCTCGTTGGCGCCGCCGATGATGGCGCTGAGCGGCGCCGTGATCGCCACTGCGCTGGCCTTCGGGCTCTCCGGCGGCATCGGCACGCGTGGCTATCGCTTCCTGGTTGCCGGTATCGGGGTCGGGGCGCTGTTCGGTGCCGGAACGCAGCTGATGCTGGCAAGAGTCTCCATCGATGCCGCCAACAGCGCCTATCCGTGGACGGTCGGCAGCCTCAATGCGCGTGATGCCGATTCGCTCACCTGGCTGGGACTGGCCTTGCTGATCGGCGTGCCGATCGCGCTCTGGCTGGGGCGCGGGCTGAATACGCTTCGCTTCACCGACCGCGTCGCGACCGGACTGGGACAGCCGGTGTCGCGTGTACGCCTGATCACGCTGTGGCTGTCGGTCGTGCTGACGGCGGCGGCTGTCGCGGTGGCCGGGCCGGTAGGCATGGTGGCGCTGGTGGGCCCCGAGATCGCACGCTACCTGTCGCGCCACAAGGGCGTGCCGCTGTTGGCTTCGGCGCTGGCCGGTGCGCTGGTGATGGTGCTGGCCGACCTCGCCGGTCGCACCCTGCTGTCGCCACTGGAAATCCCGGTAGGTATCGTGATGGCCGTGGTCGGCAGCCCTTATCTGCTGTGGATACTGCTGCGCAGCCCGCGCTAGCCGTTGCCCCTATTTTCCTGCTGAGCGGCCCAGGGCCAGCCCTTGCCGCTCAGCGTCGCACGACATGTTTCAGCGGCTGATGATGTTCCAGCGGCCGATGATGTTTCAGGAGAGTGCGCCATGAGCGCTGAGACGATGCTTGATCCGCGAGCGATGAATTCCCCGGGCGATCGCCACGCCGCGGCTACCACCGATACCCTGCGAGCGAACGAGCTGTCGCTGGGCTATGGCGCGCGCCAGCGCCATGTCACCGTGATCGATTCGCTGACCCTGGGGCTGCCCGACGGCAAGGTGACGGCGATCGTCGGGCCCAACGGCTGTGGCAAGTCGACACTGCTGGCAGGGCTGGCTCGCCTGCAGTTGCCTGAGTCAGGCGCGGTGCTGCTGGAAGGCAAGGACATTCACGCCTACAAGCGGCGCGAAGTGGCCCAGCGCATCGCGCTGCTTCCCCAGGAGACGCACTCGCCCGAGGGGGTGACGGTGCATGAGCTGGTGCGTTTCGGTCGTCAGCCCTATCAGGGTGCGCTGAGTCAGTGGTCAGAGGAGGATCAGCGGCTGGTGGCCGAGGCGATGGCCGCCGCCGATATCGAGAGCCTGGCGGACCGTGAGCTGGCCTCGATGTCCGGTGGGCAGCGCCAGCGTGCCTGGATCGCCATGGCGCTGGCACAGCAGACACCCTTGTTGCTGCTGGATGAGCCGACCTCGGCGCTGGATCTCGGCCACCAGATCGAGGTCTTCGAGCTGATCCAGCGTCTGGCCCATGAAGAGGGCAAGACCATCGTGATGGTGGTGCATGACCTGGCCAGTGCCTGCCGCTATGCCGACCACATCGTGGCCATGCACGCAGGTCACGTGATCGCCGAGGGTGCGCCCGCCGAGGTGGTGACGCCGGAGCTGGTGCGCAAGCTCTATGGAGTCGAGTGCCGCCTGATCCCCGACCCCGACACCGGCACACCGCTGCTGATCGGCGTACGCCGCACCAGCGAGCGCCTGAGCGGCAGCGCGACCTGAGCCCGAGGCGGTGGCTATCGCGGACGCTGTGACGCCTGCGTAGCCGCTGCCGGGCCTTGAGCGGGCCTGAGAGAGGGGCTTGAGAGGGTGACTTGAGAGGGCAGCTTGATAGGGCGACTTGTGAGAGCGCTCGGCCTCTGACAGGAAAGCCCCAGCCAGAACTGATCGCCCACAAACAGAAAGGCCTCCCCGAAGGGAGGCCTTTCTGTCACGGATATGGTGGAGGCGACGGGAGTCGAACCCGTGTCCGCCGGCACTCCGCCTTCGGCTCTACATGCTTAGTTTCATTATTTGATTTAACACTACTGCCGCCAATGAACAGGCTACAGCAATGCGATTCTCTGAGTTTTAATCTCGACCTTAGAGACGTCGGCCAAGACGATCCTGTTTATACGGGCTCGTTCTCAATCCACCTTGAACAGGCGCAACGGTATCATGAGCAGCTTATGCAGCTAGAGCGTAGTTGTCGTCGTTTGCGACTATATATTTGCAACGTTTTATTTACGAGATACGTTACGATCTCGGCATGCACCTCAGGGTTTGCCACCAGCGTCGAATGCCAGAACGCCCCCATAACAGTGTTACCACTTTACTGCGTTGCTACGTCTTCATCATAACAGGTGGGGACTGTGCTACGCCAGTTCAAGCGTTCAGGAAAATTTCTGACCTGACAGTAGCTTGCTGGCGTGAGCTCCCTCACGCTGCCCTCAGCGGTCGCGCAGGATACGGGCCTTCTGACGGTTCCAGTCACGGTCTTTCTCGGTGGCGCGCTTGTCGTGCAGCTTCTTGCCTTCCACCAGCGCGATCTCGCACTTCACGATTGCATTCTTCCAGTACAGCTTGACCGGCACACAGGTGTGGCCCTTGTCCTGGGTGCGCGAGAAGATGCGTGCGATCTGCTTCTTGTGCAACAGCAGCTTGCGCGTGCGCTGCGGGTCCGCCACCGCGTGGGTGTTGGCGGTTTCCAGCGGGTGGATGTGGCAGCCCAGCAGCCAGGCTTCGGCATTCTTGATCACGATATAGGTATCGGTCAGCTGGCCCTTGCCTGCGCGCAGCGCCTTCACTTCCCAGCCTGCCAGTACCAGACCCGCTTCGAAGGTTTCCTCGATGTGGTACTCGTGGCGTGCCTTCTTGTTCTGGGCGATCAGATTGCCGCCCTGTTCGGGTTTCTTTTTCTTGCCCATGTTGCCTCATTTGTCGTGTGCGCCTGCCGTCATCCAGTGTGGATATGGCACATCCTTCTGGATGGGGGGAGGCGTGTTACCATTCAAGGCCAGACGGCACTTCATGCGCCGGCCCATTGTTCATGATACGCATGCTGCGTATCCAAGTCAGCGGAGAGCTAGATGCCTACGGTCAACCGGTCTGCCCTGGTGCGGCATTCGGCCCGGGCAATGTTCGATCTGGTCAATGATTTCGAGCGTTATCCCGAATTCCTGTCCGGCTGCAGCAACGCGGAATTGCTGGAACGTGATGAGGACCATCTCAAGGGCAGGCTCACCCTGTCCAAGGCAGGCATGCAGCAGAGCTTCGTCACGCGCAATGACCTGTATGCCCCCGAGCGGATAGAGCTGAACCTGGTCGATGGCCCCTTCAAGCGTCTGCAGGGGACCTGGCTGTTCACGCCGCTGGGCGAAGACGCCTGCAAGGTCTCGCTCGAGATGGACTTCGAGTTCAGCAATCGCCTGCTGGGCATGGCGTTCGGCAAGCTGTTCAGTCAGGTCGCCGCTCAGATGGTCGAGGCCTTCACGCGCCGTGCTGACCAGATCTACACCCAGCGCTGACACCTGGCCGTTGGCCAGGGTGAAACGCCGCGCAGGTGATATATCGCACAGGTGGTATATAAAGGTGGCGAGAGCAAAGGAGCAGACATGACAGACAGAATCACGGTCGAGGTGGCCTATGCGCTGCCCGACAAGCAGAAGATCGTCTCGCTGGCGGTCGCCCCCGGCACCACGGCGCGCGAGGCCGTGCGCATGGCACGTCTGGAGCAGCACTTTCCGACGATTGCCGCCGAGGTGTTTCTCGAGGCGGACCTGGGCATCTTCGGCAAGGCGCTGCGCAAGCCCGATGAGCATGTGCTGGACGCCGGGGATCGAGTCGAGGTCTATCGCGCCTTGATCACCGACCCCAAGCTTGCACGCAAGCGGCGCGCCGACAAGGCCGCTCGCGCCGCTCAGTAAGACGAGATACAGGCGAGAATCAAAAACAGCGGGGCACCTTGAAAGGTGCCCCGCTGTTTTTCTGGCTTGTCACTGAGTGAAGAGGACAGTGATCAGCGCTCTTCAGGCAGGTCGGCTGCGCCTGCCTTGGGTTCAGCACGGTTAGGCTGTGCCGCGCGAGGGTCGATGTCCAGGTCCGGCACGATGACGGTTTCCTGGTCGATGTCGCCACTCTTGTCGATGTTGGAGAGTGAATCGCCTGCGAAGGTCAACGTCACGCGCTTGTTGATGATTTCGCCATCCGCTTTCTTGAGGCGATAGACGTAGTCCCAGCTATCCTCACTGAAGGGGGCGGTCAGCAGCGGTGAGCCCATCACGTAGATGACCTGTTCGCGGCTCATGCCCGGCTTCAATTGCTCGACCATTTCCGGCTTGATCAGGTTGCCCTGAGGAAGGTCGCGCTTGTAGACGCTGAAGTAGCTGCACCCGGTGAGCAGCGACAGGGCGCTGCAAAAGGCGACTGTTTTGATCAAGTTTTGCATTTGCCCTGAAGATTCCCTATCGTTTTGCCTTGGCCGATCATACCTGATACATCAAGCGACTGCGAAGAGTACCCCAGCATGGCCGATCAGAACCATGAACTGCGCAAGGCGGGACTCAAGGTAACCCTACCGCGAGTCAAGATCCTGCAGATCCTCGAGAAATCGACGGATCGACACCTGAGTGCCGAGGACGTGTACAAGGCGTTGCTTGAGGCTGGCGAAGATGTCGGTCTGGCGACGGTTTATCGTGTGCTCACCCAGTTTGAAACAGCGGGACTGGTGATGCGTCACAACTTCGATGGCGGTCACGCCGTCTTCGAACTGTCCCAGGAAGAACACCATGACCACATGGTATGTCTGGACAGCGGCGAGATCATAGAGTTCTGTGATCCCGAGATCGAGCGCCGTCAGCGCGAGATCGTCGAGGAGCACGGCTATGAGCTGGTCGAGCATGCGCTAGTGCTCTACGTGCGTCCCAAGGGCGACAAGAGCGATAGCTGACGCGGGTTGCGTCAGGGATGACGTGGCCGGAGAGCCTTCTCCGGCCAGATACACGAACGGCCGCCCTCAGGGGCGGCCGTTCGTGTATCTGGCGTTCATGTTTCCTCAATCCATGACTCTGGCGTTCGTCTTGTTGAGGAGCATCATTGGACGAATGGATGTCGCTGGCAGTGCATGAGCGGCGACGGCGACGGCGACGGCGACTTTGACGACAGTGCTCAGTGGCGGCTGTCGGCAGCGCCGAGCATCTCGCGGGCATGGGCGAGGGTCTGCTCGGAGAGATGAATGCCGCCCAGCATGCGTGCCAGCTCGCGCACGCGGCCGCTTTCATCCAGCAGCGCCATATGGGTGCGGGTGGTGTCCTTCTCGGCCTGCTTCTCTATATGCAGGTGCTGATGCGCCTGTGCGGCGACCTGCGGCAGGTGCGTGACGGTCAGCACCTGGCCCTTGTCGCCCAGGCGACGCAGCAGCTGACCGACGATCTCGGCGGTAGCGCCGGAGATGCCGACATCGACTTCATCGAAGACCAGGCTGGGGATGGTCGAGCGACTGGCGGCCACGACCTGGATCGCCAGTGACACACGCGAGAGCTCGCCGCCGGAGGCGACCTTGGCCAGCGCACGTGGCGGCTGGCCCGGGTTGGCGCTGATGCGGAAGTGGATGCGTTCCATGCCCTCGGGCTGCGGGCGCTCCCGCGCCTCGATGGCGACCTCGAAGGTGGCCTTGCCCATGCCGAGGAAGGCCAGCTGGTCCTGGATGTCGCTGGCCAGTTGCGGGGCGGCGGTGGCGCGTTTGGCGCTCACCTCGCTCGCCAGCCCCTTCCAGGCCTCGCGACGCTGAGCCACTTCTTCGCGCAAGGCTTCGATGGCCTCCTCATCGCCACCCAGGCCGTCGAGTTCTTCGCTCAGGCGCTGATGAAGGCCATGCAGCTCGTCCGGCATCACATGATGCTTGCGCGCGATCTGATGAATGCGGCTCAGGCGCTCATCGACGAAGGCCAGACGCTCGGGGTCGAGTTCGGTGACTTCCACGAAGCGATGCAGTTCACGCGCCGCTTCTTCTATCTGGATGCGCGCTTCCTCGAGCATGCCCAGCGCACTGGCCAGTGAGCCATGTTCGTTGCCCGGCAGATGCGCCAGGCGCGCCAGGGCCTGGTTGAGGCGTGACAGCGCACCTTCTTCGTCGTGATCACAGCACTCGGCGGCGGACTGCGCCTCGGCCAGAATCTGCTCGGCATTGGCCAGCGTTTCCTGCTCCTGTTCCAGGGCTTCCAGCTCCCCTTCGCACAGCGCCAGTTCATCGAGCTCCTCGACCTGATAGCGCAGCAGCTGGCGACGCGCACGCACCTCATCGCCATCATTGCTCATGCGCTTGAGGCGACGATGCGCCTCCTGCCAGTGACGGAAATCCTCGCGCAACTGGGCAGCCTGAGTCTCCAGGCCCGCATATTCGTCGAGCTGACGCAGATGCGTCTCTTCCTTAAGTAGGGAGTGATGGGCGTGCTGGGAGTGGATGTCGATCAGGTGCTCGCCCAGCTCGCGCAGGTCGGCGATGGTGCAGGGCGTGCCGTTGATCCAGGCCTTGGAGCGGCCGCTGGCGGTGATGACGCGACGCAGCAGGCAGTCGTCGCTGCCCAGTTCGCGCTCATCCAGCCACTGATGGGCGTCGCCAAGCTCACTGATATCGAAACGCGCGATGAGGTCGGCGCGGTCGGCGCCATGGCGCACGCTGCCGGCATCGGCACGCTCGCCCAGGCACAGGCCGAGGGCGCCGAGCAGGATGGACTTGCCGGCACCGGTCTCGCCGGTGATGGCGGTCATGCCGCGGCGGAAATCGAGTTCCAGCGTTTCGACGATGGCAAAATCTTGGATGGCGAGTTGCAGCAGCATGACTACCTCTGAGGGGGCTTTGACGTACGCCGTGCTGGGGGAACATCAGCGGACCCGGACTCGATGGGCGGGCTACGGTGTCGCCATACAGTATGTTTATACAGTGAACATGGCTTTTTATACAGCACGTTCGGGTGGCCTTCAATCCATGCCGGACTCAGTGGGGAGAAAAGCCTGCGGCAAGGCTTGAGAAGCGATGTGCTGTCCCCATATAGAGGCACTGACACTTTCAGTCGGCAGCAATGGCCTGGCCTTGCTGCCTCTCAAGGCAACTCATGGCCTGTCTGTCAGCCAGTGCGCGTGATGCTTCGCGACAAGCTCAGCAGGCCACGAATCAGGGCAATGGCGCATAGACGCCGGCCCGCAGGAGATCAGCATGGCTCAGGACCCGCAGACCCCGATGGATGAAGAGCTTCAGCGTGCCGCTCGCGATGCCGAGCCGCAGCCGGAAACGCCGGAAGGTGAAGTGATCGACAACGTACTGGATGCCGACGATACCGGCGCCGAAGGCTCTCTGGTGGACAACCCGGAAGCCGAGATGCTGGCCGCCCAAGTCGAAGAGCTTGAGCAGGCCGTCAAGGAAGCCAAGGACCAGGCGCTGCGTGCGGCTGCCGATGCGCAGAACGCGCGCCGTCGTGCCGAGCAGGACGCCGAGAAGGCGCGCAAGTTCGCGCTGGAGAAGTTCGTCAAGGAAATGCTGCCGGTGGTGGATTCCCTCGAGAAGGCACTGGAATCCATGTCGGGTGACGAAGCGGCCAAGACCCACGTCGAAGGCATCGAGATGACCTTGAAAATGCAGCTGGATGCCCTGAACAAGTCAGGCGTCGAGCAGCTGGATCCGCACGGCGAGCCCTTCGATCCGGAATACCATCAGGCTGTCGCCATGGTGCCGTCCCCGGACGCGGAGCCGAACAGCGTCATCGACGTGATGCAGAAGGGTTACACCCTCAATGGCCGCCTGGTGCGTCCGGCGATGGTGGCAGTCAGCAAGGTCTCCTGAGGCCTGCGCGCTCCCGACGCCCGATAGGCGTTGGATCGCGCCCTGTGGGGGCTCAGGGCGATCCGGCCCGGGAAAATTTGCCCGGCCGGGTCTTGAAACCCTGACACGCGACCCCATCTAGAGAAACAAGTTCAGGCACCGACACAAGGTGCCGACATCCAGACTTATCTTTCAGGCTAGCAACAGATTCGAGGTATACGATTATGGGACGCATCATCGGTATTGACTTGGGTACTACCAACTCCTGTGTGGCAGTGCTCGACGGCGAGAAAACCAAGGTCATCGAAAACGCTGAAGGCGGTCGCACCACACCGTCCATCATCGCTTACACCGACGACAACGAGATTCTGGTCGGCCAGTCGGCCAAGCGTCAGGCAGTGACCAACCCGGAGAACACTCTCTTCGCGGTCAAGCGCCTGATCGGTCGCAAGTTCAAGGATGATGTGGTTCAGAAAGACATCAAGATGGTGCCGTACAAGATTGTCGAAGCCGACAACGGCGACGCCTGGGTGCAGGTGAAAGACAAGAAGATGGCTCCGCCGCAGATCAGTGCGGAAATCCTCAAGAAGATGAAGAAGACCGCGGAAGACTACCTCGGTGAAGAAGTCACCGAAGCCGTCATCACCGTGCCGGCCTACTTCAACGATTCCCAGCGTCAGGCGACCAAGGACGCCGGCCGCATCGCGGGTCTTGACGTCAAGCGCATCATCAACGAGCCGACTGCCGCAGCCCTCGCCTACGGCATGGACAAGTCTCGTGGTGACAAGACCATCGCGGTTTATGACCTGGGCGGCGGTACCTTCGATATCTCCATCATCGAAGTCGCCGACGTCGACGGTGAGACCCAGTTCGAAGTGCTCGCCACCAACGGCGACACCTTCCTGGGTGGTGAAGATTTCGACATGCACCTGATCAACTACCTGGTTGACCAGTTCAAGGCAGACAGCGGCATCGATCTGTCCGGCGACAACCTCGCCATGCAGCGTCTGAAGGAAGCCGCCGAGAAGGCCAAGATCGAGCTGTCCAGCGCTCAGCAGACCGATGTGAACCTGCCGTACATCACGGCTGACAACACCGGTCCGAAGCACCTGAACGTCAAGGTGACCCGTTCCAAGCTCGAGTCTCTGGTCGACGACCTGGTCGCACGCTCCCTGAAGCCGTGCCAGACCGCACTGTCCGACGCCGGCCTGTCCGCCTCCGAGATCGACGACGTCATCCTGGTCGGTGGTCAGACCCGCATGCCGCTGGTGCAGTCCAAGGTGGCCGAGTTCTTCGGCAAGGAAGCTCGCAAGGACGTTAACCCGGATGAAGCGGTCGCCGTCGGCGCCGGTATCCAGGGCGGCGTGCTGGGCGGCGACGTCAAGGACGTGCTGCTGCTGGACGTGACGCCGCTGACCCTCGGTATCGAGACCATGGGTGGCGTGCTGACGCCGCTGATCGAGAAGAACACCACCATCCCGACCAAGAAGTCCCAGGTGTTCTCCACCGCTGACGACAACCAGGGCGCGGTGACCATCCACGTCCTGCAGGGTGAGCGCAAGCAGGCCGCGCAGAACAAGTCTCTGGGTCGCTTCGACCTGGCCGACATTCCGCCGGCACCGCGCGGTGTGCCGCAGATCGAAGTCGCCTTCGATCTGGATGCCAACGGTATCCTGAACGTGTCCGCCAAGGACAAGGCGACCGGCAAGGAACAGTCCATCGTCATCAAGTCTTCCGGCGGCCTGTCCGACGACGAGATCGAACAGATGGTGCGTGACGCGGAAGCCAACGCCGACGAAGACAAGAAGTTCGAGGAAATGGTCCAGCTGCGCAATCAGGCCGACGGCATGATTCACGCGACCAAGAAGACCCTGACCGAAGCCGGTGACAAGGCCGAAGCCAGCGAGAAGGAAGCCATCGAGACGGCGATCTCCGAGCTGGAAGAAGCCCTGAAAGGCGACGACAAGGATGCGATCCAGGCCAAGCTGGATGCACTGACCGAAGCGTCCGGCAACCTGGCGCAGAAGCTCTACGCCGAGCAGGGCGCCCAGGGTGAGCAGGCTGCCGAAGGTCAGGCTGGCAAGAAGCAGGACGACGACGTGGTTGACGCCGAGTACGAGGAAGTCAACGACGACAAGAAGTCCTGAGGGATTTCTTGAACGACGTCTGATGACAGCGCGGGAGCCTTGTGAAGGTGTCCCGCGTTGTCGTTTGCATCGGTGGCGCCTTGCGCTAGCCGCGAGCCACCGGTGACAACCGGCATTCCAGAACAGACCGGCAGCCTCAGGCTGCCAGCAATCCAGGCGGACCTGATCCATGTCCAAGCGTGATTATTACGAAGTGCTTGGTGTCGAGCGTGGCGCCGACACCAAGGACATCAAGAAGGCGTACCGACGCCTGGCCCAGAAGCATCACCCGGACCGCAACCCGGATGATGAAACTTCGGCCGAGAAGTTCCGTGAAGTCTCTGAAGCCTACGAAGTGCTGTCCGATGCTGACAAGCGCGCCGCCTATGACCAGTTCGGTCATGCCGGTGTCGATGGTCAGGGCGGCGGTGGCTTCGGTGGCGGCGGCTTTGGCGGTGGTGGTGCCGGCGGCTTCGGCGATGTGTTCGGCGATGTCTTCGGTGACATCTTCGGTGGCGGCGGTGGTCGTCGCAACCCGAACGCTCCGCAGCGCGGCAGCGACCTGCGTTACAACCTGGACCTCGATCTGGAATCGGCGGTCGCCGGTACCACGGTCGATATCCGCGTGCCGCGTCTGGCGGCCTGTGGCCACTGCGATGGCGATGGTGCCGAGCCGGGTTCCAGCAAGGAGACCTGTCCGACCTGCAATGGCATGGGCAAGGTGCGCATGCAGCAGGGCTTCTTCGCGGTCGAGCAGGCGTGTCCGACCTGCCACGGTCGTGGCGAGAAGATCAGCGTGCCGTGCCGCAAGTGTCACGGCGAAGGCCGCGTCCAGGAATCCAAGACCCTCTCGGTCAAGATTCCGCCGGGCGTCGACACCGGCGATCGCATCCGTCTGAACGGCGAAGGCGAGGGCGGTGTCAACGGCGGGCCGTCAGGTGATCTGTATGTGCAGGTCAACCTGCGCGAGCACGAGATCTTCAAGCGCGATGGTCGTCACCTGCAGTGTGAAGTGCCGATCAGCTTCGTCGATGCGGCGCTGGGCGGCGAGCTCAACGTGCCGACCCTCGACGGACGTGTCGTGCTGAAGATTCCGGCCGAGACCCAGACCGGCAAGCTGTTCCGTCTGCGCGGCAAGGGCGTCAAGCCGGTGCGCGGCGGCCCCGCCGGGGACCTGCTGTGCAAGGTGGTCATCGAGACCCCGGTCAGCCTGAATGAAGAGCAGAAGGAGCTGCTGCGTCAGTTCCAGCAGAGCCTTGGTGATACCGGCAAGAGCCATTCACCGAAGGAGAACAGCTTCTTCGATGGCGTGAAGAAGTTCTTCGAAGACATGAAGCCCTAGGCGTTCGCCTTGCCGTCCGCGGGTCAGCCCCGTGGATGGCCTTCATGCCAGAGAGCCCCGTACTCGACTCCTCGAGTGCGGGGCTCTCGCGTTTCAGGCTCGGTGGCTCATTCTGGTAACTCGGACCAGTGGCTCAGTCCAGTAACGCAGCCCGGGGACATGGCTATTCCGGCGCTGATTCAGCCGTGAAGGCTTCGGGTTCGATGACGGCAAAGCAGCTCAGCAGCGTGGTCTGGAAGCTGCTGAAGTTGTCATCCGAGATCATCAGGAAGCGATTGCCTTCCAGATGCGTCAGCCCTTCGAAGTTGTCCAGCGACCAGCCATCGCCGCTCGACAGGCGTGCCAGGGTGCGCACCTCGGCCTGGGTGCCGGGCTCACCGAGATGCGCGCGGCGCAGACTGATCACCAGCGGGAAGGGCGGTGAGAAGGCGCGCTCCAGCATCAGCATGTCACCGTCGGGCAGCATCTCCATCGCGGTCAGGCTCGAGCCGGTGTCGCTGGCCAGCGGGTAGCTCCACTCGTGCTTGTCGTCGAGGCTGAAGATGCGCGTCATGCCGTCGCTCATGCCTTCCGGCGTGGCTTCCAGTCCGGCGAGCATGCCGTATTCCGGGTGCAGGGTCAGGGCTTCCATGCCGTTGTTGGGCGCCGCACCGCGTGCGCCCATCGGGGTGAAGGGCTCGCTGACGGCCAGGCCGCTGGGCAGGAAGTGCTCGACGCGTGGCTGCTGCTCGAAGCTGATCACCAGGCGGGAATCGCCGCGGCGGTCATTGTTCGCGCGCAGCAGCTGCAGGCCCTCGGCATCACTGAGGGCGCCGCGCAGCGAGACATCGGTCTCGTCGCGCAGGGTGTAGGTGTTGAGCGCCTTGGCCCCGACCAGCTCACCGTGACGGAAGGCGAGCCGCAGGCGGTGCAGCCAGCCGCGGTCCGACACGGCATACAGCAGTGACTCGTCCTGGTCCCAGCCGATATCCGACAGGCCCCCGACGGGGGTGTCATCCAGCCATTTGCCCGGCAGCCTGAGCGTGCCGCACCACTGGATTTCCGGGAACTCGCTTTTCTGTTCCGGCGATGCCAGCGTGTAGGGGCGCGGGTGAACGCCGCAGGCGCTCAACAGGCCGGCGAGCGCCGTGGTGACAGCGAGGGTCTGGAGCATGCGCCAGCGGCGCGAGGCGGGGGATTGGCGTGCAGGCATGCTGACTCCGGAGACTGAGCGGTGATGAGAAAAATGACGATCAACAGGAGACAACCTGGTACGAGGCTACTCTAGCGCGTAACCGGCACAAATACATGACGTCAGCCAACACTGCAGGCGGCTGATATACTCGTGGCACAGCATAGGTGGCACGCTCGGGGCATGCTCGCGGGCTGTCACCCTCAAGACCCACAACAGGCAGGAGTCAGCATGACCCGTATCGCAATCATGGGCGTCGCCGGACGCATGGGACGCACGTTGGTCGAGGCCGTCGGTGCAGTGGAAGGTCTGACGCTGGCGGCGGGCATCGTCGAATCCGGCAGCTCCCTGGCGGGCGTCGACATCGGTGAGCTGGCCGGTCAGGGCCGTCTGGGCGTGGTCGCCAGCGACAGTCTGGCTGCCGTGGTGGATGACTTCGATGTGGTGATCGATTTCACCGCACCGCAGGTGACGCTGGCCAACCTGGCGCTGTGCGCCGAGCACGGCAAGCGCATGGTGATCGGCACGACCGGCTTCACGCCGGAGCAGCTCGAGCAGCTGGATGGCTACCGTGACAGCGTGCCCTTCGTGTTCGCGGCCAACATGAGTTCCGGCGTCAACCTGACCCTCAAGCTGCTGGAGACCGCCGCGCGTGCCCTCGGCGATGCCGGCTATGACATCGAGATCATCGAGGCGCACCACCGCCACAAGGTCGATGCCCCGTCCGGCACGGCGCTGGCGATGGGCGAGGCCGTGGCACATTCCATCGGACGTGATCTCGCCACCCATGGTGTCTTCGCGCGTGAAGGTCAGTGCGGCCCGCGTACCGACAAGGAAATCGGCTTCGCCACCGTGCGTGCCGGTGACATCGTCGGTGAGCACACCGTGATGTTCGCCACTGAAGGCGAGCGCATCGAGATCACCCACAAGGCGTCGAGCCGCATGACCTTCGCCAAGGGCGCGGCACGCGCGGCCGAATGGCTGTCAGGACGCGAAGTCGGCCGCTATGACATGCAGGATGTGCTGGGGCTCAAGTGAGCGAAGTGGAGAGCAAAGTGGGGAGCGGAATGGAGAGCCAAGCGCTGAGATGACAGTCTGGCGACATTCAGGAGAATTTCTTGAAAGCTGTCTCGGTGGGCAGGATGCGGCGCACGCGTGAGCCATTCTGGCCGCCTTGCGCCGCTGGACTGCCTCGCTTTACAAGCGCTGTGCAGTGTCCCGGCTCGGCCAAGGGTTTCGTCAAGCTGACCGCGGCGACGAAACGACCGTATCGTGGGCCCTGTCGCCTGCTGGCGGGGCATGCGCGGGGTGGTCAGCACTCAAGGATTCCGGTAATCTCTACCCAATTTGGCCACGTTCTTGGCCGCCCTATTGGTTGCCGTTTTGGCAGCGCTCGGGCCAGCAGCATTCCGAAGAATGATAACAAGCGGGATGAAACCTGATTTTTCGGTTTCGTCCCGCTTTTTTGCAACCTGAATTTGCCGCTTCTGGCGCGCGTCTGTCCAGTGACAGGCACCTGGCAGAAGTCGGCAGCGGGACACAGGCTCGGCGAATGCCGAGCACGATAATCAAGCAGCATGTCCGGTGTTCGACCGCGGATTCCGGGCAGGAAAGTGGACACTATGGGGAGGACGTTGCGTTGATCAAACCCGCGATACTGGCCTTGGAAGACGGCAGTGTATTTCACGGCAGCGCCATCGGTGCTGATGGGCAGACCAGCGGCGAGGTAGTGTTCAACACTGCCATGACCGGCTACCAGGAAATCCTGACCGATCCCTCCTACACCCGACAGATCGTCACTCTGACGTATCCGCACATCGGCAATACCGGCATCAACGACGAGGACACCGAGTCCGACAGCGTCGCAGCCGCCGGCCTGGTCATCCGCGACCTCCCGCTGCTGGCCAGCAACTTCCGTTCCACTCGCTCCCTCGATCAGTACCTGCGCGACGAGAATGTCGTCGGCATCGCTGATATCGACACACGTCGCCTGACGCGCATCCTGCGCGAGAAGGGCTCCCTGAACGGTGCCATCCTCGCCGGTGAAGATGCCCAGGGTGATGATGCCGTCGAACGCGCGCTGGAAGCGGCTCGCGCCTTCCCGGGTCTGAAGGGCATGGACCTGGCCAAGGAAGCCTCCTGCAGCGAGCAGTTCGAGTGGCACGAAGGCGAATGGACACTGGGTGAAGGCTACGCCGATACCCGTGAGTCCGAACGTCCCTTCCATGTGGTCGCCTACGACTACGGCGTCAAGCACAACATCCTGCGCATGCTGGCCTCCCGCGGCTGCCGCCTGACCGTCGTGCCGGCGCAGACGCCTGCCGCCGATGTGTTGGCGCTCAATCCGGATGGCGTCTTCCTGTCCAACGGCCCGGGCGACCCCGAGCCCTGCGACTACGCCATCACCGCGATTCGTGAAGTGCTCGAGACCGACACGCCGGTCTTCGGCATCTGCCTGGGTCACCAGCTGCTGGCACTGGCCTCCGGCGCGAGCACGGTCAAGATGGGCCACGGTCACCACGGTGCCAACCACCCGGTGCAGGACCTCGACAGCGGTGTGGTGATGATCACCAGCCAGAACCACGGCTTCGCAGTGGATGAAGCGGGCATGCCGAGCAGCCTGCGCGCGACGCACAAGTCGCTGTTTGACGGTAGCCTGCAGGGCATCGAGCGCACCGACCGCCCGGCCTTCAGCTTCCAGGGTCACCCGGAAGCCAGTCCCGGCCCGCAGGACGTCGCCCCGCTGTTCGATCGTTTCATCGAGATGATGCGCGCGCGACGCTGAGCCGAGCGCAGGCCCGAGGGCCTGATCCATCGTTGAGTTCAGTCACCAGATCATTGCGGGAAGAGACATGCCGAAACGTACAGACCTAAACAGCATCCTGATCATCGGCGCCGGCCCCATCGTCATCGGCCAGGCGTGCGAGTTCGACTATTCCGGCGCACAGGCCTGCAAGGCCCTGCGTGAAGAGGGTTACCGGGTCATCCTGGTCAACTCCAACCCGGCAACCATCATGACCGACCCGGTGATGGCCGATGCGACCTACATCGAGCCGATCACCTGGGAAGCCGTGGCGCGCATCATCGAGAAGGAACGCCCGGACGCCATCCTGCCGACCATGGGCGGCCAGACCGCGCTGAACTGTGCGCTGGCGCTGGAGCGTGAAGGCGTGCTCGAGCAGTACGGTGTCGAGATGATCGGTGCCAACGCCGACACCATCGACAAGGCCGAAGACCGTGATCGCTTCGACAAGGCGATGAAGAAGATCGGTCTGGCGTGCCCGAAGGCCAAGGTCGCGCACTCCATGGAAGAAGCCTGGGAAATCCAGGCCGAGCTGGGCTTCCCGTCCATCATCCGTCCCAGCTTCACCATGGGCGGTTCCGGCGGCGGCGTGGCGTACAACCGTGAAGAATTCGAAGAGATCTGCCATCGCGGCTTCGAACTGTCGCCGACCCGCGAGCTGTTGATCGACGAATCGCTGCTGGGCTGGAAGGAATACGAGATGGAGGTCGTTCGTGACAAGAACGACAACTGCATCATCGTCTGCGCCATCGAGAACTTCGACCCGATGGGCGTGCACACCGGCGACTCCATCACCGTCGCCCCGGCCCAGACCCTGACCGACAAGGAATACCAGCTGATGCGTGATGCATCGCTGGCCGTTCTGCGCGAGATCGGCGTCGAGACCGGCGGTTCCAACGTCCAGTTCGGCATCTGCCCGGACACTGGCCGCATGGTCGTGATCGAGATGAACCCGCGCGTGTCGCGTTCCTCGGCGCTGGCTTCCAAGGCGACCGGCTTCCCGATCGCCAAGATCGCCGCCAAGCTGGCCGTCGGCTACACCCTGGACGAGCTGCAGAACGACATCACCGGTGGCAAGACGCCGGCGTCCTTCGAGCCGTCCATCGATTACGTCGTCACCAAGATTCCGCGCTTCACCTTCGAGAAGTTCCCGCAGGCCAATGACCGCCTGACCACGCAGATGAAGTCGGTCGGCGAAGTCATGGCCATCGGCCGTACCTTCCAGGAATCCCTGCAGAAGGCGCTGCGTGGCATGGAGACCGGCGTTGATGGTCTCGATCCGATCGTCGAGAACTTCAGCGACGAGAACATGGCGCGTATCAAGGGCGAGCTGCAGGCCGCCGGTGCCGAGCGTATCTTCTACATCGCCGATGCCATGCGTGCCGGTCTCGATATCGAAGAGATCTTCCGCCTCACCAACATCGACCGCTGGTACCTGGTGCAGCTGGCCGACCTGATCGCTCAGGAAGGCGCAGTGGCCGCAAGCTCGCTGGGCGAGATGGACGCTGATCGTCTGTTCCGTCTCAAGCGCAAGGGCTTCAGCGATGCGCGCCTGGCGCGTCTGATGGGCGTGTCCGAGAAGGCGTTCCGCAAGCACCGTCAGAAGCAGGGCATCCGTCCGGTCTACAAGCGCGTCGACACCTGTGCCGCCGAATTCGCGTCCGACACCGCCTACATGTACTCCACCTATGAGGAAGAGTGCGAGGCGGAAGTCAGCGACAAGAAGAAGATCATGGTGCTGGGTGGCGGGCCGAACCGTATCGGTCAGGGCATCGAGTTCGACTACTGCTGTGTCCACGCCTCCCTCGCCATGCGCGCGGACGGCTACGAGACCATCATGGTCAACTGCAACCCGGAAACCGTGTCCACCGACTACGACACTTCAGATCGCCTTTACTTCGAGCCGGTCACCCTGGAAGACGTGCTGGAGATCGCCGACAAGGAGCAGCCGGTCGGTGTCATCGTCCAGTTCGGTGGCCAGACGCCGCTGAAGCTGGCGCGTGAGCTCGAAGCCGCCGGTGTGCCGATCATCGGTACCACGCCGGACGCCATCGACCGCGCCGAAGACCGCGAGCGTTTCCAGCAGATGATCGAGAAGCTCGGTCTGATCCAGCCGGAAAACGCCACCGCGCGCAGCTTCGAGGAAGCCTTCGTCAAGGCCGAGGTCATCGGTTATCCGCTGGTGGTGCGCCCGAGCTACGTGCTGGGCGGCCGCGCGATGGAAATCGTCTACTCCGCCGCCGAGCTCGAGAACTACATGACCCACGCGGTCAAGGTCTCCAATGACTCGCCGGTGCTGCTGGACCACTTCCTGAACGCGGCCATCGAGGTCGACATCGATGCGGTGTCCGATGGCAAGCAGGTCGTGATCGGCGCCATCATGCAGCACATCGAGCAGGCCGGTATCCACTCCGGTGACTCCGCGTGCGCCCTGCCGCCGTACTCGCTGCCGGCAGATGTCCAGGAAGAGATGCGTGAGCAGGTCAAGCGCATGGCGCTGGAACTCAACGTCGTCGGTCTGATGAACGTGCAGCTGGCCTGGCAGGATGGCGTGATCTACGTCATCGAGGTCAACCCGCGCGCTTCACGTACCGTGCCGTTCGTCTCCAAGTGCATCGGCCAGTCGCTGGCGCAGATCGCCGCACGCTGCATGGCCGGCCAGACCCTGGAAGAGATCGGTTTCACCCAGGAAATCGTGCCGACCTTCTACAGCGTGAAGGAAGCGGTGCTGCCGTTCGCCAAGTTCCCGGGGGTCGACCCGATCCTGTCGCCGGAAATGAAGTCCACCGGCGAAGTGATGGGCTCCGGCGATACCTTCGCGGAAGCCTTCTACAAGGCGCAGCTGGGTGCCGGTGAAGCCATCCCGACCCTGACTGGCGATCGCAAGGCCTTCCTGTCCGTGCGTGAGTTCGACAAGGCGGGCGTTATCGAGGTGGCCCGCTCTCTGGTAACATTAGGCTTTACGCTTTGTGCTACCCGTGGCACGGCAGAGGTGATCGCCGCTGCCGGCCTCGAGGTTGAACCCGTCAACAAGGTGTTCGAAGGGCGGCCGCATATCGTCGACATGATCAAGAACGGCGAGATCGCCTATATCGTCAACACCACAGAGGGACGTCAGGCCATCAATGACTCGTCCGTGATCCGTCGCACGGCGCTGGCGCACAAGGTGCCCTATGCCACGACGCTGGCGGGTGCCAATGCCGTGTGCATGGCGCTTGCCTACGGCAACGACGTCAAGGTCCGTCGTCTCCAGGATATGCATGCAGGAGTCATGATATGAGTAGAAGTCCGATGACCGTCGAAGGCGAAGACCGCCTTCGCAAGGAGCTCGAGCACCTAAAGGGCACTGAGCGTCCCCGGGTCATCGCTGACATCGCGGAAGCCCGTGAGCACGGCGATCTCAAGGAGAATGCCGAGTACCACGCCGCGCGTGAACAGCAGGGTTTCATCGAGGGTCGTATCCAGGAGATCGAGTCCAAGCTCTCCATGTCCCAGGTGATCGACGTCACCAAGTTGCCGAAGACCGGCAAGGTGATCTTCGGCACCACGGTCGACCTGATGAACCTCGATGACGATAGCGAAGTGCGCTATCGCATCGTTGGCGAAGATGAAGCCAGCATCAAGGACGGCAAGATCTCCGTCACCTCTCCGATCGCGCGTGCGCTGATCGGCAAGGAAGAAGGGGATGTCGTGGTCGTGCGTACCCCGGGTGGCGATGTGGAGTATGAAATCTCCGAAGTGCATCACATCTGAAGCACGTCACATCTGAAGTACGTCACATCTGAAGCACATCGCCTCTGATTCGTCAGATCCTGATGTCGTGACAGCCCTGCCGGTAACCCCGGCAGGGCTGTTTTTTGGCCTGCGGGCACGAAATCCTTCAGACAGACGGCTCTCAGCGTCATCAGGCCGTGATTGTCAGCAACAGAAAACAGAAACGCCGCCCTCATCGAGGGCGGCGTTTCTGTCTGCAGCAGGCGTGGCGTGCGAGGTGAGCCTCGTCAGGCCTGGGCCCGGCGGCTTACTTCTCGCTGAAGCGTTGTACGTTCGACAGCTTCGGCTTGGCCTGCGGGTTGCGGCGATACAGCAGAGCGATCTTGCCGATGCTCTGGATCAAGGTCGCACCGGTTTCGCTGCACAGGTGGCGAGCCACCTCGCCGCGCGCTTCGCGATCGTTGATCGCCAGCTTCAGCTTGATCAGTTCGTGATCGTGCAGTGCGCGCTCCAGTTCGGTCACGACGCCTTCGGAAAGGCCGTTTTCCGAGACGGTGACGATCGGGTCAAGATGGTGCCCGATGCTGCGAAATGCTTTCTTTTGTGACTGTGACAAGCTCATGGTATCGTAAAGTTTCCCTGTTGGCGTCCGATGGGAGCGGGGAGCGTAGCGAAAGACAGGGTCGACTCCAGGGCTTGAAATCCAGGGGTGTGAACCCGTCTGTTGCGCAGGCAATGTCTGTGCCCACGGGCGGAACCGCGCGCAGGACCCGCCATTCTACTCCATGACGACGCTCATGACACGACCCGTGCGCAAGCTTGCCACGCCTTTCGTGTCGTCGTTATCCCCCGCGCTATCTCCCGCCAGTATTCGATTTTCCCCGACATTCCAGGTGACAACGTGGCTCACCCCAGCAAGAGCAGTGCTGGCTGGATGAAGGAACACTTTGATGACGCCTATGTCCAGCGCAGCTGGGCCGACGGTTATCGTTCCCGTGCCAGCTACAAACTGATTGAAATCGATGACAAGGACCGCCTGCTCAAGCCGGGCGCCACCCTCATCGACCTCGGCGCAGCCCCCGGTGGCTGGAGCCAGATCGCCGCGGACCGCGTCGGCATGGAAGGCGTGGTCATCGCCTCCGACATTCTCGAGATGGACGCCCTGGCCGGTGTCGACTTCATTCAGGGCGACTTCACCGAAGAGGCCGTGCTGAACCAGATTCTGGCCACCCTAGGTGACCGCCCGGTTGATCTCGTGATCTCCGACATGGCGCCCAACATGAGCGGCATGAGCGCGATCGATCAGCCTGCCGGCATGTACCTGGTCGAGCTGGCGCTGGATCTGGCGCGCCAGACCCTCAAGCCGGGCGGCAATTTCCTGGTCAAGGTCTTCCAGGGCGAGGGCTTCGATGCCTATCTGAAGGACATGCGCGGCAGCTTCAAGAAGGTCGTGACCCGCAAGCCGGAAGCGTCGCGTGCACGCTCACGCGAAGTCTATCTGCTGGGGCAGGGCTTCAAGGGCTGACGGTCAGTGTCCTTGCATGCCGCTGCACGCGGCAGGCATCGGCTCGCGGTGGCGAGATTTCCACGTTGCTGGTCGCATGCTTCATCGCGGGTTAAGGCGAGCCATGCGATGCTCGTCCAGACTGGCGCCAATGTGTCCGGGCGAGTCGCAGCGCTGGCTGATGCAGGCTGTCTATCGGCGCAATAGTCCATTGTCGGGCTTTAAGCAATGGTTGCCAGCCCCCATCTGGTGTAGTGTCGATATCATTGGGTCTTGAGTACGATGGGCCAGTGACAGTTCGGTGGGTTTCAATGCCTTACCGATGCTGGCAGGCAAGTAGCACAATGCACGGCAAGCTTTGAGTGACTCGGTAGGCGAAGTGGCGCGTTGCGCTGACTTGATACCCCGCAGGCACGATCAGATAGCATGGCAGGCCACCACAAGACGGCAGTCGGAGTATTCACGGCATGCCAAGACAGATTCATGCAATGAGGGTGTCCCCTTGAACGACATGGCGAAGAACCTGATTCTCTGGTTGATCATCGCAGCAGTGCTGCTGACGGTGTTCAACAACTTCAGCGTCGATACCTCGCCGCAGGCGATGAACTATTCACAGTTCGTCCAGCAGGTGCAGAACGACCGGATCAAGAGTGTGACCATCGATGGTTACACCATTGAGGGTGAGCGGGCCGATGGCTCCAGCTTCACCACCATCCGGCCGGCGGCGTCCGATCCCAAGCTGATGGATGACCTGCTTGCCAACAAGGTGGAGGTCATCGGCAAGAAGCCTGAGCAGCAGTCGCTGTGGACACGCCTGTTGATTGCCAGCTTCCCGATTCTGATCATTCTGGCCATCTTCATGTTCTTCATGCGCCAGATGCAGGGTGGCGGTGCCGGCAAGGGTGGCCCGATGAGCTTCGGCAAGTCCAAGGCCAAGCTGCTGAGCCAGGACCAGATCAAGACCACCTTCAGCGACGTCGCAGGCTGTGACGAAGCGAAGGAAGAGGTCGAGGAGCTGGTCGACTTCCTCAAGGACCCCAGCAAGTTCCAGCGTCTTGGCGGTCAGATTCCGCGTGGCGTCCTGATGGTAGGCCCGCCGGGTACCGGTAAGACCCTGCTCGCCAAGGCGATCGCCGGTGAAGCCAAGGTGCCCTTCTTCAGCATCTCCGGTTCTGACTTCGTCGAGATGTTCGTCGGTGTCGGTGCCTCCCGTGTGCGTGACATGTTCGAGCAGGCCAAGAAGCAGGCGCCGTGCATCATCTTCATCGATGAGATCGACGCCGTCGGCCGTCACCGTGGTTCCGGCATGGGCGGTGGTCACGATGAGCGTGAGCAGACCCTGAACCAGCTGCTGGTCGAGATGGATGGCTTCGAGGCGAACGACGGCATCATCGTCATCGCCGCGACCAACCGTCCTGACGTGCTTGACCCCGCGCTGCTGCGTCCGGGCCGCTTCGACCGTCAGGTGACCGTCGCACTGCCGGACATCCGTGGTCGCGAGCACATCCTCGGCGTCCACCTGCGCAAGGTGCCGATGGGCGATGACGTCGTGCCGGTCAACATTGCACGTGGTACGCCGGGTTTCTCCGGTGCGGACCTGGCCAACCTGGTCAATGAAGCCGCCCTGTTCGCCGCACGTCGCAACAAGCGTCTGGTCGGTATGGAAGAGCTGGAACTGGCCAAGGACAAGATCATGATGGGCGCCGAGCGCAAATCGATGGTCATGTCCGAGAAGGAGAAGCGCAACACGGCCTATCACGAGTCTGGCCACGCCATCATCGGCCTGGTGATGCCCGAGCATGATCCGGTCTACAAGGTGTCGATCATTCCGCGCGGTCGTGCGCTGGGTGTGACGATGTTCCTGCCGGAAGAGGATCGCTACAGCTACTCGCGTCAGCAGATCATCAGTCAGATCTGCTCGCTGTTCGGTGGTCGTATCGCCGAAGAGATGACGCTGGGCCCGAACGGTGTCACCACCGGCGCGTCCAACGACATCAAGCGTGCTACCGAGCTTGCCCACAACATGGTCGCCAAGTGGGGTCTCTCCAGCGAGATGGGCCCGATCATGTACGACGAGGACGAGTCCCATCAGTTCCTCGGTGGTCCGGGTCAGGGTGGCGGCAAGCTGAAGTCTGGCGACACCACCTCGCGTCTCGACAAGGAAGTGCGTCGTATCATCGACGAGTGCTACGCCAAGGCGCAGCAGATCCTGGAAGAGAATCGCGACAAGCTGGATGCGATGACCGAAGCGCTGATGACCTACGAGACCATCGATGCCGAGCAGTTGGCGGACATCATGGCGGGTCGTGCTCCGCGTCCGCCGAAGGACTGGGGTGGCCCGGCGAGCGGCGGTGACGGTGGCCTGGTGGCCCCGGTTGCCGACACTCCGAAGGCGGAAGCGCCGGAAGCTCCCAAGGCGGATGATGACGCTGATGGTAGTGAAGATGACGACAGCAACCGCCGTCGTCCGTCTGACCCGCTGGGTGGCCCGAGCGGTCACTGATGTACGCCTGATGCAGGCCTGATGTAGGCCTGATCTAGGCATAAGGGGCGCCCGATATCGCATGCGATGTCTGAGCCTCTGAAAGGAAAAACGCCCGACTGGCTTGCCAGTCGGGCGTTTTCTTGTCTGCAGCAATGCTGGCCTGTACCGCTGCCGCAATGACGCTGGTGAAGTTAAGGTGCTGCTGATGAGTGGCCTACGCCGTGGCGTGACGGCGTCGACTCATGTCTCTGCACGGGCATTGTCAGCGCCATGATGGGCGTGGGGTGAAAGGTCTGAGCCAATGGCGTTGCCATCTGCTGACGCCCCGTGTGGTGGCCATTCCACGCCTTGCGCGCCATGGGCTGGCTCTTTAAAGTGGTGCCCAATCATTTCTGACCGGGCTGCGAAGTCACCTTCGCGCCTCTCTCGCCTGCATGGAATGCCATGACGAATTCTGCCTTGAGTACGCCTCTCGAGCCTCGAGTGGGCCATCTGATGTCATTGGAGTGCGCTGGACACCTTCTCGATCTTTCGCGTCCGCGGGTGATGGGGATTCTCAACGTGACGCCGGACTCCTTCTCGGATGGCGGCCGCAGCGCGACCCTGGACGCCGCGCTGCGCAATGCCGAGCAGATGCTGGCCGATGGTGCCGCGATGATCGATGTCGGCGGTGAGTCGACGCGACCCGGAGCGACGCCGGTCAGCACCGAGGAAGAGCTTGAGCGGGTCTGCCCGGTGGTGGAGCGGCTGGTGAGCGAGCTGGGCGCCTTGGTGAGCATCGATACCAGCAACCCGCAAGTCATGCGCGAAACCGCACGGCTGGGGGCCGGCATGATCAATGACGTGCGTGCGCTGAATCGAGACGGCGCGCTGGAGGCCGCCGCTGACAGCGGGCTGCCCGTCTGTCTGATGCACATGCGCGGCGAGCCGGACACCATGCAGCAGGATACGCATTATGCTCAGTCCATCGAGCAGGAAGTCCGGACGTTCCTGGCGGCGCGTATCGCGGCCTGTGAGGCGGCGGGCATCACGCGTGAGCGACTGCTGCTGGACCCCGGCTTCGGTTTCGGCAAGTCACTGCAAGACAATCTGCGCCTCTATCACCGCATGGCGCAGTTGCATGAATTCAACCTCCCGCTGCTGATCGGCACATCACGCAAGAGCATGATCGGCAATGCCCTCGGGCGCGCGGTAGAGGATCGCTTGGCTGGTAACCTGGCACTGACGGCATTGGCCGTTCGTGACGGGGCCAGACTGTTTCGCGTTCACGACGTGGCCCCGACTGTCGACGCTGTCGACATGGCATGGGCCGTGCTACAGGAAGGCACGATACGATGAGTCGACGTTATTTTGGTACGGATGGTATTCGCGGCACGGTCGGGGAATTCCCCATCACGCCAGACTTCATGCTCAAGCTGGGCTGGGCGGCAGGCCGCGTATTCGCCCGTCACGGCCGCGGCAAGGTATTGATCGGCAAGGACACGCGCATCTCGGGCTACATGTTCGAATCCGCGCTCGAGTCCGGCCTTTCGGCAGCGGGCGTCGATGTGTCCCTGCTCGGTCCGATGCCGACGCCGGGGATCGCCTATCTGACGCGCACCTTCCGCGCCGATGCCGGCATCGTCATCTCGGCCTCCCACAACGCCTATCCGGACAACGGCATCAAGTTCTTCTCCGCTGCCGGTACCAAACTGGATGATGCGCTGGAAGCCGAGATCGAAGCCGAGCTGGACCGCGACATCGTGATCGTCGGCCCGGACAGTCTGGGCAAGGCGTCACGCATCCAGGATGCGGCCGGTCGCTATATCGAATTCTGCAAGTCCACACTGCCGGGTCGTCTTGGCCTGCACGGCATGAAGGTGGTGCTGGATTGCGCGCATGGTGCGACCTATCACATCGCGCCGAACGTCTTCCGTGAGCTGGGTGCCAAGGTCAGCGTCATCGGCGGTGAGCCGGATGGCCTCAACATCAATCAGGGCGTCGGCTCCACGCACCCGCAGGCGCTGCGCGCGGCCGTCATCGAGCAAGGCGCCGATCTGGGCGTGGCCTTCGATGGGGATGGTGACCGCCTGATCCTGGTCGATGCCGATGGTCGTGTCATCGATGGTGACGACATCCTCTACATGATCGCGCGTGACCGTCACGAGCGCGGCGTGCTGGGCGGCGGTGTCGTCGGCACCCTGATGTCCAACTTCGGTCTGGCGGCTGCGCTGGAAGGCCTGGGAATTCCCTTCGAGCGTGCCAAGGTCGGTGACCGCTACGTCATCGAGCGTCTGGAAGCCAATGGCTGGCAGCTGGGCGGCGAATCCTCCGGTCACATCGTCTGCAGCCATATCCAGAGCACCGGTGATGGCATCGTCTCGGCGCTGCAGGTGCTGGCGATCATGGCGCGTGAAGAGTGCTCGCTCAGTGAATTGCTGGTCGGCTTCGAAAAGGCTCCTCAGGCGCTGATCAATGTGCGTCTGGCGCCGGGGTGTGACAACAAGGCGCTGATGGCGGCGGACGCCGTGCAGGCCGCGGTGGTCGAAGTGGAGCAGACGCTGGGCAACGAAGGGCGCGTGCTGCTGCGCCCCAGCGGCACGGAACCGCTGATTCGCGTCATGGTCGAAGGGCGTCCGCACTTCGATGTCGATGCGCTGGCGGGTCAGATCGCCGCGACGGTCGAATCCAGCATGTCGGCGTGATGCGCTGACAAGGCAGTTGCCCCGAGCCTGATCGTGCCGGATCACGGGGCTTGACAGGGGTCGCGAAGGTTGTCAGTCAAGGGCGGCTCCATTACCATCCTCGCACTGCTCACAAGGGAGAAGCACATGCGTACACCGCTGATTGCCGGAAACTGGAAGATGAATGGTGATCTTGCCCTGGTCGATGAGTTTGCCCGGGGCCTGCAGGCGGCTGAGCTGCCGCAGGGCATTCAGGTGGCGCTGGCAGTGCCTTTCCCTTATCTGAGCGCCGCTCGCGCGAGCATGCCTGTGAGCGTGGCGCTGGCGGGGCAGACGCTGAACCCGGCGAGCGAGGGTGCCTTTACCGGCGAAGTGGCGGGTCAGATGCTCAAGGATGTCGGTGCCGCGATGGTGCTGGTCGGTCACTCGGAGCGTCGAAGCCTGTATGCTGAAGACGATGCGGCGGTACTGGCGCGTGTCGAGGCGGCGCTCGCCGCTGGCCTCACACCGGTGCTGTGCGTCGGTGAGACGCTCGAGGAGCGTGAAGCCGGTGACACGGAGCGTGTCGTGCTGGGACAGCTGGAGGCGGTGTTCTCCGCGCTCTCCGCCGATGCGCGCACGCGTCTGGTCGTCGCCTATGAGCCCGTCTGGGCCATCGGTACCGGGCGCACCGCCTCGCCCCAGCAGGCGCAGGAGGTCCATGCGGCCATTCGCGCGCGCCTGGCCGAGTGGTCTGCCTCGCTCGCCGAGGCAATGCAATTGTTGTACGGCGGCAGCATGAAAGCTGCCAATGCCGCCGAGCTGCTTGCGCAGCCGGATATCGACGGCGGTCTCGTGGGCGGTGCCTCGCTCCAGATCGACGAATTCCTAGCCATTTGCCAGTCTGCAGGTTGAATCTCATGCAAGTAGCCGTTCTGATGGTCCATGTGGTACTCGCGGTCGCGCTGATCGTGCTCGTCCTTCTCCAGCAGGGCAAGGGTGCCGAAGCTGGCGCTGCCTTTGGTGGCGGTGGTGCTTCCCAGACCGTTTTCGGGTCCAGCGGTAGCGGCAACTTCCTCGCGCGCTTCACGGGTGTTCTGGCCGCGGGCTTCTTCGCGACCTCTCTGACACTGGCCTGGTTCGCGTCCAACGCCAACCAGCCGTCAGTCGAAGCGGGCATTCCGAATGCCAGCGTGATCGAGCAGCAGAAAAATTCACTGCCATCACTTGACGACTCCGAGGAAAGTGTGGAGAATACGTCGCCAGTGCTTGAGGAAAGCGGCAACGCAGACCAGCCAGCACTCTAAGGAATTCAAGGCGTTAACTTTGAATTCTTCCGGGTAACGTCTCAGGCGATACCCGCCCCCGTGCCGAAGTGGTGGAATTGGTAGACACGCTATCTTGAGGGGGTAGTGACCTTATGGTCGTGGGGGTTCAAGTCCCCCCTTCGGCACCATCTTGTTAGATCGATTGGCAGTCTGGACGCAACTCTGCCACCTTGGAAAGACGTCATTCCTTGACCTCCTTTTTCGGTGACATTACCATCGTCCGACTATTGTTGCGGGGTGGAGCAGTCTGGTAGCTCGTCGGGCTCATAACCCGAAGGTCATCGGTTCAAATCCGGTCCCCGCTACCAAGTTTCTTGAAAGGCCCCTTCCTATGAAGGGGCTTTTTGTTAGCACCAGTGCCAATCAGCCACCTAGCTCTCTTCTCTACTCCCGGTCAGGTGCCTGATGCAACTGCTGTAGGAGCCTCGTCTGTGTCAACCAAGGACGCTGCGCTTAACGCGCTTATCGATCCAGTCGTCTCTGCTCTGGGCTTCGAGCTCTGGGGTATCGACTATCTCTCCCAAGGCAAGCAGTCCCGTCTGGTGATCTATATCGACCATCCCGATGGCATTACCGTGGACAACTGCGCAAACGTCAGTCGTCAGGTGGGTGCCGTACTGGATGTCGAAGACCCCATTACCGGTCAGTTCCAGCTTGAAGTCTCGTCTCCAGGCATGGATCGTCCGTTGTTCACGCTTGACCAGTACGAGCGCTACATCGGTCACGTGGTGGCACTGCGACTTCGCCAGGCCTTCGATGGCCAGCGCAAGTTCCAGGGGCTGGTGACTGGCACCGAAGACGGTGATGTCGTGATCCGGGTCGATGAAGAAGAATACTGCTTTCCCATTGAAAGCATCGACCAGGCACGCATTGTGCCGCAGTTCAAATAACTGACGTTGTCGGCACACCGCTCGCGTTGCGAGCCCGGGTCGATGCGCAAGGACAGGTTTCTGGCGAGGCAAAGTCATGAGCAAAGAGATTCTGCTGGTCGTTGACGCCATCTCCAACGAGAAAGGCGTGCCGCGGGATGTGATTTTCGAAGCCGTCGAAGCGGCATTGGCTTCGGCGTCACGCAAGCGTTTCGATCAGGAAGAGGCGGATATCCGCGTCAAGATCGATCGTGTCACCGGTGATTACGCGACCTACCGTCGCTGGACCGTCGTCGAAGACGACGAGTTCGAGACGCCGGACTACGAGATCAAGGCCAGTATCGCCGAACAGCGCGAAGAGCCGCTGGCGCTGGGTGCCGTGGTCGAGAAGCAGATCGAATCCGAAGCGTTCGGTCGCATCGCTGCACAGACCGCCAAGCAGGTCATCGTGCAGAAGGTGCGCGAGGCCGAGCGTGCGGAAGTGGTGCGCCTTTACGCCGAACGTGAAGGTGAGCTGGTCGCGGGTATCGTCAAGAAGACGACACGTGATGGCCTCATCATCGATCTGGGCGACAACGCCGAAGGCTTCCTTCCGCGCGGTGAGATGATTCACGGCGAGCGCTACCGCTTGAACGAGCGGGTTCGTGCCCTGCTGTGGAAAGTCGACGCGGATGCTCGTGGTTCTCAGCTGATCCTGTCGCGTACGCGTCCTGAGCTGATCATCGAGCTGTTCAAGATCGAAGTCCCGGAAATCGCCGAGCAGCTGATCGAGATCAAGGGTGCTGCCCGTGATCCGGGCTCGCGCGCCAAGATCGCGGTCAAGAGCAACGACAAGCGCATCGATCCGATCGGTGCCTGTGTCGGCATGCGTGGTTCACGCGTGCAGGCCGTGTCCAATGAACTGCGTAACGAACGCGTGGATATCATCCTGTGGGATGACAATCCTGCCCAGCTCGTCATCAACGCCATGGCGCCGGCAGATGTCGGTTCCATTCTGGTCGACGAAGACACCCATTCCATGGATGTCGCTGTCGCTGCGGACAACCTGGCTCAGGCCATCGGCCGCAGCGGTCAGAACGTTCGTCTGGCCAGTGAGCTGACCGGTTGGCAGCTCAACGTCATGACCGAGGCGGAAGCCGAGGGCAAGCGCGAGCAGGAAATCGACAGTTTCGTCGAATATTTCATCACTCATCTCGAGATTGAAGAGGATCTAGCCCGTGTCCTGGTGGACGAGGGCTTCACCTCACTCGAGGAAATCGCCTATGTCCCGCTCGAGGAAATGCTCGAGGTCGAGGGCTTTGACCAGGATCTGGTCGAGGAGCTGCGCGCTCGGGCCAAGGATGAACTGCTGAATCTCGCCATCGCCACTGAAGAGCAACTGGACGGCGCACAGCCGGCCGAAGACCTGCTCAACATGGAAGGCATGGAGAGTCATCTGGCATACATCCTGGCCAGCAAGGGTATCGTCACCATGGAAGACCTTGCTGAGCAGGCCATCGATGATCTGAAAGACATCGAAGGCGTCGACGAAGAGCGAGCAGCGGCGTTGATCATGACCGCCCGCGCGCCCTGGTTCGCAAGCGAACAGTAACTAGGTCACGGGCTCAGGAGGGTCGTACATGTCAGAAATGACAGTCAAAGAATTCGCCAAGAAGGTGGGCCGCGAGTCAGCCCGCCTACTGGAACAGATGCATGAAGCGGGTCTGAAGCACAAGTCAGAGAACGACGCCGTCTCTGAGGTCGACAAGCAGAAGCTGCTTGATCACCTCACCAAGAGCCACGGTGGTGGCGCCGCTCCGGCAGCGCCCAAGAACCGCATTACCTTGACCCGCAAGACCAAGTCTCGCATCAACACGGGTAGCGGTCGCGGCAAGTCCATCGAGGTGCAGGTGCGCAAGAAGCGTACCTACGTCAAAGAGGGCGAAGAGCAGGCTGCAGAAGCGCCGGCTGCTGCTGCACCGGCTGCTGCCGTTGCGGACAAGCCGGCTGCGGCACCGCAGCGCGAAGAGCGTCGTGGCAATGACAACCGTCGCGAAGAGCGTCCGCGTCAGAGTGCACCGGCTGCTGCCGCTGCACCGGCCGCCGACGCTGCGCCGGAAGTCAATGCGCCGCCGAAGGAGCCGCGTGGTGATGCACCGCGTCGCGCCAAGGCTGCGCCGCGTGATGAATCACGTGATCGTCGCGAAGCCCGTGAAGACCGTAGCGAACGCAAGCGTGGCGGGGCCAAGAAGGTCAAGCGCGCCGAGCGTCGCGGTGGTCGTCGTGGTGGCCGTGATGCCAACCGTCAGCCGCCGAAGCCGGTCCAGACCTTCGTCCGTGAAGTCTCCATCCCTGAGTCCATCTCAGTGGCAGACCTCGCCGACAAGATGGCCGTCAAGGCGTCTGAAGTGATCAAGACCATGTTCAACATGGGCGCTGCGGTCACCATCAACCAGACGATCGATCAGGAAACCGCGACCATCGTGGTCGAGGAAATGGGTCACACGCCCAAGCTGATCAAGGATGACGCACTCGAGACAGCCGTTCTCGAAGGCATCTCCTACGAAGGTGAGCAGATCACCCGCGCGCCGGTCGTTACCGTCATGGGTCACGTCGACCACGGCAAGACCTCGCTGCTGGATTACATCCGCCGCACCAAGGTGGCCACAGGTGAAGCGGGTGGTATCACCCAGCACATCGGTGCCTACCACGTCGAACACGACAACGGTGACATCACCTTCCTGGATACCCCGGGCCACGCGGCGTTCACCGCTATGCGTGCTCGTGGTGCCAAGGCGACCGACGTCGTCATCCTGGTGGTGGCTGCCGATGATGGCGTGATGCCGCAGACCATCGAGGCTGTCGAGCACTCCAAGGCCGCGGGTGTCCCGATGGTCGTGGCGGTGAACAAGATCGACAAGCCGGGTGCTGATCCGGACCGCGTCAAGAATGAGCTGTCCCAGCACGGTGTCATCTCCGAGGAATGGGGTGGTGATACCCAATTCGTCCACGTTTCCGCCAAGACCGGCGAAAACATCGACGCGCTGCTCGAAGGTGTCCTGCTGGTCTCCGAAGTTCTCGAACTTCAGGCCGTGCCGTCCGCGCCGGGTAAAGGCGTCGTGGTCGAGTCCCGTCTCGACAAGGGCCGTGGCCCGGTCGCGACCGTGCTGGTCCAGAACGGTACGCTGAAGAAGGGCGATATCGTCCTCGCCGGCCTGCATTACGGTCGTGTGCGTGCGCTGATCAACGAACTCGGCAAGCAGGTCGATTCCGTGGGTCCGGCCATGCCGGTCGAGATCCAGGGCCTGGGTGGCACGCCGGACGCCGGTGAAGAGTTCACCGTGGTCCCGGACGAGAAGAAGGCACGTGAAGTCGCCAACTTCCGTCAGGGCAAGTACCGCGAAGTGCGCCTGGCACGTCAGCAGAAGGCCAAGCTGGAGAACATGTTCTCCCAGATGGGTCAGGACGAAGTCGCCAAGGTCAACGTCGTCCTCAAGGCCGACGTGCAGGGTTCTCTGGAAGCCATCCGTGGCGCGCTGGAAGAACTCTCCACCGAAGAAGTCAAGGTGGCCGTGGTCTCTTCCGGTGTCGGTGGTATCACCGGTACCGATGCCAACCTGGCACTCGCTTCCGAAGCGATCCTGGTCGGCTTCAACGTCCGTGCTGACGCCTCCGCGCGTGAGATCGTCGAACGTGAAGGTCTGGATCTGCGCTACTACAGCGTCATCTACCAGCTGATCGACGAGGTCAAGCTGGCCATGACTGGCATGCTGGCACCGGAATTCCGCGAGCAGATCGTCGGTGTTGCCGAAGTGCGCGATGTCTTCAAGGCACCGAAGATCGGCGCGATCGCCGGTTGTATGGTCGTCGAAGGCAACATGTACCGCTCCAAGCGCATCCGCGTGCTGCGTGACAACGTGGTCATCTATGAAGGCGAGCTGGAATCCCTGCGTCGCTTCAAGGATGACGTCAACGAAGTCCGCAACGGCATGGAATGTGGTATCGGCGTCAAGAACTACAACGACGTGCAGGTTGGCGACAAGATCGAGGTGTTCGACCAGATCCAGGTCGAGCGCACGCTCTGATAGCGCCCCTGCAAGGAGAGATCACGGATGCGTGAATACAGCCGTACTGACCGCGTGGCGGACCAGATCCAGCAAGAGCTCGCGCTGTTGATTCAGCGCGAGGTCAAGGACCCGCGCCTTGGCATGCTGACGGTCAGCGCCGCCAAGGTCAGCCGCGACCTGTCCTACTCCGATGTCTACGTGACCCTGCTGGGTGACGACAGCCCGGAACGCATCAAGGAAAACCTCGCCGTGCTCAAGCGCGCGGCAGGTTTCCTGCGCTCCCAGCTGGCGCGCACCATTCAGCTGCGCCACGTGCCGGAACTGCGTTTTCATTACGATGAAAGCGTCGTTCGTGGCCATCACCTGTCCTCACTGATCAACGATGCGGTCGCCGACGATCGCAAGCGTAGTGCTGAACGCGGTGATGACGACAGCGAAGATGGTGCCCCGGGCACCACGCCGGACGCCTGATGGCGCGTCGTCGTCGCGGCTTGCCGATCGATGGCGTTCTGTTGCTGGACAAGCCCAAGGGCATGTCCAGCAACTATGCGCTTCAGAAGGCTCGTCGCCTCTACCAGGCGCAGAAGGCCGGTCATACCGGTACGCTCGACCCGATGGCGACCGGCTTGTTGCCGGTCTGCTTCGGGGAAGCGACCAAGTTCTCCTCGCATCTTCTCGAGGCAGACAAGGTCTATCGGGCACGGATCAAGTTTGGCCAGGTCACCGATACCGGTGATGCGGAAGGCACGGTGATTCGCGAGCGGGAGATTTCCGAGATTGCGCCGGCCGAGCTGGACGCGGTGCTGGACAGGTTCCGTGGCGAGATAGATCAGGTACCGCCGATGTACTCCGCGCTCAAGCACCAGGGACGTCCGCTCTATGAGCTGGCGCGCCAGGGGATTGAAATCGAGCGTGCAGTCCGTCGCGTTACCATCTACAATATGGCGCTTCTTGCGCGGCACTCCGATGGCATCGAGATCGAAGTGGCGGTCAGCAAGGGTACCTACATACGCAGTCTGGCCGAGGATATCGGCGAGGCGCTGGGCTGTGGAGCCCACCTCACGGCACTGCGTCGTCTCAAGACGGGCCCGTTCACGGGTGATGCCATGCTGGATTTCGAGCGCCTCGAGGCGCTGGCTGACCAGCAGGCACGTGAAGGCGTTCTGTTACCTGTCGACATCCTGCTCGATCATCTCCCGCGTCTCGACATCACTGCCGAGATGGCGCGGATGATATTGCGTGGTCAACAGGCCGAAACGACGACAGGGTCGCTGGAAGTGGACTCCCTGGCTCGTGTGTATCAGGACCAGCAGTTGCTCGGGCTGGTCCGGATTGCGGCGGAGGGCGTCATCGCTCCTCGCCGACTGCTCAGTTCTGCCGTCGAGGCGGCGGCTGGGTGAGCTGATTGCGGCCTCGCCGCAAGCCGCATGAAGACTGCAAATATGCGTGGTCTTCGACATTTCTAATCTATCAAGCATATTGCTTACTGGAGAGACAGATGGCACTTACCGCTGAGAAGAAGGCTGAGATCGTTACCGAATTCGGCCGTGGCGAGAACGACACCGGTTCCCCGGAAGTTCAGGTTGCTCTGCTGAGCGCCAACATTGATGGCCTGCAGGGTCACTTCAAGGCCAACAAGCAGGATCACCACTCCCGTCGTGGTCTGATCCGCATGGTCAACCAGCGCCGCAAGCTGCTTGACTACCTCAAGCGCAAGGACTTCGAGCGTTACACCGCTCTGATCCAGCGTCTGGGTCTGCGTCGCTAATCAGCGATGTTGCCGCCATGCACTTCGGTGCATGGCGGGCCCCCGGTGGGCACAGGAAAACCGACACTGCCTGCGGGCGGTGTCGGTTTTTTTGTGCCTGATACCGAGGTGATCCGGGCTTCAGATCAGAGGCTCGACCCGCGCTGCAGCCCGCTTGTCGCGTGGGATCAACCCGCTTTTCATTGCCTGTGGCGCGCTTTACCATGAGCGCCTGGCATCGATGACTATCAGATTAAAGGACATGCGCCGTGAACCCGGTAACGCACAGCTTCCAGTACGGTAATGACACCATCACCCTCGAGACCGGCCGCATCGCGCGTCAGGCGACCGGTAGCGTGATGGTGACCATGGGCAATACCTCGGTGTTGTGCACCGTGGTGGCCAAGGCGTCGCCGAAACCCGGCCAGTCCTTCTTCCCGTTGTCGGTCCATTATCAGGAGAAGGCCTACGCGGCGGGGCGTATCCCCGGCGGCTTCCTCAAGCGCGAAGGGCGTCCCACCGAGAAGGAAACCCTGACCTCACGCTTGATCGACCGTCCGATGCGCCCGCTGTTTCCCGAAGGCTTCATGAATGAGGTGCAGGTGGTCTGCACGGTGATGTCGGCGGAGCGCAATGTCGACCCGGACATCGCGGCACTGCTCGGCACCTCTGCAGCGCTTTGCATCTCCGGTGTACCCTTCGCGGGCCCCGTGGGCGCGGCGCGCGTCGGCTTCAGCGAGCAGCGCGGCTACTTCCTGAATCCCGGCTACAGCGAACTGGCGCATTCCGAGCTGGACATGGTGGTGGCGGGGACCGAGAAGGCCGTGTTGATGGTCGAGTCCGAGGCCCAGGAGCTGCTGGAAGACGAGATGCTCGGCGCCGTGCTCTATGGCCATCACGAGATGCAGAAGGCCATCACGGGGATCGAGACGTTCGCCGCCAAGGTCAATCGTCCCAAGTGGGCGTGGGTGCCGCAGAAGCTCGACCGTGTGCTGGTCGAGGCGCTGGAGCAGAGCTTCGCCACCCGGATCGGTGATGCCTATCGCCTGAGTGACAAGATGGCGCGTCAGGACAGTCTGTCGGCGCTCAAGGCGCAGGCCATCGACCTGCTGGGCGCCGAGGATGATGCGCGCTTCAGCGTCGAGGCCGTCGCCACGGCCTTCGCGGCGCTCGAGAAGCGTATCGTGCGTCAGCGCGTGATCGCCGGCGAGCCGCGTATCGATGGTCGTGATACGCGCACCGTGCGACCGCTGGACATGGCGGTGGGCGTGTTGCCCAAGGCGCATGGTTCGGCGCTGTTCACCCGCGGCGAGACCCAGGCGATCGCCACTGCCACCCTGGGGACCACGCGCGACTCACAGCTGATCGAAGGGCTGTCCGGCGAGAAGCAGGACCGCTTCATGCTGCACTACAACTTCCCGCCCTACTGCGTCGGCGAGACGGGCTTCATCGGCGCGCCCAAGCGGCGTGAGATCGGCCATGGGCGTCTGGCGCGTCGTGGCATCGAATCCATGCTGCCGTCGCTGCAGGCCTTCCCCTACGCGATTCGTGTCGTCTCCGAGATCACCGAATCCAATGGTTCGAGCTCGATGGCGTCCGTGTGTGGCGCCTCGCTTGCGCTGATGGACGCCGGTGTGCCGATCAAGGCGCCGGTCGCGGGTATCGCCATGGGGCTGGTCAAGGACGCCAATGGCGTCGCGATACTGACCGATATCCTCGGCGATGAGGATCACCTCGGCGACATGGACTTCAAGGTCGCGGGGACCGCCGAAGGCGTTACCGCGCTGCAGATGGACATCAAGATCGAGGGGATCGACGAGGAGATTCTTGAGCAGGCGTTGGAACAGGCCCTCGAGGCACGTCTGACCATCCTCGCGCAGATGAATGAGGTGCTGGCCGCCAGTCGCCAGGAAGTCTCGGACAATGCCCCGGCGATGCTGTCCCTCAAGATCGCGCCCAACAAGGTGCGTGATGTGATCGGCAAGGGCGGCTCCACCATCCGCAAGATCTGTGAAGAGACCGGGGCCAATGTCGATCTCGACGACGATGGCAGCGTGCGCATCTATGCCGAGCACAAGGCGCAGGCACAGGCGGCTGCCAAATACGTCGAGGGCATCATTGCCGAGGCCGAGATCGGCAAGCTCTATGCCGGAAAGGTGGCGCGCATCGCCGACTTCGGTGCCTTCATCACCTTCATGCCGGGCACTGATGGTCTGCTGCATATCTCGCAGATCGTCGAGGAGCGGGTCAATGACGTACGTGACTACCTCAATGAAGGCGATGAGGTGGTGGTCAAGGTGCTCGACATCGACAACCGCAATCGCGTCAAGCTGTCGCTGAAAGAGATCAGCGAAGAAGAGAAGGCGGGCTTTGCCGCTGCTCAGGCTGAAGAGGCCGCCGCCCAGGACTGACCGATCGTCGCGGAGCGTCCCCGCCTCGGTCTTGCCTGCTCTGCATGAGAGGTGAGCCCTCCGGGCAAGAAAAAGCCCCCGCCAGTAACCTGGCGGGGGCTTTTGCGTGTCTCCCTGCTCGAGATTGCGCGAGCAGGGAGGGTTCAGGCGGGGGTTCAGATATGTGAGCGATCAGCTGCGCTCGATGGCCAGCGCGACACCCTGACCGCCACCGATGCACAGGGTCGCCAGACCCTTCTTGGCATCACGCTCGATCATCTCGTGCACCAGCGAGACCAGCACACGGCAGCCGGAGGCGCCGATCGGGTGGCCAAGGGCAATGGCGCCGCCATTGACGTTGACCTTGTCGACATCCCAGCCCAGCTCCTTGTTGACCGACAGGGCCTGGGCGGCGAAGGCTTCGTTGGCTTCGATCAGGTCGAGGTCTTCCAGGCTCCAGCCGGCCTTCTTGAGGCACAGGCGAGTCGCCGGCGCCGGGCCGATGCCCATGATCTTGGGATCAACACCCGCGTTGGAGTAGGCCTTGATGGTCGCCAGCGGCGTCAGGCCCAGCTCGCGGGCCTTGTCGGCGGAGCACAGCATGACCACGGCAGCGCCGTCGTTGAGCGCTGAGGCGTTGCCGGCGGTGACGGTGCCGTCCTTCTTGAAGGCCGGGCGCATGCCGCCGAGCTTCTCGGCCGTGGTACCGGCGCGCGGATTTTCATCGGTATCGAAGACGATCGGGTCGCCCTTGCGCTGCGGAATCTCGACCGGGACGATCTGGCCCTTGAAGCGGCCAGCTTCGATGGCTGCGCAGGCCTTCTGTTGAGAGGCGGCCGCGAAGGCGTCCTGGGCTTCACGGGTGATCTCGTATTTCTCGGCCAGATTCTCGGCGGTGATGCCCATGTGGATATCATTGAAGGCATCCCACAGACCGTCGTGGACCATGGAGTCGATCGCCTTCCAGTCGCCCATGCGCTTGCCGTCACGCGAGTTGGGCAGCACGTGCGGAGACAGGGACATGTTTTCCTGGCCGCCGGCCAGAATCAGCTCGGCATCGCCGCAACGGATGGCCTGGGTGGCCAGGTGCAGCGCCTTGAGGCCAGACCCGCAGACCTTGTTGATGGTCATGGCAGGCACGCCTTCCGGCAAGCCTGCCTTGATGACCGCCTGACGTGCCGGGTTCTGACCGCATCCTGCTGTCAGCACCTGCCCCAGAAGCACTTCATCGACCTGATCGCCACTGACACCCGTGCTGGCGAGGATATCCTTGATGACATGTGCGCCGAGATCCGCGGCGGAAATGCCAGCCAGGCTGCCACCGAAGGCGCCTACGGCGGTACGACGGGCTGCTACGATCACCACATCCTGCATCTGAACGCTCCTGTTCTCTTGCGAGACTGTCTGAGTCAATGGGCTGCGACTATGGCCATGCCATCAAGCGGGCGAGGCGCAGTCCTGCTGAGGTGAGATTCCAGCATAAGGCAGTTTTGTGCGGTGCGGCAATCGCCAAAGGGCATCTCCAGTGTCAGCCTTTAGCCATACGTATCGCCTGTCCAGACGGCACGACGCCAGCGCTCTGGCAGGCAGGGCTGGCGTCGTGTTGGGGCGCTTGCGGCAGGCTCAAGGCCTGAAAGCATCAGCCCTCAGGGCGTGGAGCGGCAGGCAGCAAGGGGTTCTCAGGCCATCTGGACCGGGATGGCGTTGGCCGTATGGCTGACCTCGTTGCCTTCCATCAGATAGACCATGGAGGGCTTGTGCGCGTCCAGTTCGCTCTCGGCGTAGTGGGCAAAGGCGCAGATGATCACGCGGTCGCCGACGTCGGCCTGGTGGGCTGCGGCGCCGTTCACCGAGATGATCTTCGAGCCTTCTTCGCCGCGAATGGCATAGGTGGTGAAGCGTTTGCCGTTGTCCACGTTGTAGATCTGGATCTGTTCGTACTCACGAATGCCTGCCATGTCGAGCAGGTCGCCATCGATGGCGCAGGAGCCCTCGTAGTTGAGGACGGCGTGAGTCACGCGGGCCATGTGCAGCTTGGCCTTGAGCATGATGGCTTGCATCAGGATGTCTCCGGTTGAGCGCCGCCGGGCGCAGATCAAGGCCCTGGGACCAGGGCCATGGCGCGTCTGACGTGGCGGACAGTGCCACGCCAGGGTGCAAGGCGGCGCAGTCTAATCAGGCATCAGGCCACCGGCAAGGCGACCTTCAGGTTATCGAGCAGGCGCGTACGGCCCAGGTGTGCGGCGACCAGAATCACCGCCTCGCGCGTGTCATCCTCGACCGGCCCCAGGTCAGCCGCGCGGCGCAGCTCGAGGTAGTCCGGCTTGAAGCCGCTCTCGCTGATGGCGGCCAGTGCCTCGCGCAGCGCCACATCACGCGCCACGCCCTCTTCAAGGCGAGCCTTCAGGGCGTCGAGGCACTGCTTGAGACGCGGCGCGATGGCGCGCTCCTGCGCACTCAGGTAGCCGTTGCGTGATGACAGCGCCAGCCCATCCTCGGCACGCACGATGGGCACACCGATGATCTCGATGCCGAAGTGCAGGTCGCGGTTGAGCTTGCGGATCACGGCCAGCTGCTGGAAGTCCTTCTCGCCGAAACAGGCGACTTCAGGGCGTACCAGATTGAACAGGATGCTGACGACGGTGGCGACGCCATCGAAGTGACCCGGGCGGTTGCCGCCGCACAGGCCTTCGGAAACGCCCGGCACCTGCACGTTGCACAGTCCGTCGCGGCCCGCGGGGTAGAGTTCCGCCGTCGAGGGGGCGAACAGCAGGTCACATCCTTCTGCGGCCAGCGCATTCTGGTCGGCCTCGAGGGTGCGCGGATAGCTGTCGAGGTCTTCGCCGGGGCCGAACTGCAGCGGATTGACGAAGATGCTCGCGACGACCATGTCGGCGTGGCGGCGCGCTTCACGGACCAGCGACAGGTGGCCGGCATGCAGGTTGCCCATGGTCGGCACCAGCGCGATACGCAGGCCATCGCGGCGCGCCTGGGCGAGTTGCTCGCGCAGGACGTTGATCTGGGAGACGGTTTTCATCAGAAGCCGTGCTCCGGCGCCGGGAAGCTGCGCGTCTTGACCGCCTGGTGGTAGGCGGCGAAGGCCTCCTGCACGTTGCCGGCATCGCTCATGAAATTCTTGACGAAGCGCGGCTTGCGGCCGGGCGTCAGGTCGAGCATGTCGTGCATGACCAGGATCTGGCCATCGACGTCCACGCCGGCGCCGATGCCGATCACCGGCACCTCGACGGCATCACGAATGCGCGCGGCCAGCTCGGACGGCACGCATTCGAGCAGGATGATCGCGGCGCCTGCGGCTTCCAGCGTGCGCGCATCGGCGATGATCTGCTCGGCGCGTGCCTCGTCGCGACCCTGTACCTTGTAGCCACCGAAGGCATGCACGTGCTGTGGTGTCAGGCCCATGTGCACGCAGACCGGTACACCACGCTGGACGAGCGCGGTGACGGCATCGGCCAGCCAGGCTTCGCCTTCGACCTTGACCATCTCGGCGCCGGCACGCATCAGGCGCGCCGCATGATCGAGCAGGATGTCGGTGCTGGCATTGCTCATGAAGGGCAGGTCGGCCATCAGCAGGCTGCCCTGCTTGCCACGTGCCACGGCGGCGGTGTGGTAGCAGATGTCATCGATGGTGACGGGCAGGGTGCTGGTATGGCCCTGCAGGACCATGCCGAGAGAGTCGCCGACCAGCAGCACTTCAATGCCGGCATCGCTGGCAAGATGAGCAAAGGTGGCATCGTAGGCGGTGAGGCAACTGAACGTCTCACCATCGGCCTTGAGGCGGCGCAGGGTGCTCAGGGTGACGTTTTTCATCGGGACGCTTACTCGTTGCGGCGCGTATGACGCGGCTGCCCGTGGCGTCGAGCAGCCGCGATCGCGAGAAGGCCGCCGAGGGCGGACTGCGGGCGACACGGGCCGGTGTTACCAGAAAGTGTTACCGCACAGGCCAAAGTGGGCACGACGGTAACAAGATGGCGAAACTCTACTCCTGAGGTCCGAGGGGGAGCAAGTCATCGCCCTCAACTCGAGACGCCAGTATTTCGAGATTCTCCTCGCCCAGCACGCTGAGGCGCTGCGGGCCCAGCAGGTCAGCCAACGGACGCATCACGAAACCACGTTTGAGCATTTCGCGATGGGGCACGACGAGACGCGGCGTCGAGATCCTGCTGTCATTGAAGAGCAGCAGGTCCAGATCCAGCGTGCGGGGGCCCCAGTGACGCAGCCGCACGCGGCGATGCTGCTGTTCCAGGGCTTGCAGTTGATCGAGCAGGGCGAGGGGAGACAGGCGGGTCGATAGCTCGGCGACGGCATTGACGAAGTCGGGCTGGTCCTGCGGGCCGACCGGCTTGCTGGCATACAGGCGAGAGTGTCGCGTGCAGCGGGTCAGCGGCAGCCGGTCGAGACCCTCAAGCGCGCGCTCCAGTTGAGCGCGCGGATCGTCAAGATTGGCACCGAGGCCAATCAAGGCTGTCGAAATCATGCGGAGTTCCTGCGTGGAGACGGCAGTGGCTCAGACGAGCCACTGCTCAGCCCTGGCCGCGACCATTGCGCCGACGTTTGCCGCGACGCTTGGTGCCGACCGGCTTGCTGCCGGCGGGGCCTTCATCGGAGACACCTTCGATCATCGTGACCTGGGTGCGAGCATCGACTTCCTGGAAGTCGGTCCACCACTTGCCCAGCCCCGGCTTCACTTCGCCGGCGAATTCGCGCAGCAGCAGGAAGTCATAGGCGGCGCGGAAGCGCGGATGCTCACGGGTCTGGAAGGCGCGTTTGCCACGGCGACGCGGCAACTTGGCCTGCATGTCCCAGATCTCGCGCATCGGAATGCTGAAGCGCTTCGGGATCGAGGTATGGTTGAGCTGGCGAGCGATCGCCTGCTGGGCCGCCTGGTGGGCTGCCGGAATATCGGGCATGCCACTGGCGATCAGCTGGTCGGTACGCGCCTTGACGCCCGGCCACAGCAGGGCGGCATACAGGAAGGCCGGCGTGACCGGCTTGTCTTCGCGGATGCGGTCGTCCGTGCTGGCCAGCGCCTTCTCGATCAGCGGCATGGACCAGTGATAATGCGCGAAGCTCTCTTCCGTCTCGGGGAACAGCATCTGGAACAGACCAAACTCACGCAGGAGATGGAAGGTTTCCAGTGCATAGCCGGACATGAACAGCTTGAGCACTTCCTCGAACATGCGCGCCGGCGGAATCTGCAGCAGCAGCGGGGCCAGTTCATACATCGGTTCGGCCGTGGCCTCCTCGATGTCGAAGTCCAGCTTGCCGGCGAAGCGGACGGCACGCAGCATGCGCACCGGATCTTCGCGATAGCGTGTTTCCGGGTCGCCGATCAGGCGAATCATGCGCGCTTCGATATCGCGTACACCATTGGCCCAGTCATGGATCGTGAAGTCGGACGCGTCGTAATAGAGGGCATTGATCGTGAAGTCGCGGCGCAGCGCGTCCTCCTCGATGGAGCCGAAGACGTTGTCGCGCAGCAGCATGCCGTCTTCCGACTGCTGGGTATGCTGGCTGGGCGTGCTATCGGCCGGCTTGCCGCGGAAGGTGGTGACCTCGATCACCTCACGACCGAAGCGCACGTGCACGATACGGAAACGACGGCCGATGATGCGGGCATTGCGGAACAGCTCGCGGACCTGTTCCGGCGTGGCGTTGGTGGCCACGTCGAAGTCCTTGGGGCGTTGTCCGAGCAGGGCATCACGGATACAGCCACCGACCAGATAGGCCTGATATCCACCGCTTTGCAGGCGATAGAGTACCTTCAGCGCATTCTCGCTGAGCTGGCGGCGGGACACGGGATGCTCGTCCCGCGGTATCACACGCAGGCTGGGCAATGGGGCCGCGGGCGCGTCAGTTGCATTGAAAAGCGTCTTCAAGCGGTCACCGGGGCGTTGTAGAAAGCGGGTAAATCCTTTGAGCATGCAGCGATTCGACTCGTGCGTGGCAGGCCGCCCAGTGTAGCCGAGGGCAGATACCTTGGCAAAGCGCCGGTCTGCCATCCAGGGGCCGACTCTGCACTTCAAGGCGTCTGACGAGGCGAAAATCACCTCTCAGACAAGGAAAAAGGGAGACCGATCACTCGGTCTCCCTTGCAGGTAGGGTACACGCATCCTTGAGCGGATGTTCTTTTTCGTGATGGCGCATCGCCCTGAATACGCACCACAGTCACAAATCAATGCAGACAGATCCTTCGTGTTGCAGATCATGTTGTTGTTGTCTGGCTGTCTGTTCGGTGACCATCTCGTATTCAAAACAATCTTCCATTCACCGACGGCTGAGTAGCCTCCCCCCGCGAGTTGTTGTTGTTTCGGGGGTGATCCGGGGTCGAGCCTGTTGTTCTTGTTGGTGCTCGAGGCCGGATTCGTCGCGTCCTGGTCAGTAGATTCCGGACTGCCGATATCTTGTTGTTGTTGGATCGGCGGATGATGAACTGCGGCCGTTTGTTCTTGTTTTGGCTCTTGCCTGTCACCACTCATGTAGTGAGGCATGCGGTTCATCATCAATGTCACGCGCTCGACGGGTATTGTTCTTGTTGGTGTCGAGGGTTTTCGAAGCATTGCGCGTTCTTGTTGTTGTTGGGCGCGCTTCGTATTTCCGGTTGTTCTTTTTCTTGACCGTGTTATTGCATCGGATGTGCCACAGCTTAAAAAAAACCAGCAATTCAGTCATTTAGACATAGGTCGCTGAGACGTGAGGTGTAGAGAGGTGCGAGGTGTTACCTGACGTGCCCATTGGTGCGCTGGATAGGGTCATGATTTGGGGTCGATGGTAACAATTGGTGCGAAGGTCTAACGAAGTGCCTTGCAAGCTAATGATTGAGCTGGGTTTTTTGCGAGTCATTCGACACTAAAGTCTAGCGATGCCCTCGATGATGCGGGGATCTCTGGCATGCAAGGTGGCGCCGCAGGCGGGTTGCTAGCTCGGGAGGGCACCTGCATGGTGCAGTGACTTCAGCGCAGTGACTTCAGCGCAGTGACTTCAGCGCAGTGACTTCAGTACTCCAGTGTCAGTGCTCCAGCTTCATTGCGCCGACGTCAGTTTGCGGGAGAGCTGCGGCGGCCCTTGCGACGTGGAATGCCCAGGCGCTGGCGTCGCTCCCAGAGGTTCTTGCGGCTGATGCCGAGGCGGCGTGCTAGCTCGGTCTCGCTCATGTGGTCCTGATGCTCGAGCACGAAGTGCTGGAAGTAGTCCTCCAGCGAGAGGTCTTCCTCTTCACCGGCATCGCCGACCACCGAGAGGCCGCTGCGTGGGGTGTCCGCAGGCGGTGGCTGGCCCATGTCCTGTTGGCCGGCCGCGGGTTGCCCTGTCACAGGCGCTGCGGCCGTCTCGGAACTTGCGTCCCTGGCGGCGCCTTTCACTGTGCCTTTCATCGACCCTTTCATTGCTCCTTTCGCCGCCCCTTTGCCCGCTGTCTTCGGCGCCTGAGCAGTGGATGGGGGCACCGGGTCTGCCGTTGCGGCGGGCGCTGCTTGAAGCGGCTGCCCTGAGGGCGTACGCAGGCCGAGGTCTTCCGGGGCGATGATGCGGCGCTCCGCCAGAATGACGCCCCGCTCGAGGGCGTTTTCCAGCTCACGGACATTGCCGGGCCAGGCGTAGTGATGGATTTCCTGTCGTGCCCGCTGAGAGAGCCGCATGCCGTCACGACCATGCTTGCGGGCGATGCCGGCCAGCAGATGTTCGGCCAGTTCCAGCACGTCATCGCCGCGTTCACGCAGGGGCGGCAGGTCGATCTCCATCACGTTCAAGCGGTAGTAGAGATCAAGGCGGAACTCGCCGCTGGCCGAGAGCTGATGCAGGTTGCGGTGGGTCGCGGCGATGAGGCGGATGTCGACGTAGCGCGTCTCGATGGCCCCCACGCGGCGAATCTCGCCCTCCTGCAGCACTCGCAGCAGGCGTGCCTGGGCATCCAGCGGCAGTTCGCCGATCTCATCCAGGAACAGTGTGCCGCCGTCGGCAGCTTCGATCAGACCGGTGCGCGAGCTGGTGGCGCCGGTGAAGGCGCCTTTTTCATGGCCGAACAGCTCGGACTCGATCAGCGTCTCGGGAATGGCGGCGCAGTTGACGCAGATCAGCGGCGCCTGATGGCGTTCACTCTGGCGGTGAATGGCGCGCGCGACCAGCTCCTTGCCGGTGCCGGACTCACCGAGCACCAGCACGGTGACATCGGCGGGCGCAACCTTGCGGATGCGGGTATAGACCTGTTGCATGGCGCGACAATGGCCAATCATCTCCACCGGCTTGTTGGCCGTGCCAGCATGCGCCTGGGGAGGAGGGGGCGCGTCGCTCGGCGCCCCCTGGCGTGGCAGCGACAGCGCATCTCGCACGCTGCGCGCGAAGGCCTGCTGATCGAACGGCTTGGGCAGATAGTCGGCTGCCCCCGCCTTCAGGCAGCCGATGGCGGCGTGCAGGCTGGGGTTGTCGGCCAGCAGCAGCACGGGAGTTGGCCGGCTGGCGCGCAGGATCGGGTCGGCATGCTCTCCGGCCAGTTCGCTGTCACAGATCACCAGCGCGAAGTCGGCGGGGTGCTGCAGACGGGCATCCTCCAGGCCGCTGGCCTGCACCACGTCATGACCCTCGCGCTCCAGCAGATGCTGCAGCGTGTTGCGCGAAGCACCTTCCTTTTCGACGATCAGAATCCGGGCCATGGGGTGATGTCGCTCGCCTGAGGGTGTGCATGAGGGAATGGCTGTCGTTCGAGTCTGTCCTGTTCCCACAGGGGAGGCAATCCGACAATCGTGGCTGTTGTCAGGCATCCCGAGTGCATGGCGTGCCTGGTCTCAGCTTCCCTCAACTTCCCTCAGCAGTCCTTCACATTGGAGCAGTGGCCGCACTGAGTGACGGCGCGGTGCCAACCGCCGCGAGTGACCAGCGAGGAGTGGCGTGGGCGAGTTGCTCAGCGGGGCTGGCGGTCGCCAGTTCGGGCGGCGGCGCCTGACCGAGCAGCGTCAGGGTATGGTGCAGCAGCGTTCGAATCGCGCTGGCGTCTTCCGGCAGGGCCGGTGCCAGATTCTGCTTGGAGAGCTTCTGGCCATTGGCGGCCGTGATCAGCGGCAGGTGCGTCAGGCGCGGCATCGGCAGGTCGAGCGCGGCCTGCAGCAGGCGTTGCCAGGGGCTGTTGTCGACCAGATCGAGCCCACGCACGACATCGGTGATGCCTTGCTCGGCATCATCCACCACCACGGCCAGCTGATAGGCCCACAGGCCATCGCGTCGCTTGAGCACCACATCGCCGAGCGTGGCAAGATCCAGCTGGATCGCGCCCTGCAGGCGGTCCTGCCAGCCAGCGATGGCCCGGGCGCCGCCGAAGCGCTCTGCCGCACGCACATCCAGCCGCCAGGCATGCTCGCCCTCGGGCGGTTCGGCTCGCTCACGGCACCAGCCGGGGTAGATGGCATGCTCGCGCCACTGCTTGCGCGAGCAATCACACGGGTAGGCGATACCACTGGCCTTCAGTTGCTCCAGCGCCTCGGCGTAGGCGGCGTGACGCTGGCTCTGGTAGCGGAGCTCGCCATCGCGCTGCAGGCCGAAGGCATCCAGCTGGCGCAGGATGGTATCGGCGCTCCCGGCGGGGCAGCGCGGCGGGTCGATATCCTCGATACGCACCAGCCACTCGCCGCCGTGATGGCGGGCATCGAGATAGCTGGCGACGGCGGCCAGCAGTGAGCCGGCATGCAGCGGACCGGAAGGGGTAGGGGCAAAGCGGCCACGGTAGGCGGTAGGCATGTGGGCTCCGTCATCCTTCGTGGTGGGGAATTCGCAGGCAGCAGGGCCTGAACGCATACGGGCACCGCTCCGAGGAGGGTGCCCGTATGGGGGATGAGGGCGACGGCCTGACGTCGCTTCATCGACAGCAGGGCTTAGCGGCCCAGCTGCTTTTCCTTCAACTCGGCCAGCGTCTTGCAGTCGACACACTGGGTAGCGGTCGGACGTGCTTCCAGACGGCGAATGCCGATCTCGACGCCGCAGGCTTCGCAGAAGCCGTAGTCGTCTTCATCGATGTTCTCGATGGTCTCGTTGATCTTCTTCAGCAGCTTGCGCTCGCGATCACGTGTTCTCAGTTCGAGGCTGAAGCCTTCTTCCTGAGTGGCACGGTCTGCAGGGTCCGCGTAGTTGTTGGCATCTTCCTGCAAGTGACGCACGGTGCGATCGACCTCTTCCATCAGCTCCTGTTTCCAGTCCAGCAGGATCTGACGGAAGTGCGCTAGCTGCTTCTCGTTCATGTACTCTTCACCCGCTGCCGGCTCATACGGGGTGAATTTCTTAAGCGCTTCCGGCTTGGTTTCAGCTAAGGGCATGGGACCGCCTCATTCCGCAAGGTGACTTGGGCCGTCGACAGTCTGTTGCACTGCCTCCTTGGCCACGGCGAGGGGGCTGTCCTGACTGCTGCCCTCGCGAGAAGATCAGCTTATTTAGCGTAAAAATGACAAGTTTGCAACCGATCTCCGACGATAGTTTGTAGCGGGCAGTGGTCCGGCGTGTACCGGCAAACACCGATTTTCCTGCACGAAGGGGCTGGGAATGGGCCTTGGCAGGCGCCTAGAATGAAGCTCCCATCCTGAGGAGTGTTGTCATGCCGTTTGCCCGCCGTCTTGAATCCGTCGCTGCCTTTCGCGTGATGACGCTGCTGGAAGCCGCCCAGGCGCGCGAGGCCGCGGGCCATGACGTCATTCATCTGGAAGTGGGCGAGCCCGACTTCCCGACCCCCGCGCCGGTGATCGCCGCCGGGCAGGCGGCGCTGGCGGCCGGTCAGACGCGCTACACCCCCGCCTGCGGCCTGCCGGCCCTGCGCGAGGCCATCGCGGCAGACTACCAGCGCCGCCACGGCGTCACGGTGTCTCCCTCCCGTATCATCATCACGCCCGGCGCCTCCGGTGCCTTGCTGCTGGCCACGCTGCTGTGCGCCGAACGTGGCGACAGCGTGTTGATGGCCGACCCGACCTACCCCTGCAATCGCCACTTCATGGGCCTGGTGGATGCCCAGCTGGATGTGGTGCCCGTCAATGCCGAGAGTGGCTGGCAGCTGACCGCCGAACTTGCCGATGATTTCTGGCGCGAGAACACGCGGGCCGTGATGGTGGCATCGCCCTCCAACCCCACCGGACACGTGCTGTTGCCCGAGGAATTGAAGGCGCTGGGCGAGCTGTGCCAGACGCGTGATGCGCACCTGCTGGTGGATGAGATCTATCAGGGGCTGACCTATGGCGTGCCTGCGCATACCGCACTGGCGGAGTGCCCCGACGCCTTCGTCATCAACAGCTTCTCGAAATACTTCGGCATGACGGGCTGGCGGCTGGGCTGGCTGGTGGCGCCTGAAGCGGCGGTCGAGCCCTTGTCACGCCTGGCGCAGAATGTCTTCCTGGCTGCCTCGACGCCTGCCCAGCATGCGGCGCTGGCGGCCTTCACGCCGGAATGCGAAGCGGAGCTCGAGCGGCGTCGGCAGGTGCTCGAAGCCCGCCGTGGCGTGCTGCTGGCCGGGCTCGAACGCCTGGGGCTGGCGCCGTCGGTGCCGCCGCAGGGCGCCTTCTACGTCTGGCTGGATATCTCGCATCTGAGTGATGACAGCGAGGCCTTCTGCCGCGCACTGCTGGAAGAAGAGAATGTCGCCATCACGCCGGGCACGGACTTCGCGCTGGCCGAAGGGCGTCGCCATGTGCGTATCGCCTTCACTGCTGATGAGGCGCGTCTGCGCGAGGCCCTGGCTCGCATGGAGCGCTTCCTTGAGCGGCGTGCCACTCAGGCGGGAGTGTCGGCTTGATGGTGCTTGAGGGACTGTATCGTGGTCGTTTGATCCGTCGCTACAAGCGCTTCTTCGCCGAGGTGGAGCTGCTCGAGGGTGAGCGGGCCGGTGAAGTGGTGACGGCGCATTGCCCGAATACCGGCTCGATGCGCGCGGTGTGCGTCGAAGGCTGTGAGGTATGGCTATCGCCGTCCGACAACCCCAAGCGCAAGCTCGCCTGGACCTGGGAGCTGATTCGCCTGCCTTTGGACCCGCCCGGCGCTGACGGCCGGCGTGAGGCCTTGGTGGCGGTGCATACCGGACGTGCCAATGCCCATGTCGAGGCGGCGCTGCAGCAGGCAAGCGTGAGCGTGCTGCACGACATGGGGCTCGCCGACTTTGCACGCCTCAAGCGCGAGTCGCGTGTCGAGGTCCTGCTGCCGGGCAATGACATGCCGGAGCGCTCACGGCTCGATTTCCAGATGTGGCCGAAGGAGGAGGGCGCGGCCTCGATCTATCTGGAGGTCAAGCAATTGACGCTGCGTGAAGCCGACGGTCACGGCTATTTCCCGGACTCGGTGAGCACGCGTGCCCAGCGCCATCTGGCCAGCCTCGCGGCGCTGGTCGCAGCAGGCCACCGCTGCGTGCTGGTGTTCTGCGTCGCCCATGACGGGATCGAGGATGTCGCACCGGCGGCGCATCTCGACCCGGCCTATGCGCAGGCCTTTGCCCGGGCGCAGGCCGCCGGTGTCGAGGTAGTGGCGCTGGGCATGCAGATCACGCTCGAGGATTCTCTTTCGGACGCGGGTCAGCCGCTGTGGCGAGCAAGACTGGGCCTGACACGCGCGCTGCCACTGCATGACGCGCGCTTTGCTGGCTGATCAGGTCGCCGGCGCTCAGCCTGTCAGTCAGCGCTCGTCTCTCCATCATCTCTCTATCATTTCTCCCTCATTTCTCCACCGCTGCCTGCGGCCTCCCACAGCAGCAGCTGTGCTGGTGAGGCGTCGTTGTGCACCAGCTCAACGTCCAGCGCGGTCAAGCGTTGGCCGACGCAGGGTCCGCTGATGCAGGTGCCGTGATGCGGTTCGAAACAGGCCTGATGGTGGTGGCAGAGAATCAGGCCGCCGGTCGCGTCCATGTAGGGATCGCCAGTCTCGTCCTCGGTCAGCATTCGGCTGCCCTGGTGCGGGCAGCGGTCGAGGAAGGCGCGCGGGCCGTCGGATTGCATCACCAGCAAGGCCGGACGGCCATCATCGAGTGTCAGTGTCATGCTGCGGCCGACGGGCAGTGATGGCAGCGGCAGTCTCAAGCACAGCCTGGATGAGGGCCCTTGGGGGAGTGTTGGTGGCCTTTCGGACATGAGGGGGCTCGCATCGGGTATCATGGCAGCGTTGGCACGCTCTCTTGTGGTCTTTTACCGTGTCTTGCCGCTTCCTTCCATGCCGGGTCATCTTCATGTCGCTATTTCGCCGCTCGATCACTTCCAGCTTCCGCTCCAGCAACGAATCCGAGACGCCTGAGCGCACGGTCGGGGTAAGCCGTCGCCAGTTGCTGGCCGGCATGGTCGCCTCGGCGGGCGGGCTCTCCGTGCTGGGCACGGCACTGAGAAGCCCGCTCGCACAGGCCGCTCAGCCAGCCAACGGGCCGTTGCCACCGCTGCCGGCCTGGCATGACCCCAAGGCGTCCCATCCGTTGCTGGGCAGCATTCTGGTCGCGGAGGGCAACCGTCGTCTGTCGCCAGCGGCGCTGGTCGATTGGAGTCAGGCACACTCGATGGTGCTGCTGGGCGAGCATCACGACAATCCGGACCATCACCAGCTGGAGCGCTGGTTGATCGATGCGCTGGTCGCGCGGCGTCAGCTGGGTGGTGTGGCGCTGGAGATGCTGGACACGACCCAGGATGCCGCCTTGTCGCTGGCCAACCGCACCTCGCTTGCGGTCGCGGGATTGCCGGATGACGAGCTTCAGCAGCTGCTGGCCTGGAATGCGCGCTGGCCCTTCACCGACTACGCTCCCCTGCTGCGCGGAGCGCTGGACAGTGGTGCGCCACTGGCCTCTGCCAGCCTGTCGTCGGCACAGCTGGAGGCCAGCATGGCACCGGGACAGTCGCCGCTGGCGCTGCCGGAAGCGGTGCTGCGCCTGCAGCGTGAGGCGCTGGATGAAGGCCATTGCGGCCTGCTGGGCGCAGAGCGCCTGGATGCGATGCTGCGTGCGCAGCTGGCGCGGGATCAGCAGATGGCAGAACGCCTGGAGGGCCTGACGGCCGACGGCGCCACCAGCCTGCTGGTGTGTGGCTCCGGCCATGCCCGTCGCGATATCGGCGTGCCGCGTTGGCTGGACGGCAGCACGCTGTCCGTGGCGCTGATGCCGGTGGCCTGGGATGACGCGGGCCAACCGCTGACACATCTCACCGATTATCTGCCCGAAAGCGCCGGTGCGGCGCCGGCCTATGATCTGGTGTGGTTCACGCCGGCGACGGCGCCAGTCGCGGATGCCTGTGAAGGCCTGCGTGAGACGATGCAGACGATCGTCAGCTAGCGGCCAGTCAGGCCCTGCTTAGTCAGCCCTCGGACATCAGCAACACAACAGCGGCCTGAATTGCCGGCATGAAAAAAGGCACCTCTCGGAGGTGCCTTTTTCGTTGGTGCGACCTGCGTGGCGCGACCTGAAGAGCGACGCGATCAGGCGTTCTTGAGGTCCGAGGCGCTGTCGGCACGCCGACGCGGTGCCTTCTGCGGCGTTTCGTCTTTGTGATTGTCGTTGTGGCCGTCGTTATGGCTATCGTTGCTGCCGGCCTGCTCACGGAAGCGGTCTTCGATATAGGTGATGCGCGTGCGGCCGTGGGGCACCGGCTTGAAGTCGGCATCGACGCTGACCAGCACGATGCGGTCGATGGTCAGGATGCGCTCGCGGGTGATCTTGTTGCGGATCTCGACGCACAGCGAGATCGAGGTGCGACCGAAGGCGCTGGCGGTGATGCCCAGTTCGATGATGTCGCCCTGACGCGCGCTGGAGACGAAGTTGATCTCCGACATGAACTTGGTGACCACGCGCGAGGTGCCCAGTTGGACGATGGCGTAGATGGCCGCTTCTTCGTCGATCCAGGCCAGCAGGCGTCCACCGAACAGGGTGCCGTTGGGGTTGAGATCTTCAGGCTTGACCCACTTGCGGGTATGGAAGTTCATGCACTCTCTCCTCGGGATGCCGGCGCACCTCACCGGAAGTGCGAGCCGTGATCCTCAGCTGCGTTTACCCCGAAAGTATATAGACTTTAGTTGCGACTGTCTGTGCATGGCCCGGATAGCGCAGCACTATCGCGGCGCGGAAGAATCGGTAGCGTCATGACGCGAAACGGCCGACAGGAGTGTCCTGTCGGCCGTCTTTTTGCGGTGCCTGGCGCTTGGTCTGTGGCGACTTATGTCTGGCGCCTGAACTCAGCGCTGGTCGGGTGGGCAGTTGTCGCGGCAGACGCGGAAGATGGCCACTTCCCCGAACAGGTTCGGCCACCAGGTCGCCGCCGGGTGTGGCTCGTGATCGCCATTGCCGACCGCGCGATCGATGATCTTGAGGCCCTGGGCGCGACACAGGCGCTCGAAGTCCGCGAAGGTCGACAGGTGGATGTTCGGCGTGTCGTACCAGGCGTGAGGCAGCGATTTGGAGACCGGCATGCGGCCCTTCATGCCCAGGTGCAGGCGGTGGCGCCAGTAGGCGAAGTTGGGGAAGGTGATGATGGCCTCACGCGAGACACGCATCATCTCTTCCAGCGCACGGTCCGGGCGACGCAGTACCTGCAATGCCTGGGACATCACCACGCGATCGAAGGTGTCGTCGGCGAAGTTGGCCAGGCCATCATCGACATTCTGCTCGATGACGTTCACGCCACGGGCGATACAGGCACTGATGTTGTCGGGGTCGATCTCCAGGCCATAGCCGAAGACCTGCTTGGTCTCCTTGAGGGAGGCCAGCAGGGTGCCGTCACCGCAGGCGAGGTCCAGCACGCGCGCGCCTTCGGGAATCCAGTCATGAATCTGGGCGAGGTCGTTACGCATGGCTGGTCTCCTTGGTGCTCGGCTTTTGCGTGGCTGGCGCGCCACAGGCGTGGTCGTAAGCGCGAGTCAGGAAGTTGCCCAGCACCGTCTCGTAGCGTTCGCCCGGCAGCAGGAAGGCATCATGGCCGTGCGGCGAGTCGATGTTGGCGTAGCTGACCGACTTGCCGGCATGGATCATGGCATTGACCAGCTCGCGAGAGCGTGACGGCGCGAAGCGCCAGTCGGTGGTGAAGCTGACTACCAGTACCGGGCAGCTGATCGGCGCCATGGCCGCGGACAGGTCATCGCCTGCCGTGGCGGCAGGATCGAAGTAGTCGAGCGCCTTGGTCATCAGCAGGTAGGTATTGGCATCGAAGGCGGTGGAGAAGGTATCGCCCTGGTGGCGCAGATAGCTCTCGACCTGGAAGTCGACGTCGTAACCGAAGTTGAGGCGGTCCTGACGCAGATCACGCCCGAACTTGGTGCCCATCGAATGCTCGGAAAGATAGGTGATGTGACCGACCATGCGCGCCAGCTTGAGGCCGCGCTTGGGCACGGCATCGACACGCGAGTACCAGCCGTCATGGAATTCCGGGTCAGAGCGAATCGCCTGACGTGCGACTTCATTGAAGGCGATGTTCTGCGCCGAGAGTTTCGGCGTGCAGGCGATGATGGCGACGTGGCCGACGCGATCAGGGTGGTCCATCACCCACTGCAGCGCCTGCATGCCACCCAGCGAGCCACCGACCACCGCCGCGAAGCGGGTGATGCCGAGAGACTCGGCGAGGCGCTTCTGGCTCTCGACCCAGTCCGGCACGGTCACCAATGGGAAGTCAGGCCCCCATTGCTCGCCCGTCTCCGGGTTGATCGAGGTCGGGCCGGTACTGCCGTGGCAGCCGCCGATGTTGTTCAGCGCGATGACGAAGAAGCGCGAGGTATCAATGGGCTTGCCGGGGCCGATGTAGTCGTCCCACCAGCCAGGCTTGCGGTCGCTCATGGCGTGATAGCCAGCCGCATGATGGTGGCCGGTGAGGGCATGACAGATCAGGATGGCGTTGCTGGCGTCCGCGTTCAGCTCGCCGTAGGTCTCGTAGACCAGCGAGTACTGCTCGAGGCGTCTGCCGCAGGCCAGCTCCAGCGGGGTATTGAAGTGGGCAGTCTGAGGCGTGACGAGACCGACCGAATCCGGGGGCAGGGAATCAGGCATCGTGGTGAAGGTTTCCAGCATCATGTCCAGCAGAGTGTTCGGGGCAAGGCCCGTGTCCGGGGCGCGAAGCCGCGGTGATGCGCCTTGTGGGCGTCTCGTGCACCGTGGTTCTGGCTTCGGCCGAGGGCTCACTCTAGCACAGCGTGCGTACGCGTGATCCAGTGACGCGCGATGCAAGAGCGCCCGCCACGGGAGTCCGTGGCGGGCGCTGATCTCGTCGGCCTGCGCGCTGGGCGCGCGCGAGCCATCCTTGCTGGCGGAGCGCCGGCTTAACTGAAAGCGCTGCGCAGCATGCCCAGTGACGGCAGGGTCTGGTTGATCAGGCTGCCGACCAGATTGAGCGCGATGAACACGAAGATCGGGGACAGATCGAGCATGCCGATCGACGGAATCACCTTGCGCACCGGCTTCATGATCGGATCGACCAGCTGGTGAACCAGGATGGCGCCCGGGTGATTGGCCTGCGGTGCGACCCACGACAGGATGATCATCGCGATCAGGGCGAAGAAGTAGATATTGATGATGCTGTCGAGAATGGTGCCCAGCGCCGTCAGCGCGATGAAGCCGACCGGCAGCATGCCGCCACCGAACAGGGCGCCGATCGCGACCAGCACCAGGCTGACGACGATGAAGGCCGCGGCCAGGGTGGCGATGTCGAAGCGACCCAGCGGGCGCAGGATGCCCTGCAACGGGGCCACCAGCGGGTTGGTCGCCTTGACCACTGACTGGGTGACCGGGTTGTAGAAGTCCGCGCGGGACAGCTGCAGCAGGAAGCGCAGCATCAGGATGTAGACAAACAGTTGCAGCAGGATGGTGACCAGCTGAAGTCCGATATTACCCATAGCACCCATGGGGCTTTCCTTAAGACGGTGAGAAGTGGGCGCGCGATAGTGCACGCGTCATGCCGCTAGCATGCCAACAACAGATGAACAGCGCATGATGGCCTGTTGTGACCCGGGCTGCCAGCGGCCTGCAGGAGTTGTCAGTGGTGCAGAGGCTGTCAGCGATCCAGCTCGCGGGCAAGCTCTGCGGCGCGCACGCTGGAGGCCTTGGCGGCGCGCTCGACGATATCGCGCAGGCCATCCTCCTCGAAGCTGTTGATGGCGCGCTCCGTGGTGCCGTTCGGCGAGCACACGCGACGGCGCAGCTCGGCAGGCTCATGCTCGCTGGAGAAGGCCATCTCGGCGGCACCGCGGGCGGTCTGGATCGCCAGGCGGCGCGCGGTCTCGGCGTTCAGTCCCAGCTCGATGCCTGCCGCTTCGAGTGACTCGATGAACAGGAAGAAGTAGGCCGGGCCGGAACCGGAAATGCCGGTGACGGCTTCCAGCAGACCTTCTTCCTCGACCCACTCGACGATACCGACCGCAGTCAGCATCTCATCCATCAAGCCGCGTTGCTCCTCCGTCACCTGGGCGGTGGCATAGAGGCCGCTGGCACCGACACCGACCAGTGACGGCGTGTTGGGCATGCAGCGGATGATGGCGAGGTCGCCGCCCAGCCAGCGCTCGAGGCTGTCGCAGGTGATGCCGGCCGCGACCGAGACGATCAGCGGCTTGCGGTTCTGCACCGCAGGGGTCAGCGCCTGGCAGACGTCATGCATCATCTGCGGCTTGACGCCCAGCACCACCACATCGGCTTGCGAGACGGCATAGGCGTTGTCCTGGGTCGTGCTTACGCCGTAGCGCTGCTCGAGGGCATCGAGTGTCTCGCGCGAGCGAGCCGTGGCGATGATGCGGTCCGCGGGATAACCGGCATCGACCATGCCGCCGAAGATGGCACTGGCCATGTTGCCGGCGCCGATGAAGGCGATGGTGCGCGGTGTAGCGGTGCTCTGGTGCGTCATGCGGTGCTCCTGATCATTCAGTGGAAGGGCTGGCAGCAAGCTCGAGAGCCTTGCGTGAGCGTTGGGCTTGCATCAGCGAGCGTTGGACTCAGTGGACGTGGGAATAGTCACGTGCGCCGAAGATGGCAGTGCCGAGGCGTACCAGTGTCGCACCTTCGGCGACGGCGGCCTCAAGATCCGCGCTCATGCCCATCGAGAGCGTATCGAGCCGGGCCTGCGGGTAGCTGGCGGCGGGGAAGCGCGTCTGCAGTTGTTCCAGCAGCTCACGTAGCTGGCGGAAGGGCGCACGGCGCTCGGTCTCACTGGCATCGGCGGCGCAGGGGGCCGGAATCGCCATCAGGCCGCGCAGGCGCAGCCCGGGCAGCGCGATCACTGTCTCGGCCAGCGCCAGCAGTTCCTGCGGTGCCACGCCAGCCTTGGAGGCTTCGCCGGAGATATTGACCTGCAGGCAGACATCGAGCGCGCCAAGCTCATCGGGGCGCTGCTCGCTCAGGCGGCGTGCGATCTTCTCGCGTTCCACGGTATGCACCCAGGCGAAGTGCTCGGCAATGGCGCGCGTCTTGTTGGACTGGATGGGGCCGATGAAATGCCATTCGATATCGGTGAGGTCCGACAGCGCCTGCTGCTTGTCCAGCGCTTCCTGCAGATAGTTCTCGCCGAAGGCCCGCTGGCCGGATTGCCAGGCTGCGCGCACCAGCGTGGCGGGTTTGGTCTTGCTGACGGCCAGCACTTGCGCCGAATCAGCGTTGCGTTTACTTGTCTGCAATGCCTTTTCCAGCCGCGCGCGGGCCTCTAGGATACACTGGGTAACACAAGCTTCGTCGTCGGGGACTGCGGTCATGCGGCTCGGCTCCAGAATTTGCGGAACAACCTGGCGATGGCTGGCACGGTATCAGGCGTGTCATCAATAGCATGAGCGTGACAGGCCTGGTGACATGGTGCCCATCGCACTATCTACTGAAGAGCCACTTCACACTTTCACCAGAGTACACAAGACTCGTTGGTACAAGAGCTTCGGTCTTCGCGAGGGAACTGCATGGATATTACCGAACTGCTGGCTTTTTCGGCAAAACAGAACGCGTCGGATCTTCACCTGTCCGCTGGTTTGCCACCGATGATTCGTGTCGACGGTGATGTGCGGCGCATCAATGTGCCGTCAATGGATGACAAGCAGGTGCGCGCGCTGATCTACGAGATCATGAATGACAAGCAGCGCCGTGACTTCGAGGAATTCCTCGAGACCGATTTCTCCTTCGAGGTGCCGGGCGTCTCGCGCTTTCGTGTCAACGCCTTCCATCAGGGGCGTGGTGCGGGGGCCGTCTTCCGTACCATCCCCTCGGAAGTGCTGACGATGGAGGATCTGGGGCTCGGTGAAGCCTTCCGCAAGATGTGCATGCTGCCGCGCGGCCTGATTCTTGTCACCGGGCCGACCGGCTCCGGTAAATCCACCACGCTGGCGGCGATGGTCGATTACATCAACGAGAACAAGTACGGCCACATCCTCACCATCGAGGACCCGGTGGAATTCGTGCACCAGTCCAAGCGGTGTCTGGTCAACCAGCGTGAAGTGCACCGTGATACCCACGGCTTCGCGCCCGCGCTGCGTTCGGCGCTGCGTGAAGACCCGGATGTCATTCTGGTCGGCGAGCTGCGAGATCTCGAGACCATCCGCCTGGCGCTGACCGCGGCCGAGACGGGCCACCTGGTGTTCGGCACCCTGCACACCACCTCCGCGACCAAGACCGTCGACCGTATCATCGACGTCTTCCCCGGCGAGGAGAAGTCGATGGTGCGCTCGATGCTGCCCGAGTCCCTGCAGGGCGTCATCGCCCAGACACTGCTCAAGAAGATTGGCGGTGGCCGAGTGGCGGCTCACGAGATCATGATCGCGACGCCTGCCATTCGTAACCTGATCCGCGAGGACAAGGTGGCGCAGATGTATTCCTCCATCCAGACCGGTGGCGCCCTGGGCATGCAGACACTGGATGCAGCGCTGACGCGTCTGTTGGCGGAAGGGCTGGTGACCAATGAAGATGCTCAGGCGAAAGCCAAGGGCTTGTTGAGCTGAATTCGCCGGGAGTACCGACAATCACGTGGCAGGTAGGTGGGGCAGGGGCCGGAACACGTCAACTTTTCAGGTTCATGGGACGGCATTTCAGCGCGAGGCCTTGGGCGCGACTCTCAAGGCGCATATCGGGATACAACTCATGACTCCTCATGAATGGCTGCATGAACTTCTGCAGTTGATGGTCAGCAAGGGCAGCTCGGACCTGTTCATCTCCACTGGCACGCCGCCGCAGATGAAGGTCAATGGCCGCATGGTGGCGCTGGGTGACAAGAAGCTGAGTGTCGATCAGGTGAGAGAGCTGGTGCTCGCACCGATGAGTGACATGCAGCGCGAGCGCTTCGAGGAAGAGCGCGAGGCCAACTTCGCGCATAGCTTGCCGGGAGTCGGGCGCTTCAGGATCAGCGCCTTCTACCAGCGCAGCCAGATGGGCATGGTGATTCGCCGCATCCAGCTGTCGATTCCCAGCCTGGAAGAGTTGCGGCTGCCGGAGATCATCAAGGGGCTTTCCGAGACCAAGCGTGGTCTGGTGATCTTCGTCGGCGGTACCGGCGCCGGCAAGTCGACCTCGCTGGCGGCGATGATCCAGCACCGCAACCAGACCTCGAGCGGGCACATCATCTGCATCGAAGACCCGATCGAGTATATCCACCCTCACCAGCGCTCCATCGTGACGCAGCGTGAAGTTGGGATCGATACCGAGTCCTTCGAGGTGGCACTGCGCAATACGCTGCGCCAGGCGCCGGACGTGATCATGATCGGCGAGATCCGCTCGCGTGAGACCATGGAGCATGCGCTGACCTTCGCCGAGACCGGTCACCTGTGTCTTGCGACGTTGCATGCCAACAATGCCAACCAGGCGCTGGACCGCATCATCCACTTCTTCCCGGAGGAGCGTCATGAACAGGTGTGGATGGATCTGTCGCTGAACCTCAAGGGCATCGTGGCCCAGCAGCTGCTGCCTCACAAGAGTGGCAACACCACCCAGCGCGTGCCGGCCATTGAGGTGATGCTGCGTTCACCGCTGATCGTCGACCTGATCCGCAAGGGCGCGGTGGTCGAGATCAAGGACGTCATGAAGCGCTCGCAGCAGCAGGGCATGATGACCTTCGATCAATCGCTGTACGCCTTGCATCAGCAGGGCTTGATCACCGAGGAAGTGGCATTGGCGCATGCCGATTCCGCCAATGACCTGCGCCTGATGATCAAGTTCGGTGATTCCGACAGTGCCCAGGAAGCCCAGCTGGATGTCCTGAATGCCGCCAGTCGCTTCTCGCTGCAAGGGGATGACGACTGAGGCGTGTCGGTGATGCCAGCTGTCGGTGACGCTAGCATAGTGATTGGTCAATCAAGAGCCGCCCTGCTTCTGAGGAAGAGGGCGGCTTTTTCGTATCCGCTGAGGATCAGCGGGCGTAGAGGCCGCCCAGCACTCTCGGGCCGCTCGCGCCGGTCACGCTGGGCAGGTTGCCGGGGCGCTCCAGTACTCTACGCGCCGCGAGCCAGGCAAAGGCGCTGGCTTCGAGCAGGTCTGCGTTCCAGCCCATATCAGCGCAGGACATGAGAGGCGTCGCTTGCTCGCCTTGCGCCAGGCGCTGCTCCAGCTGCGTGAGCAGGGCGCCATTGCGTGCCCCGCCACCACAGGGTGTCAGCGCAGCCAGTGACACGCCGGTCTGCTCCAGTGCCTGCACGATGCTCTCGACGGTCAGGCTCAAGAGCGTGGCCTGCACGTCGGCCGGTGCCTCGTCGCCGTTCAGGTGCTGTGCCAACCAGTCGAGATGGAAGTCTTCTCGGCCAGTGCTCTTGGGAAGTGGTCGGCGGAAGTAATCGGCCGACAGCAATCTCTCGAGCAAGCCAGGGATCACCTTGCCGCTGGCGGCCCATTGGCCGTCCTGATCCACCGCGGTGCCACGATGACGGGCATGCCAGGCATCCAGCAGGCAGTTGGCGGGGCCGGTATCGAAGCCGATGACGTCAGCCGTGGAGTCCTGAGGGGGAAGTAGCGTCAGATTGGCGATGCCGCCCAGGTTGAGCAGCCCATGCCATTGGTCTGGCTGACTGAAAAGGGCAGCGTGGAAGGCGGGCGCCAGCGGGGCCGCCTGACCGCCGGCGGCCAGATCACGGCGCCGGAAGTCAGCGACGACGGGAATGCCGCACAGCTCGGCCAGCAGGCTGGGGTTGTCGAGCTGCAGGGTGTAGGGCGTGTGACATGGCCGGTCGCTGAAGCCGTAGGGGCGATGCTCGATGGTCTGGCCATGGCTGCCGATGGCCGCGATATCGTCTGCACTCAGTTGCTGGCGGGTCAGCAAGCGCGTCACTGCGCTGGCGGCCAGTTCGGCCAACGCCTGCTCGGCGGCGGCGAGATCGGCGAAGCATGCCTCATCGCAATGCATCAGCTGCCAGAGCCGAGTCCGCAGTGTCTCGGGCAGCGGCAGATCGAGCCCATCAATGAAGCGAATCCGTTCGTGGTCTGGCGAGGAGGGGGTGATATCGAGCAAGGCGATATCGAGTCCGTCCAGGCTGGTGCCGGTCATCAAGCCAAGGTAGAGCGCCATTGGGGGTCTCCCGATCATTGGGGGCGTGCAATAGGGGGGTGAAGCTTGTGAGCACGCCGCTCTGCGGCAGGGGGTGCATGCCATGCTCGTCATGCTAACATTCTCGGCCAACATGCCCCGTTACGAGGGGAGCAGCAACGGTCAGAGAGGGCAGGATGAGCGACAAGTCAGTAGTGGAAGCGCTGGAGATCATCAAGCGCGGTACCGATGAGGTGCTGGTCGAGGAAGAGCTGATCAAGAAGCTCGAGTCCGGGCGCAAGCTCAAGGTCAAGGCGGGCTTTGATCCGACGGCGCCGGACCTGCACCTCGGTCATACGGTGCTGATCAACAAGCTGCGCCAGCTGCAGGACCTTGGTCACGAGATCATCTTCCTGATCGGTGATTTCACCGGCCGCATCGGCGACCCCACCGGCAAGAGCGTGACGCGCAAGCCGCTGACCGAAGAGGATGTGAAGGCCAACGCCCTGACGTATCAGGAGCAGGTCTTCAAGATCCTCGACAAGGAGAAGACGCGCATCGCCTTCAACTCCGAATGGATCAACAAGCTCTCCGCGGGTGACATGATCGAGCTGGCGGCCTCCAGTACGGTCGCGCGCATGCTCGAGCGTGACGATTTCGACAAGCGCTATACCGGCAATCAGCCGATCTCCATCCATGAGTTCCTCTACCCGCTGATCCAGGGGTATGACTCCGTGGCACTGGAAGCGGACATCGAGCTTGGCGGCACCGATCAGAAGTTCAATCTGCTGATGGGGCGTGAGCTGCAGCGCCAGCGTGGCCAGGAGCCGCAGGTCGTGATCACCATGCCGATCCTCGAGGGCCTGGATGGCGTACAGAAGATGTCCAAGTCGCTGGGCAACTACATCGGCATCAACGACCGCCCGGGCGAGATGTTCAACAAGATCGTCTCCATGCCGGATTCGCTGATGTGGCGTTACTTCGAGCTGCTGTCGCTGCGTCCTCTCGATGAAGTGAAGGCGCTGATGGCCAGCATCGACGACGGTGCCAACCCGCGTGATATCAAGATGGAGCTGGCGCGCGAGCTGGTGGCACGCTTTCACGATGAAGAAGCGGCGGCGACGGCGCACCTCTCCAGCGGCAATCAGCTGGCCGACGGCGAGCTGCCGGCGGACATGCCGGATGTCACCGTCAGCCTGGAAGGCGCCGAGGTGGCGCCGATCGCGGCGGTCATCAACCGCGCGGGCCTGGCCAACAACAGCGCTCAGGCCAAGGACATGCTCAAGAATGGTCGCGTGAAAGTGGATGGCGAAGTGGTCGAGCCTTCCTATATGGCACCTTTCGATACTGCCATCGTCATCCAGGCGGGCAAGAAGCGCTACGCCCGAGTGACCGTGACGCGCTGAGGTACTGAGGGATACTGAAAGGTATTGAGAAGACGCTGGCGTATGTCGCCTCCCGTTCGGCCCCACCAGACATGGTGGGGCCGAACGCGTTTTGAGCGCCTGACATCACCGCGGCGAGATTCTCTCAAGAAAGCCCTTGCCCTCACGGCGGTTCGTGCGTAAAGTACGCATCCGCTGCCGGGGACGCATGGCGTTACCAGCGGTGAAAGAGGTTTGCAGGTGATTGTTTTACTTGATGTTTTTGAAGCCCGCTTCGACATCATCGATTGACAATCCCGGGCGATTCGCTAGAATACGCCGCACTCCTTACGGAACAGGTGATCGAGCAATGCTCCTCACCGCTTGATGATGCTTAGAGGCAGTCGACTGACTCATCATCAAGTGCTTGACTTCTCAAGCGTTCCGGGTAAAATATGCCTCCTCGCTTAATAGCGACGCTCTTTAAAAATTTGATCAGGTAATTCGTGTGAGCGCTTGCCGATGAGTGGTGACAAGGTCACCAAATATCGGAGCAAGCCTCTCACGAGAAGTTTGGCTCTGAACCAAGTTTGGTCTGCTTAACAGACTATCAAGCTTTCAACTGAAGAGTTTGATCATGGCTCAGATTGAACGCTGGCGGCAGGCTTAACACATGCAAGTCGAGCGGAAACGATCCTAGCTTG
>NZ_JADPPY010000110.1:0-479 GCF_018340035.1 Cobetia sp. MC34
TCCACCTGCGTCATCAGCGTTGCCGCCAAGTGGCGGAGCTGATCGGGAGAGAGTTGAGTCAGGTCGGGGGGCGTCGTCATTCCGCCAGTATGCCAGCCCGCCGAAGGCAGTGGGATTGGCGCATCAGCGAATAGCGGGCCGGGAGGTTCTGTGCCGTACCTGGCCTGGCGTGTCAGACGACAGAGATGACGCCGTCGGTGCCGAGACGCTGCCAGGGTAGGCCCTGCACCAGTGCCATGGCCTGCTCGGGGCAGAGCTCGACGCAATCGCCATGCCGGTTGCCAGCCCAGTGGAACTTGCCCTGGTTCAGGCGCCTGGCGCACAGCCAGATGCCCAGACCATCGTGGACCAGCACCTTCATGCGGTTGCCACGCCGGTTGGCGAACAGATAAGCACAATGCGGGCGAGCCGCGCCGAAGACCTTCACCACTCGGGCCAACGCAGTGTCCGGACCGGCCCGCATATCCAGGGGGGCGGTA
>NZ_JADPPY010000111.1:0-471 GCF_018340035.1 Cobetia sp. MC34
GTGAAGTGGTCCCCGGAATTCGGACCAGGCGCTAAGCTCTGATCAGACCGACCAGGAGAGCTTGATCATGAGCAGGAAACGTCGACAGTACAGCAGTGAGTTCAAAGCCAAGGTAGCCCTCGCCGCCCTCAAGGGAGAGCAGACCACGTCGGAGATCGCGGCCCGCTTCGAGATCCACCCCACCATGGTGAGTCAGTGGAAACGCGAACTGCTGGACAATGCCACCGGCGTCTTCGAGAGCAAGAGTTCCGGTAAAACCGCTCAGAAGACCCAGGAGGAGATCGATACGCTCTACCGCGAGATCGGCAAGCTGACGGTGGAACGGGATTTTTTGTCACGCGGGCTCGGTCGTTGAGCCGGGCCCAGCGCGTGGCACTGGTCGAGCCGCAGGCGCCCGACATCAGCCTCCGGCGTCAGTGCCAGCTACTCGGTATCAGTCGCTCCTCAATGTACTATCAGCGCAAGGCGCTA
>NZ_JADPPY010000112.1:0-468 GCF_018340035.1 Cobetia sp. MC34
GCTGCATGAATTGCTTCGCCAAGGTGCCCGAGATCTGATTGCCAAAGCCGTGGAGGCCGAGTTGAGCACGTTCCTTGAGCAGTACGCCGAGAAGACGCTGGAAGACGGTCGCCGTGCCGTCGTCCGCCATCAACGCCAAGGCCTTCTTCGTCTTCATGGCCTTCGTCTTTCTGTGCGGCCCGACCCAGACCATTCTTGGCTATGGCACCGAAGCCGCGGGTGAGTATTTCAACAATTTCATGCAAAAGAGCCTGTTCACCGGGGCCTTCGATGACGATCCGTGGCCGAAAAGCTGGAGTATCTTCTACTGGGCCAACTGGATGGCATGGGCACCGATTTCCGCCTGAAGTGGTCCCCGGAATTCGGACCAGGCGCTAAGCTCTGATCAGACCGACCAGGAGAGCTTGATCATGAGCAGGAAACGTCGACAGTACAGCAGTGAGTTCAAAGCCAAGGTAGCCCTCGCCG
>NZ_JADPPY010000113.1:0-417 GCF_018340035.1 Cobetia sp. MC34
AGCTTGGTCACCACGGCTTGCCGGCGCTCCTCGGAGTAACGAGGCATGAGTGTCTCCTTTCGCCCCCTTGTCGGTTTATAAGAACAGGATATCAGAGGGTGCGACACTCATCCTGACACTGGGGGCAGGTAATTCAGCGCAATATGCCGGACCCTGGCGAGGTTTTCCGCCGCCTGTCCGCGGTGGATTTTGCAGGCATCTTCACGAAGCGCCACATCCAAAGACCAGTGGAGCTTGGCCTCAATATGCCAGTGCTGCCGAGCTGCTTCGGCGAGCTTCTTGGCGGTCAGCTCGGCTGAACTAATGTAGTAGCGGATCATCGGCTCTTCAGGAGCCTCATCGCCCTCTTGGCGAAAACTCATCACCACCCCTACCGTTTTCAAGCCCGGCCATTCGTAGCTAAGCTCTTGAAACTCT
>NZ_JADPPY010000114.1:0-408 GCF_018340035.1 Cobetia sp. MC34
GACAGAAGAGCAGCATTTGGGCATGATTCAGCGGGCCGTTACGGCGTAGATAGCGCCCCTGGTGCGAGAACCCAACGGCCAGCCACTTCAAGCCGCCTGATCAGGGCACTCGTGAATAAGGCGGGTTGAAGAAAATGCCCTACATTCTCAACAATGTGGGGCATTTCTCGTAAGCAGGTCATTCCATGGACACGGAATCTGTCAACATAGTTGGCACATGAAGTGGTTCTGGCTTTTTAAAACCCTATTGCCTGCGGTATCGGATCCCGCTCCGGATTCAAATGCACTATCTCCGGCAGGTCGAATTTTCGGATGTCACCTGACCATCGCTCCGGGTGACGCTGCTTCGCGGCCTCGAAGACCTCTCGGCGCTGCGTCAGAATGCCTTTGGCCTCGCCGTCATGACGC
>NZ_JADPPY010000115.1:0-399 GCF_018340035.1 Cobetia sp. MC34
TGGCTGCCAAGGCATCCACCGTATGCGCTTAATCGCTTGACCATATAACCCCAAGGGGTCTGTCAAGGATTACGAATCTGTCGGACCTCTCCGACATATCGTTTGATAGACATGCGCTTGGCGCACATATCTATCGTCAGCATGATTCACATTGTTAAAGAGCGGCTGTTCAGAGAACAGTGGCAAGCGCGCTCTGTTGAGCACGCTTGCCACTGCCGGCTAAGCCAGCAATAAGATCAGGTAATTCGTTGTGAGCACTTGCCGCGAGCAGCAGACAGTGTCGATAAGGAGGTGATCCAGCCCCAGGTTCCCCTAGGGCTACCTTGTTACGACTTCACCCCAGTCATGAACCACACCGTGGTGATCGCCCTCCCGAAGGTTAGGCTAACCACTTCTGGT
>NZ_JADPPY010000116.1:0-398 GCF_018340035.1 Cobetia sp. MC34
CTGGACGATGCCACACCTGATGAAGTGTACTTCTCTCAACCACTGACCCAGGCGGCCTGACGCCGATGATGACCTGATCCGAGCTTAGACGACCCGTCAGGTGGTCCAAAGGATGGGGTCCACTTCAATGATGAGCCAAAGACTTTCTTCTTGTGCAGCCTGGGAAGGTTATCTCTCGCACCACTTTTCCATGTACGTCTTTCTGCACACGGCTTTTCTATTGCGCCAGTTTTTCCTGCGCACAAAGAGAACCGCCCCTGCAGCAAGGCTGCAGGGGCGGTTCGGTATAAGTGCCTGACGATGACCTACTCTCACATGGAGAAACTCCACACTACCATCGGCGCTAAGCGGTTTCACTTCCGAGTTCGGCATGGGATCGGGTGGTTCACGCTCGCTAT
>NZ_JADPPY010000117.1:0-391 GCF_018340035.1 Cobetia sp. MC34
GACAGAAGAGCAGCATTTGGGCATGATTCAGCGGGCCGTTACGGCGTAGATAGCGCCCCTGGTGCGAGAACCCAACGGCCAGCCACTTCAAGCCGCCTGATCAGGGCACTCGTGAATAAGGCGGGATAAAGGCTGTTGGCAAACGACATGTTCGGAATCATCATCAGAAGACCTGTCACTACCAGTGATACATTCATGGGATTCGCCTCCCTGAAGGTGGCGGGAAGGTCGGTGGTCGGCTCAAGGTCAAATCGGCCAGCTCAACTGAAGTGGACCCCAGAATTCGGACCAGGCGCTAAGCTCTGATCATACCGACCAGGAGAGCTTGATCATGAGCAGGAAACGTCGACAGTACAGCAGTGAGTTCAAAGCCAAGGTAGCCCTCGCCGCC
>NZ_JADPPY010000118.1:0-377 GCF_018340035.1 Cobetia sp. MC34
GGCGGGAGCAGCTTCTTGAGGATGGCCTCCCGGCGCTCGTCGGAGTACTTCATCGGAACCTCATCACGCCCCATATGGTTCAGAGTCTAACAGCCGCTGATACTCCAACTAGCGTGACAGTGGGGGCCCCGAGCAGGCCATGGCACTGGTGCAGGGCCTACCCTGGCAGCGTCTCGGCACCGACGGCGTCATCTCTGTCGTCTGACACGCCAGGCCAGGTACGGCACAGAACCTCCCGGCCCGCTATTCACTGATGCGCCAATCCCACTGCCTTCGGCGGGCTGGCATACTGGCGGAATGACGACGCCCCCCGACCTGACTCAACTCTCTCCCGATCAGCTCCGCCACTTGGCGGCAACGCTGATGACGCAGGTGGA
>NZ_JADPPY010000119.1:0-371 GCF_018340035.1 Cobetia sp. MC34
TGGACTCTGACGCCACGTAGCGGCCTTCTTCGTCCAGCAGCCGCGGCACGATCTGCCCAGGCGGCAGGCTGGCGAACTCAGGACGATGGCAAATCTCCAGCACCTGCTGACGCTCTTCCGGCGATAGGAGGCCGCACCGCTTGAGGCCGGCGATCCTGATCGCCCCGCACCCAGCGGCGATACGTGTTGGTGCCGATGCCGAGTTCAGCGCATGCCGACTGCAGGCGTGCCCCTTGGGCACGCCCCTCATCGATCAGCTGTATGGCGTCCTGGCGATCTGTGGTGCTGATCATTCGTCCTCGTCCCCCCAGATCGCTCGGGCCTTTTTTCGCAATGTCAGTAGTGCGGCGGTTTCCGCCAGCGCGGCCTCC
>NZ_JADPPY010000011.1:0-114572 GCF_018340035.1 Cobetia sp. MC34
TGGTGGTTCAGGAACGCCCCGATGACCTGCTGCTGCATGCCTTCTTCCTGGTCACCAACCTCGGCAAGTTCGACTGGCCGCCCGAGAAGATCCTGGCACTCTATCGCAAGCGCGGCAGCGCCGAAGCGCACATGGGCGAGGTGAAGTCGGCGCTCGACGTGCATCTCTCGTCGACCGATCGCGGTGCCTCCACCGTCCAGGACGTGATGGCCCGCAATGAGGTGAGCCTGTTGCTGAGTCTCTACGCCTATCAGGTTCTGCATGGTCTTCGCTGCTTGCTGGGGCGCCAGACTCGGCAGGGTTGGAGCCTGAGCCGGATGCGTGAACAGGTGCTCAAGGTGGCGGCGACGCTCTCGCTGCACGCTCGGCGCATCACCGTTCACCTCGGCGATGCGGCTGATAAATGGTGGCCTGCCTTGCTGAAGGGGCTGCCGAAGCTGACCGCGCTCAGCTGACGTTCGGCGCAACCACCATAGCTTCAAGAATCGAGCGACCGCAGCGACGGTCGACGATGACGGCTGCTTTAACGGCGTGATTAATTCCTGAACGTTATATAGATACGACAGAAGAGCAGCATTTGGGCATGATTCAGCGGGCCGTTACGGCGTAGATAGCGCCCCTGGTGCGAGAACCCAACGGCCAGCCACTTCAAGCCGCCCGATCAGGGCACTCGTGAATAAGGCGGGTTTAAGTGTTTAGACTGCGATTGGTTAGATGCAGTGTCAGCAGCCCTATGTAACCCGGGATAGTCTTCAGCATTCATATCCCTAGCTCCTACATTGTAGCTAAACTTTGCAAATTCTCTTCACTCCAAGCATGAACTCTAATACCATTATCTGAGAGACATTTCGGAATAGCTCCATAAACACCATTAATTCTAATAGCATATACAGGCTTACCTTTTTCTAAGGTCATTCTCACCTCATGAGGTACCCAATAGCTTCTATGCGTTTCATTACCTACAAAAACGATTGTTCTAAATGTGCCACTAAGGCTTTTGGAAATTGCTTGCTTAATAACTGCCGAGTCTTCCGTTCTCCATCTTCTTAGCAAATCGCGAACTCTAAAATTCAAATTACTATACCTAGGATTAACTGCTCTTCCCTTGATAGTTAGAACAATCTCTCTATCAGCTTCCTTGAAGCTAAAAAATACCACATTAGACATTTTTCCACCCCTTACCATTAAATAATTGCAATGATCATCCTTACCCTAATCTATATATATTAAAGCTTAGCAATTAACACATTCATAGCAAGACCATAGAATATAGGACTAAAAGACGACACAACAAAGCATATATTTAAAGTCAACGAACATTGAACGATAAAAGAGTTCAAATCTAACATCACTAAAACTATCTAGTAATCTACAGGCAGGCTTTCGCCTGCCCTATCCGCCGTGAGCGGCTAACAGAAGGAAAAGAAGGAGAAATCAGTCTTGCGGGGTGCGTTGCTGTGCCTGGACGACAGTGACCGCAATGACATTGAGAATGTCGGCGGTGGAGCAGCCGCGCGAGAGGTCGTTGGCGGGTTTGGCGAGGCCCTGGAGCAGCGGGCCGATGGCTTCTGCGCCGCCGATGCGTTCGGCGAGCTTGTAGCCGATGTTGCCGGCTTCCAGATTGGGGAATACCAGCACGTTGGAGGTGCCTTTGACGCGCGAGGTGGGCAGCTTGCGCTCGGCGATTTCCGCCACGATGGCGGCGTCGAGCTGCACGTCTTCATCGATGGCGATATCCGGGCGTTGCTCGCGTACCCGATGCGCGGCCTGTACCACCTTGTCCACCGAGGCGTGATGCGCGCTGCCATTGGTGGAGAATGACAGCATCGCCACCCGTGGGTCTTCCCCGAGCAAGGCCTGGGCGCTGTCGGCGGCGGCCAGCGCGATCTGCGACAGCTCCTCGGCGTCGGGGTCGATCACCAGCCCGCAGTCCGAGAAGATCATGCCGCCCTTCAGGTTGTGGAACGGCTTGCACAGCATCATCAGAAAGAAGCTGGAAACCAGCTTGCTGCCCGGCGCCAGCCCCAGCAGTTGAATGGCGGTGCGCACCACATCGGCAGTGGTGAGCACGGCGCCGGCCACCGAGCCATCCGCCAGCCCTTCGCGCACCAGCATGTTGGCGAATGTCAGCGGATCACGAATCTTCTCGGCGGCCTGCTCCGCCGTCATGCCCTTGGCCGCGCGATGCGCGTGCAGCGCCTCGGCAAGCCTGGCGGTGTGCTCGGAGGTGGCGGGGTCGATCAGCTCGAGCCGTGCCAGCGCCTGATCCTCAAGCCCGGCTTCTCTGGCGGTGGCGGCGATGACGATGGGGTCACCGACCACCATCACCTGCGCCAGGCCCTGCTCCGCCGCGCTCACCGCCGCCTGCACCACCCGCATGTCCTGCCCTTCGCAGAGCACGATACGGCGCGGGTCTGCCTTGGCCCGCGCCAGAATGTTGTTGAGTGCCTTCATGTCTGTCTCCTCGCTGCCCTTGCAGGCAGCCGACACATCCAAAAAGCCCCGGACATCTGAAATGGCCGGGGCAAGGGAGAGTTCCAGTCCTGCTTGCGCGTCGCGCTACACCCGCTTCATCGCGCTGCCATCCATGACCTGCACAGCGCGATCAGCGATGGGCGTTACACGTAATCCTGATACTTCTCGAGCAGACGCACCGGCTTCTTGAGGGCGTCGCGGCGGAACGGGTCGCCCAGTTCGCGAGTACACATCACCTCGATGACGCAGGTCTTGCCTTCGTTCATCTGCATGTCGATGGCCTTCTTGAGGGCCGGGCCCACGTCTTCCAGACGGTCGACGGTGATGCCTTCGGCACCCATGGAGCGTGCGATCTCGGCGAAGCTTTCGTTGTCCAGCTCACCGGCGACGAAGCGACGGTTGTAGAACTCGACCTGGTTCTTCTTCTCGGCGCCCCACTGACGGTTGTGGAAGACGACGGCCGTGACCGGAATGTCGTGACGCACGGCGGTCATGATTTCCATCAGGCTCATGCCCCAGGCGCCGTCACCGGCGTAGGCGATGGCGGGGCGTTCCGGCGCGGCAGTCTTGGCACCCATGATGGTCGGCAGCGCGTAGCCGCAGTTGCCGAAGCTCATCGGGGCGAAGAAGCTGCGCGGACGATCGAAGCGCAGGTAGCTGTGGGCCACGGAATTGATGTTGCCGATGTCGGTGGAGACCATGACATCTTCCGGCATGGCCTTTTCCAGCTCGCGCAGTACCTGACGCGGGTGCAGGTATTCGCCGCCGGAGAACGGCTTCTCGTCCTTGGCTTCTTCGATGGCGTCGAGGCTGAAGGCGTCCTTCTCGTGGGTCCAGGCATCCAGCTCGGCTTCCCAGGCGGCCTTCTCTTCACGAATCTGGGTCAGACGCGAATCCTTGGAGGCATCGCATTCCAGATTGCGACCGGACAGACGCTCGGTCAGGGCGATGGCCGCTTCACGCGCATCGCCGCAGATGCCGACGGAGATCTTCTTCACCAGGCCCAGCATCTTGTGATCGGCGTCGATCTGGATGATCTTCGCGTCCTTCGGCCAGTAGTCCATGCCGTGCTGCGGCAGGGTACCGAACGGCCCGAGGCGCGTGCCCAGCGCGATGACGACATCGGCCTGGGAGATCAGCTTCATGCCCGCCTTGGAGCCCTGATACCCGAGCGGACCACACCACAGCGGGTGGCTGGCCGGGAAGGAATCGTTGTGCTGGTAGCTGTTGACCACCGGCGCGCCGAGACGCTCTGCCAGTGCCTTGCACTCCTCAACGCCATCGGCCATCACCACACCGCCACCGGAGACGATGACCGGGAACCTGGCGCTGGCCAGCAGCTCGGCTGCCTCATCCAGGCTCTTGCTGCCACCCGGGCCGCGGTCGACACGTGCCGGCAGCGGAATCTCGCATTCGATCTCGCCGTAGAAGTAGTCACGCGGAATGTTGAGCTGGGTCGGGCCCATCTCGGACATGGCGCGGTCGAAGCAGCGACCGGTGTATTCCGCCATACGCGACGGGTGCGTCACGTGACCCTGGTACTTGGTGAATTCCTGGAACATCGGCAGCTGCTTGCATTCCTGGAAGCCGCCCAGGCCGATGCCGGTGGTGCCGGCTTCCGGCGTGACGATGACCACCGGGCTGTGCGCCCAGTAAGCCGCCGCGATACCGGTGACACAGTTGGAGATGCCCGGGCCGTTCTGGCCGATGACCATGCCGTGACGGCCGGAGACGCGAGCATAGCCGTCGGCCATGTGGGCAGCGCCCTGCTCATGCACCACCGGAATGAGGCGAATGCCGGCCGGGGCGAAGATGTCCATCGCATCCATGAAGGCGGAGCCCATGATGCCGAACATGTCGGTGACGCCATTGGCGACCATGGTTTCCACGAAGGCCTCGGAAGGGGTCATCTTCTGCTTGCCCTGCACGACCTTGCGATTGTCTGCGCTGTCTTGAGTGCTCATGGCGTCTCCAACTCTAAATTTTATGTTTATTGATACATTTAGTTCCGATTACCGAAACATGTGACCAAAATTAGCCCTCGCCGCGCGGCCCGTCAAGCCCGATTTCGGAAAATGATCAAAAACACTCCTTTTTTAGAAACTTCTTCCGATGAATGGAGTACTGTTAAAGTAGGCACAGCAACGCAAGGCACTGACGGGCCGAGCGTTTCGGCGCCACACTGCCCAGCGCACGGATTGAAGGAGGGAATAGCCCATGAACAGTGCCACCCAGCCCCAGGCGAGCCTGCCGCGTGACCGCAAGGACGCCGACAGGGACACCAGCAAGGAAGGCAGCAAGATAGAAGGCGATACGCCCGCCCAGCGTCTGCTGGCGCTGCTGGAAGTGATCGCCGCCAAGGACCAGTTCTTCACCCTGCAGGGACTGGTGGAAGAGACCGGCCTGCCCAAGCCGACGCTGCACCGAATGCTGCAGCAGCTGGAAGGCAGCGGCATGCTGCAGCGCGAGGCGGACAACCGCCATTACAGCAAGGGCAGCCGCCTGCGTCGTCTGGCGGAAAACCTGCTGATCAACGACACCGTGCAGGGTGCCCGCCACGGCGTGCTCAACCGGCTGATGGAAGAGGTCGGCGAGAGCTGCAACATCACGGCGCTGTCCGGCAGCGAGGTGCTGTATCTGGACCGCGTCGAGACCCAGGCCCCGCTGCGCTTCTATCTGCACCCCGGTTCCCGGGTGCCGGTGCATTGCTCCGCCAGCGGCAAGCTGTTTCTGGCCCAGATGCCGCCCGCCCAGCGCCGCCGCCTGCTGACCGGCACGCCGCTGAACGCGATGACGCGCAATACCCTGACCGACATCGAGTCCGTCGAGGCCGAGATCGAGCAGGTCCGCCAGCAGGGCTTCGCGCTGGATGATGAGGAATTCCTGCCCGGTCTGGTGTGCATCGCGGTACTGGCACCCAATCCCGATGGGCCCTCCAACATCGGCGTGGCGATCCAGGCGCCGGTGATGCGCCAGTCGCGCGAGGACATGCTCAAGCATCTGCCGGCACTCGAGCGTGCCGCCCGCGATATCGCCGCCATCCAGCGCGGTGCGATACCCTCCACCTGAGGCCAGCGGGCTGGAGCTGGATCTGGAGCTGGAAAAGAAGAGCGACAGGCACAAGGTCGTGCTTCCCGTGACGCGCATGAGGGGCTAGCCTAGCGGACTGCCTTTCATACGCCACGTCGAGAACACCATGTCCGCCAGCGATGCCTTGCGTCTTGTCCTGCTATCCACCCTGTGGGGCATGTCTTTCATCTTCATGCGCGTGGCCGCGCCGGAATTCGGCCCGACCACGCTGATACTGCTGCGCATGGGCATCGGCGCGCTGGTACTCGCCCCGCTGCTGCTGGGCGCGGGACGCCTGAGGATGCTGTGGGAGCACAAGGGCCCGCTTGCGGTGCTGGGGCTGACCAGTCAGGCGCTGCCCTTCTGCCTGCTGGCGCTGGCCACCACCCAGCTGGAGGCCGGTTTCACCTCGCTGATCAATGCCACCACGCCGCTGTTCACCGCGCTGCTGGGCATGGCGCTGTTCGCCACGCCGATCCAGAAGCAGCAGTATCTCGGCCTGGCCGTGGCCTTCAGCGGTGTCTATGTGCTGTCGAGCGATCGCCTCGATTTCCAGCTCGGCGGTGACGGCTGGTTCATTCTCGCCGCCCTCGGCGCGACCTTCTGCTACGGCTTCGCCTCCAACTTCTCGCGCCAGCGCCTGAATCACCTGCCAGCGCCGGTACTGGCCGCGGGCAGCTCACTGATGTCGTCCCTGCTGTTGCTGATTCCGGGCCTGTGGATGTGGCCGACGACCAGCGTCAGCCTGGAAGCCTGGGGCAGCGCCATCGCGCTGGCGGTACTCAGCACCAGCCTCGCCTTCCTGATCTTCTTCCGCCTGCTGGCCAGTGCCGGTGCCACCGCCACCACTTCGGTCACCTTCCTGGTGCCGGTCAGCGCACTGCTGTGGGGCAACATGCTGCTCGATGAGGTGATCGATGCGCGCATCCTCACCGGCATGGGCATCACTCTGCTGGGCACCGCCATCGCCACCCGTCTGATTCGCCTGCCGACACGTCAGAAAGTCGCCTGACCACTTGCCGCATGATGCAAAAAGGCCCGCCCCTGAACACGAGGTTCATGGGCGGGCCTTTTGGTTCAAGAGCTTTGGGTTTGTGAGCCTTTTGCCTTGTGGGGCTGAGCGCTCAGGCGCCAGTCATTCGGGTCAACCAGCTCAGCCGGTCAATCGAAGCATGAATCAACCCGCCGCTTCCTCGGCGGCATCGGCCAGCGCTTCGAAGACACGCGCCACGGCTTCCGCACCCGGGTCGCTGTTGCCGACCAGATGGGCGGAAGGCACGTAGGCGGAGCGTCCGGCCCGCGCCTTGGCCATCTCGGCGGTGGCATCCGCGCCCTGACGGGCGGCGCGCGCCATCGCGGCCCAGTCGACCCGCCCGGCGCGTATCTCCTGCCTGCTCTCGGCCGGCGAGGCTGACTGATCACCCTGCTGATCAGACTGCACCGATTCCTGCTTTTCAGACTGCACCGACGCTTGCAGTGCCTCCAACGCCGGCAACAGCGCATCCAGCAGGCTGCGGTCGCCGCGTGAGGCGCCACCGTAGTGCTGCATGCGGGCGACGCCGTGACTCAGGGCGTCGTGCCAGCGCTGGCCCAGCGGCGCCTGGCCATGCGCGTCCGACTGCTCCTTCCAGCGGGTGGCGGCGGCGGTGAACAGCGTCGAGAGCAGCACACCACTGGAGCCGCCCATGCCATGGGCCAGCTGCTTGCCGATGGTGGTCATCAGCTCACCGGAATCGCCACACGCCAGCTCGCAGTCTTCCAGCGCCTCGATCACCGCGCGCGCACCGCTGGCGAAGGTGCTGCCGGTATCGCCGTCACCGCTGATGGCATCGAGTCGGTCAAGGTCCGCCTCACTGGCGAGCAGGATTTCCAGTGCCGCGCGCAGGCGTTGCTCGACCTGCGGATCGCCCGGCAGGCCGGCACGCGATTTCACGCCACGGGCGGCACGCTCCTGGCAGTCGGCCTTGGCCTGGGCACGTCTGGCATCCGAGGCCTCATCACTGGCCGTTCTGACGGCGTCCTGACTCGGCGTGAAGTGCGCCAGTGGCGTCACCGGCTGCACGCCCGGCCAGGCCACCGGCGCGCAGCTGGCGCTCAGCGCCTCTTCCAGCAGGCTATCCAGCGGCAGCAGCGTCAGCGAGAAGCCGTGCATGTCCAGCGAAGTCATCAGCGGTTGCGGGCCGACCACGGCATGGATGCCCAACGCCTGCAGCGACGGATGGGGCAGCGCTTCTTCCAGCAGCAGGCTGCGTTCCAGCGCCGAGCAACCGCCCAGATCATTGATCAGCAGCAGATGGCCGCTGGCCGGCAGGTCGCCGCCGACATCCTTGCGCGAATGGCCCTGCACCAGCGCCGTGACCACGGTGTCCATGACCGCATGCACGCCGTGGGTGTCCGAGTCGCTGCCAAGCTCGAGCGCCATGGCGCCGGGCTCGCCGTGAATGCCCAGCCCCAGTTCCGGTGCGCGTTGCTCACGCGGCGTGCCGGGATGGCGGCCGACATTGAAGGCCACGCCCAGGGTCGAACAGCTGTCGGCGACGCGCCGTGCGACGGCGGTGATTTCCTTGAGGCCCGCCCCACGTGCCGCCAGTGCACCGGTGACCTTGTGCACCAGCAGTGTGCCGGCCAGCCCGCGCGGCTGCGGGTTGTCGGGCAGCGCCACATCATCGGCGACGATGACCATCTCGACCTTGAAGCCTTCCTGGCGCGCCCGCTCGGCGGCCAGCCCGAAGTTGAGGCGATCGCCGGTGTAGTTCTTGACGATCAGCAAGGCCCCGGCCTCACCGGTCACTTCGCGGATCGCCGCCAGCACGGCGTCCACCGTCGGCGAGGCGAACAGCTCACCACACACGGCAGCCGTCAGCATGCCCGCGCCGACGAAGCCTGCGTGCGCGGGCTCATGCCCCGAGCCGCCACCGGATATCAGCGCGACCTGATCACGCGCCCAGTCATCGCGTACCACCAGGCGCATGCCACTGGCGGGGTCTGACAGCCGCACGCCACTGCCATCAGGGTGGCGCAGTCGTGCGCAGCCTTCCAGCGCCTCACCGACGACCTGGCGTGGCTGATTGATGAACTGTCGGCCAGACTCGCTGCTACTCATCCTTCTCTCCTTGAGGACACTCGCCCTGCTGATAAAGGCGGCACTTGAGGCCGCCGTTCATGCCTGTCTTGTGCCACGACGCTTCCATGACGCTCAGGGGCCTCGACTCATCCTGCCTTGCCGTTCCCCCCAGCGTCGTTCGCGACTTTGCCGGATGCAATAGTCATATCAGAAAATGATGGCATTCGCGCTGCAGCGTTGTGCCACGCCCGTCGATCGAGCGGCCTGAAAGACAAAAGCCCCCCGACGCCTGCGCGTGCGGGGGGGCTTGGAATGTCGGGAGCCAGCGGGAAGCGGGCTTGCTTGTCATGCGAGTCACCTTTCCTCCTTGGCCCTGGCATCGGCAGACTCGGAATCAGCAGACACGCTATCGCCACGCTCGGTATCGGCAGGCTTGGTATCGGCAGGCTCAGTACCGGCAGACTCAGCACTGGCAGGCTCGGTACCGGCAGAAGCTGCCTGCTGCCTCGGCGGCGACTGGGAGGCTGGCGCGGGCCTTGATGTCGGCGCGGGCTGTGGGTGCAGCCAGGAAGGCAGGCGACTGGCGGGGGCTTCCAGATTCGAGGCCTGGAAATCGCAGTCGGAGTACTCCACCGGCGTGTGCACCCTGAAGCCATGCTTGCCGTGGTGCTTGACCCGGTACATCGCCTGATAGGCCCGTTCCAGCGCCAGCCCGAAGCGATTGTCGGCATCGCGCCCGAAGCAGATGCCGATGCTCAGGCCGATGCTCAGGCCGATGCGGCCGAGGCCACCGCTGATCTCGAGGGGATGCGCGAAGCGCTCCAGCCAGCGACGGGCAATATGTTCGACACGCGGCAGTGACATGCGGGGCAGCTGAAAGAGGAATTCATCGCCGCCGAAACGCGCCGAGAGATGATGGTGGATGCCCAGTCGATGCAGCTCATCGTTCAGGCCATGCGCGACCAGCACCAGCACTTCGTCGCCGGCACGATGGCCGAACTGGTCATTGACCTGCTTGAAGCCGTCGAGGTCGATGAAGATCAAGGCACTGTCGTCGGCCAGCGGTCGCTGATGCCAGCTGTTGATAGCCTGGCGATTGGCAAGGCCCGTCAGGGCATCGGTGCTGGCCAGCGCATTGAGGCGCGATTCGTAGTCCTTCTCATGACTGATGTCGGTATGCGTGCCCAGCAGCCGCAGGGCATTGCCGTGCTCATCGCGTTCGACCACCCGACCGCGGTCGGCGACCCAGGTGATGCTGCCATCGCGGGCCAGCATGCGATGCACGACCTGATAGACCTCGGTGCGCCCCTCAAGGTGATCATTGAGATTGGCGAGCACTTCGTCGCGGTCTTCCGGGTGCAGGTGCTCACGCCAGACATCGAAATGGGCGTTCAGCTCGCCGGGCTGATAGCCCAGCATGCGCCCCCAGCGATAGTTGAAGATGGTGAGCTTGCCGCTGGGCACTTCGAGCTGCCAGAGGCGCAGGCCGGTACCGTCGAGCGTCGTCGACAGTTTCTCTTCCAGCCCCGCTAGTCGGCGTTCAAGGCGAGCCTTGTCGCGTTCCATCTGCTGGAGTGCTTGTTCCAGTGATTGTTCACGCAGACTCTTGCGTGCCATGCCAGGCCCCCGGTCGACTCCTTGTCCTGCATCCTGTTTATCCATCGGCACCACGGCGGACTCCCTACTCGCTTGCCGATGCATCGCTCACGGTCTTGTGTTCTGTCTTGTTGTTCTGTCTTGTCGCTCTGTGTTGCGGTGTTCTTCCGCCTGTTGTGCCTGGCGTCCTAGGCGCTTCGCTGCCCAGACCGGTGACTGGGCGGTTGTCACCCGCCCGAGGTCAATAAGCACTAACTGTAGCTTAGATACCTAAAACAGAACCTATCGATATAACGTCCAGATGTGACAGCCCGAATGCCGAAAGAATCCCGACGAAAGTCTAAATCACATCAATAGCGCAAAAATGCGCAAGCCATATGATGTTTGCCCAGCGCGCCCGAGCATCAGCGCATCAGCACCTCAGAGCGCAAAAGCATCAGCGCGTCAGAGCGCCAGCTCGCCGCCCTTGGCCACGGCACGCTGAAAGGCCTCGCGCTGACGGATGCGGGCCAGCCATTCCTGGATATTCGGGTGATTCTTGAGCCCCTGGCGTGCATCGAGCGCCTGGATCGGGAAGCTCATCTGGATATCGGCACCGGTCAGCGAGTCGCCGGCAAGCCACTGGCGATGCTCGAGACAGGTATCCATGTAGGCGAGATGCGCCTTGATCTCCGGGCTGATGAAGCTGTCATTCACCCCCTTGGCCAGCTTGCGCGCGATCGGGCGCACCAGCCACGGCACCGGCGGCTTGTCGAGACGCGAGAACACCAGTCTGAGCATCAGCGGCAGCATCGCCGAACCCTCGGCGAAGTGCAGCCAGAAGCGGTAGTCACGCTCGGCCTGGCTGCCGGCGGGCGGGCGCAGATGGGCAGTGCTGCCGCTGCCCTGGCCGGCGTACAGATCGATCAGGTATTCGATGATCGCACCGGACTCGGCGACCACCACCGGCTCGGCATTCTCTCCCGCCAGCGTGGTGTCGGTGATGATCGGCGCCTTGCCCAGCGGGTGAATCTCCTTCAGCGCCTTGGGCGCGCGCATGCTGTTGCTGTCGCGAGCATAGGTCTGCAGACGGTATTCAAGATTCAACTCTTCCAGCAGCCACAGGATGCGCTGCGAACGCGAGTTTTCCAGATGGTGAACCGTGATCATGGGCGTGCTCCTGAAGGTGGGGGCAAGTGCGCAGCGGTCAGCTCCGGGGCGATCAGCGCTCGAAGATGCTGTCACCCAGGTCATCGATGGTGCGCTTCGCCTTGAGCAGGGTCAGCTCCACGGCGCCCTCTTCGCCCGGCACGGTGTCGGAGCGCTCGAAACGGTGCTCCAGCATCTCGCCGCCTTCCACCGGCTTGCGGATCACGCCCGACACCCGGTATTGACCATCGTGCTTCTGCGGCATCGCCACGATCAGATAGCCCTTGTATTCGGTGGCTTCCGGTTCCTTGACCGGCGCAGGCTCGCCTGCGGCAAACAGTTTCTTCAGCATACCCAGCATGAGATATCTTCCTTGGCCGGCCGCCATGACGGTCGCCGGCAATCTACGTGCAGAAATGACAATGAAAAGGGGCTTCTGTCAGCATCGCATGCACCCACGGGGGAGAAAAGCGCCCAGCAACGCCCCTGAGCGCCATGCGTGCCCTGAATGAGCAGCACCTCATCAGACGAAAGCGCGCCCGGCTCTGGTAGCCGACAGCGCGACTGACTCTGGCCGTCTAAAGCGCGATACGACAGCCGGATAACGTGGCACCGACAGCCGGATAGCACGACGCCGACCCCTATGGCAGCGAATGGCTGCAGCAGGGGCCGGCGTCATGGTGTTCCGAGATCAGGCTATCGGATCAGAGATTACTCGATGCCACGTCCCTTGCTGGCCGCGATACGCAGGCGCAGGGAGTTCAGCTTGATGAAGCCGGCAGCATCTTTCTGGTCGTAGGCGCCCGCATCGTCTTCGAAGGTCGCGATGGACGCATCGAACAAGGAGTCTTCGGACTGACGGCCGACGACGATCACGTTGCCCTTGTAGAGCTTGAGACGCACGACGCCGTTGACGACCTTCTGGGACTCATCGATGGCCGCCTGCAGCATGCGACGCTCCGGGCTCCACCAGTAGCCGTTGTACACCAGCTCAGCGTACTTGGGCATCATCTCGTCCTTCAGGTGGGCCGCTTCGCGGTCCAGAGTGATGGATTCGATGGCACGGTGAGCACGCATCATGATGGTGCCGCCCGGTGTTTCGTAGCAGCCACGCGACTTCATGCCGACGTAACGGTTCTCGACGATGTCGAGACGGCCGATGCCGTTGGCGCCGCCGACCTTGTTCAGGTACTCGAGCACTTCGTGAGCGGCCATTTCCTTGCCGTCGATGGCAGTGATGTCGCCCTTGGTGTAGGTCAGATCGATGTAGGTCGCGTCATTCGGCGCCTGCTCCGGGCTGACGCTCCAGCGCCACATCTCTTCTTCGCACTCGGTCCACGGGTCTTCCAGCACGCCACCTTCATAGGAGATGTGCAGAAGGTTCGCGTCCATGGAGTACGGAGACTTCTTCTTGTTCTTGGCGTAGTCGACTTCGATACCGTGCTGCTCGCAGTATTCCATCAACTTCTCGCGGGAGTTCAGGTCCCACTCACGCCACGGCGCGATGACCTGGATGCCCGGCTTCAGCGCGTAGGCGCCCAGCTCGAAACGCACCTGGTCGTTGCCCTTGCCGGTCGCACCGTGAGAGATGGCGTCGGCGCCGGTCTCGTTGGCGATCTCGACCAGACGACGCGCGATCAGCGGACGTGCGATGGAGGTGCCCAGCAGGTACTCGCCTTCATAGATGGCGTTGGCACGGAACATCGGGAAGACGTAATCGCGGACGAAGGTCTCGCGCAGGTCTTCGATGTAGATCTCCTTCACGCCGAGGGCTTCTGCCTTGGCACGCGCCGGCTCGACTTCCTCGCCCTGACCGAGGTCAGCTGTGAAAGTCACGACTTCACAGTTGTAGGTTTCCTGCAGCCACTTGACGATGACTGAAGTGTCCAGGCCGCCGGAGTAGGCGAGAACGACCTTTTGCACGTCGGACATGCTTGACTCCTGAGTTGATGCTTGTAGTTCCCGCGTACCACTGATGAACGCCGTGGCCGCAGGTGGGGTTGGATCGCCCGGTCCAGACGAGCGAAGGCCGCGCAAGCGCAGCCGCTCATCTACCCGAATCACGATGTGACGCCGATTATAGCGAGGCTGGCACCTCACCGATACTGCCAGGAGGGCCAGAGACACCCCGGCACGCGGCCAGCGCCGCGACGCGCCCTTTTCGCCCTGCTACAATTGGCCACCTTGAGCGTCGGCAATACGCACGACGCAGCACGAGATGCTATGACGGGATTGGAGATCTTGATGACCCAGGCGAGCGAGCGCACGCAGATGGCACAGCGCTTCCGTGGCTTTCTGCCAGTGGTGGTCGACCTCGAGACGGGTGGTTTCAATGCCGCCGGTGATGCACTGCTCGAGATCGCTGCCGTCACGCTGACCATGGACGACGATGGCAACATGGTGCCGGATGCGACCTATGCCTTCCACGTGGCCCCCTTCGAGGGCGCCAACATCGAACAGTCGGCACTGGATTTCACCGGTATCGATCTCGACAACCCGGTGCGCAAGCAGGTCGCGGTGGCCGAGAATCAGGCGCTGGGCGAGATCTTCAGCCCGGTGCGCAAGGCCATCAAGGCGCACGGCTGCACGCGTGCGGTGCTGGTCGGCCACAATGCGGCCTTTGATCAGGGCTTCCTGAACGCGGCGGTCGAGCGTTGCGGTATCAAGCGCAATCCGTTCCACCCGTTCTCGTGCTTCGATACTGCTTCGCTTGCGGGTCTGGTCTATGGCCAGACGGTACTGGCGCGCGCCTGCCGCGCCGCCGGCATCGAGTTCGACAACGCCTCCGCTCACTCGGCGCGTTATGACACCGAACGCACCGCGGAGCTGTTCTGCGCGATGGTCAACCGCTTCAAGGACCTGGGCGGCTGGGACCTGGCGATGAAGGAACAGGGCATGAATGATGAGGTGCCGGCCTCGCTCGACGCGCCCGCGCCCTGACTGGCAGAGCTTTTGCCCCCCTCCGGCTGACAGACTCTCTGAGAGCCAGACATGAAAACGCCCCCGCAGCCAGGCTGCGGGGGCGTTTTTTCTGCTCGGCACTGCTCGGCACTGCTCGGGTCAAGGCGAGCCCGATCAGAGCGACTCCTATCAGAAGATGCCGATCACTCGGCAGACGCTTCCTGAGCGGCCTGCTTGATCAGCGGCTCCAGTTCGCCGCTCTGGTACATCTCGACCACGATGTCGCAACCGCCGACCAGCTCGCCGTTGACCCACAGCTGCGGGAAGGTCGGCCAGTTGGCGTATTTCGGCAGCTCGGCGCGGATGTCCGGGTTGTCGAGAATGTTGACGAAGGCGAAACGCTCGCCGCAGGACATGACGGCCTGCACGGTCTGCGCAGAGAAACCACACTGCGGCAGCTGCGGGGTGCCCTTCATGTACAGGAGGATCGGGTTCTCGCCAATCTGCTTTTCGATCGATTCGATGGTAGTGCTCATGTGCAATCCTCGGACGGTGGGCGCAAGGCCCGTGAGTGTCATTCCCTCATTCTACTGGGGGTAAGCCATGAATTCAGCCCCCGATAGTGCCCGAGTTGTGGATTGCTGTCTGCAGCAGCGCGCATCGGCCCTGCAGCGCGCACCATGGCCGCCCTGATAACGGCGTGAGCGTTGCACGCTCGAGCCGAGCTGGCTAGGATGGCTCTTTTGACAGGCAGCGCCATCCGGGCGCCGTGATCGTCGGCGACTTCCTTCCCTCCGACGCATGGCGCCCTTTTCGATGGTGCTGCCCGAGACCCTGACAGGAGCCCGCTCGATGGCCACCCGGCACTTTCTGACCCTGCTTGACCTTTCTCCGGAAGAACTCGACTACCTCATCCAGCGCGCCATCACCATCAAGGATGAGCTGAAGAAGGAAGGTCCGGTCTATACGCCGTTCGCCAACCGCACCCTGGCGATGATCTTCGAGAAGTCCTCCACGCGTACCCGCGTGTCCTTCGAGACGGCCATGGCGCAATTCGGTGGCCATGCGCTGTTCCTGTCGCCGCGCGACACCCAGCTGGGCCGTGGCGAGCCGATCGGCGACACCGCCCGCGTGCTGTCCGAGATGGTCGATGGCGTGATGATCCGCACCTTCGCCCACTCCGATATCGAAGCCTTCGCCGACGCCTCCAGCGTGCCGGTCATCAATGCGCTGACCGATGACTATCATCCGTGCCAGCTGCTGGCCGACGTGATGACCTGGACCGAATGTCGTGGCTCCGTGAAGGGCAAGACAGCGGTCTGGATCGGCGATGGCAACAACATGTGCCATTCCTGGATCAACGCCGCGCGTCAGTTCGATTTCAACCTGCGCATCTGCTGCCCCGAAGGCTACGAGCCGGACAGCGAGATCGTCGCGGCAGCTGGCCAGCGCGTCAGCATCCATCGTGATCCGCAGCAAGCCGTGCAGGGCGCGGACCTGGTGACCACCGATGTCTGGGCCTCCATGGGTCAGGAAGAAGAGCAGCTCAAGCGTGAAGCCGACTTCGCCGGTTTCCAGGTCGATGAAGCCATGCTCGACAAGGCCGCCGACGATGTCATCTTCCTGCACTGCCTGCCGGCACACCGCGGCGAAGAGATCAGCATGGGTCTGCTGGATGACCCGCGCGCCGTCGCCTGGCAGGAAGCGGGCAATCGCCTGCACGCCCAGAAGGCACTGCTCGAGTTCCTGATGCTGGGTCGCCAGGACTGACGCCGCCGCCCAGCAAGCCGAAGGGGTGCCCTGCTGCCGCCTGCATCCACGCAGGCGGCGCTCGCGTATGCTCAAGCGAGACGGACACTCCCCTGCTCCGCTGCCTTCATCGCCATCCGGACTGACCTGCCATCATGCAACCGCTCCTTCAGATCGATTCGCTGGAATGCCGCTACGACACCACCGTCGTGACCCGTGACATCAATTTCTCCCTCAACAAGGGTGACATTGCCTGCCTGCTCGGCCCCTCCGGCTGCGGCAAGACCACGCTGCTGCGCGCGATTGCCGGCTTCGAACCGGTAGCGATGGGCGAGATTCGTCTCGAAGGCGAGGTGCTGTCCAGCGCGACTCATCTGACTGCGCCGGAGCAACGCCATGTCGGCATGGTCTTTCAGGATTACGCGCTGTTCCCCCACCTGAGCGTGGCGGACAACGTGGCCTTCGGCGTGCGCCGCATGACCCGTGAAGCGCGCAATGACAAGGTGACGGAGCTGCTGACGCTGGTCGGCCTCGCCCATCTCGGCGAGCGCTTCCCGCATGAGCTGTCCGGTGGCCAGCAGCAGCGCGTGGCCCTGGCCCGCGCGCTGGCGCCGGAGCCGCGCATTCTGCTGCTCGATGAGCCGTTCTCGAATCTGGACGTGGAGCTGCGGCGCCAGCTGAGCCAGGAGGTACGGCGGATTCTCAAGCACCTCGGCATCAGCGCGGTGCTGGTCACGCATGATCAGAATGAGGCCTTCGCGATGGCCGACCAGATCGGCGTGATCCACGGCGGTCATCTGCAGCAGTGGGACACGCCGTTCAATCTGTATCACGAACCCGCCACGCGCTTCGTCGCCAACTTCATCGGCCAGGGCTATTTCATCCCCGGCACGCTGAAGGACAACGAATGCGTGAGCACGGAGCTGGGCGTGATTCGCGGCAACCGTGCCTATCCGTATGCGCCCGGTACGCCGGTGGATGTGCTGCTGCGCCCGGATGACCTGGTGCTGGCCGAAGGGGATTCGGAAGCCACCGACCTCAAGGCGCGCGTGCTCAGCGCGACCTTCGCCGGTACCAGTACCCTCTACCGGCTGGCGCTGCCTTCCGGACGGGAAGTCGAGGCGGCCTTCAACAGCCATCACGACTATCAGCCCGGCGAGCAGGTCATGCTGCGCATCCAGGCCGATCACCTGATCCTCTTCGAGCGTGTCGAGGAGAGTGAAGCGGTGCTCTAGCGCCTACGCGCAGGATGATCGCCAGCCAAGAAAAAACGGCCTCCTTTCGGATAGCCGTTTTTTCTTGGCTCGCTCATGGCGTATCGCTATTTGAACTGACTCCACTGCTTGGGCGACTGCCCGTACAGACGCTTGAATTCGCGACTGAATTGCGAGGAGCTCACATAGCCCACGGCCATGGCCGCCTCGCTGACGGTCTTGCCGTTGGCGATCTGCATGGCGGCGGTATTGAGGCGCATGGACTTCACGAACTGGATCGGCGACATCGTGGTCGCCTGCTTGAACTTGCGGTGGAAGACGGCGCGACTCATGCCGACCCGCCCGGCCATGTCTTCAATGCTGACCGGCTCATCCAGTCGGCTGGAGAGGTAATCGATTGTCCGCGCGATCTCATTGCCCACACCGAAGGCACGTCGCGCTGACTCCCCCGCCTCGCCCTTCAGGACGGCGTAATAAAGCTCCCGCAGCCGCCCTTCTCCCAATATCGCCGCATCGGCGGGGCTCTGTGCCACCTGCAGCAGTCGCAACAAGGCATCGCTGAAGGCGGCGTCCCAATGCGCCAGGGCAAGCCCCGGCGGCAACGGGCCGCTGCCCGGCTTGCGCACGAGGCCCGCGGCGCTTTCCATCTCGATGGCAAGCTCCGTCATTACCCGCGTATCCAGCGAGAGGTAGACGCCCAGCAGCGGTGTCTCTGGCGAGGCCGTGGGGGCGCCCGCCTCGACCGGCATCGAGATGGGACAGCACAGATACTGGCGGCTGTCGTAGACATGCCGCTCGCCGTCCAGTATCGCCTCCTTGGCACCGCTGACGATCACCACCACGGCGGGTTCATAGATGGCCGGCGCGCAACGCACGGGCTCCGTCATGCGAAAGAGCTGCACGCCCTTCACTGCGGTCTCTCGAATGCCTTCCTCGTGGGCGAGGCTCGCCACGAGTCGTGTGATCTCTTGTCTGCTCATGTCGCCAATCTAGCGCCATGCCTGCCTCTCATCAACAACTTGAGACGATCAGGCAACGATTGACGGCAATTTCAGCCGATCACGAACCCGAGTGAGATTTATCGTCCATTCCTCTCAGTATTGGCAGACCCGGGCACTGGCGGCTATATATGTGAAGCAGACAGGGGCGAGCTGCTGACAGGGGCGAGCTGAAAGCCGGGCACAAAAAAAGCGGCCACCCCGAAGGATGACCGCTTTTTCAAGAATTCTGGTGGAGCCTAGCGGGATCGAACCGCTGACCTCAACACTGCCAGTGTTGCGCTCTCCCAGCTGAGCTAAGGCCCCGAATCAGACTGTCATTTCGCATGTCACTTGCAGGCAAGAGGCACATGAAATCTGTACAGGCTTGTCGTGAATCATGGTGGAGCCTAGCGGGATCGAACCGCTGACCTCAACACTGCCAGTGTTGCGCTCTCCCAGCTGAGCTAAGGCCCCGTCTTCACGATGGAGCGCATGTTACAGAGCGACGAATACGTCGTCAACCTCTTATTTTTGCTGCGCTTTGTGGAGTGCGCGAAGTCTGCGGGTCGCATCGCGAGGCACGGTTTCCCGCAGGGGCTCGCTCACGGACTCACGGCCGACGACAAGGAGCAGGAATCACGCTAGCACTATATCAGTAGTGGTTATCCTGAACGCGACGCACTGGATAACAGGGCATCGACAAGCCCTTGTCCAATGGGTACATTGGATCCCGCATTCACTTCACTGCTTATTGACATCTTTACTGGAGCCGCCTTGATCAAGGTTCTTGTCGCTGACGACCACCACCTGGTGCGTACCAGCATCGTCCGTACCATTGAGCTAGAGGATGGGCTCAAGGTGATTGCAGAAGCCTCGGATGGCGAAACCGCGATCAAACTCTGCCGTGAGCACAGCCCGGATATCGTGCTCATGGACATTCGCATGCCCGGCGTCGATGGCTTGGAAGCCACACAGAAGATCGTGCGCAGCCTGCCCGACGTCAGAGTCATCGTGCTGACCGCCTATCTGGAAGAGTCCTTCGCCAAACGCCTGCTGGAAGCGGGAGCCTTCGGCTTCATTTCCAAGGGCACGCCCTTTGACGAGATGATTCGCGCCATCCATCAGGTGGCCGCTGGCGAACGCTATCTGTCCCCGGAAATCGCCCAGCGCCTGGTGTTCTCGGGCATGGACACCCAGCGCAACAATCCCTTCGACCAGCTGTCGAGCCGAGAACTGCAGGTGGCGACGATGATCGTCAATTGCCATCGCGTCAGCGAGATCTCGGACCGCCTGCACCTGAGCCCGAAGACGGTCAACACCTACCGTTACCGCATCTTCGACAAGCTTGGCGTGACCAGCGACGTGGAGATGACCCATCTGGCTATGCGTCACCAATTGCTGGATGACTACGTGCTGGACCGTCCTGACGAGGCCTGAACAAGCACACCTTGCCAGCCCGTCACACACTGCAGGCCCGCGCTGCTCGTGACACTCCCGAGCAGCGCCGACAACGCCTCATGCAACAACGCCACCTTCCCCGGGTGGCGTTGTTGCATGAGGCGTTTCTGTCTGAGACGTTCGTGAATGGCACGTCCTGACAGGCGCCGGTCATGACAGCAGGCATTGCAGCATGGCCCTGTTGCCCCCATGCCTGCGAGCAATCGCCCTTGTTTGATAGACTCGAGGCATCTCTGGACGAGGAACCTCATGGCCAAGCAGCACACTGATCCCACGATGACGGACACCACTTCTCAGTCGCCCGAGAATGAGGAGCCGGCAGACACCGCCAGCCAGCCTGATGCCCAGCAAGCCTCCTCAGCGAGTGCGCAGGCTGACAGCCGCGCACGCAGTGACGCCGCGCGTGTCTCCAGCCGCCTGATCACCAGCGACGCGAGCAGTGATCTGCTGCAGGGCAGCGAGGCGACCGGCTTCGACGCCCGCCATTTCCTCAAGCATGTCAGCGACGCGCCCGGCATCTATCGCATGCTGGATAGCGCCGGTGACGTGCTGTACGTGGGCAAGGCCAAGCGCCTCAAGGCGCGCCTCTCCAGCTATTTTCGCAACACCGGCCTCAATGCCAAGACCCAGGCGCTGGTCGGGCGCATCGCCGATGTGCAGGTCACCATCACGCGCAGCGAGACCGAGGCCCTGCTGCTGGAGCAGACCCTGATCAAGGAGCTGCGCCCGCCCTACAACATCCTGCTGCGCGACGACAAATCCTACCCTTACGTCTTCATCAGCCAGCATCACGACTATCCGGCGCTGGAGTTCAAGCGCGTGCGCCACAAGCGCAATGACGGACGCTACTTCGGCCCCTACCCGAGCAGCGTCGCGGTACGCGAATCACTGACCCTGATGCAGAAGATCTTCCGCCTGCGCAATTGCGAGGATTCGGTGTTCGCCCACCGCGAGCGCCCGTGCCTGCAATATCAGATCAACCGCTGCACCGCGCCGTGTGTCGACTACATCAGCAAGCAGGATTATCGCCGCGACATGGAACATGCGGTGATGTGCCTGAACGGCCAGAGTGACAAGGTCACCGACGAGCTCAGCCAGGCGATGGAAGACGCGGCCATGCGGCTGGAATTCGAGGAAGCGGCTCGCCTGCGTGATCAGGTCGCCCAGCTGCGCCGCATGCAGGAGAAGCAATACGTCGACACCGGCACCGGCAACGCCGACATCCTGGCGCTGGCCGAGCGCCCCGGCGGGCTCTGCATCAGCGTGGTCTCGGTCCGTCAGGGTCGCATGCTCGGTGCGCGCCACTTCTCGCCCGGCAATGGCCTGGACCTGACCAGTAGCGAGCTGCTGACCAGCTTCGTCAGCCAGTACTATCTCGGCCAGGACAGGGAGATGCCCGATGAGGTGCTGACCTCGCTGGCCCTCGATGACGCCAACCTGCTGGAAGGCGCCCTGAGCGAGAAGGCCGAACGTCGGGTACGGGTCGCGCATCAGGTGCGTGGCCATCGCGCCCAGTGGCTGACACTGGCGCAGACCAACGCCGAGCAACATCTGGCCACCCAGCTGGCCAGCCGCCAGCAGCTGTCCAACCGCTTCCTGTCGCTTCGCGATGCGCTGGGACTCGATGAGGTGCCCAAGCGCTTGGAATGCTTCGACATTTCCCACAGTCATGGCGAGGCGACCGTGGCCAGCTGCGTGGTCTTCGATCATGACGGGCCGATCAAGTCGGATTACCGGCGCTTCAATATCGAAGGCGTGACAGCGGGCGATGACTACGCCGCCATGCAACAGGCACTGACGCGGCGCTTCAAGCGCCTGCAGGAAGGCGAAGGCAAGCGCCCGGACATCCTGCTGGTCGATGGCGGCAAGGGGCAGCTCAACATGGCGCGTGGAGTGTTCGAGTCACTCGGCGTGACCGACATCATCCTGCTCGGGGTGGCCAAGGGCACCACGCGCAAGGCAGGGCTCGAGACGCTGTTCATCGAGACGGTGCACGACACCCTGGACCTCGACAGCCACTCGCCGGCGCTGCACTTGATCCAGCATGTGCGCGATGAATCGCACCGCTTCGCCATCGCCGGTCACCGCGCCAAGCGTGACAAGGCGCGGCGTACCTCAAGCCTGGAAGGCATCGCGGGAGTCGGCCCCAAGCGGCGCCGCGAGCTGCTCAAGTTCTTCGGCGGCCTGCAGGGGGTGAAACAGGCCTCCAAACCGGAACTGGCGCGCGTGCCCGGCATCAGCGAATCGCTCGCCGAGCTGATCCACCAGGCGCTGCATGGCTGATCCACCAGACGCTGCATGGCTGCCCCCGTGCACGACATGGCTGCCTCTGGCACCATCGACTCAACGCTCAAGGAAGAGTGACAGAGCGTTGGCTTGAATAACCTGCCGTTTGGCATGGCTGAATGCGCCGCCGGCAGGCTAGAATAGACGACTTGTGCGGCGCCAATCGATCGGCTTTCTTCAGGGTCTCGACTCGCCCTCGATTGCGCCCAGCCACCTACGCTTCATGCAAGGACTCGTGCCGTCACGATGAGCATCCCCAATATCCTGACTCTGATCCGCATCCTGTTCATTCCGCTGCTGGTGGTATGTTTCTATCTGCCTTATGCATGGAGCCTGCCGCTGACGGCGCTGCTCTTCGCACTGGCCGCCATCACCGACTGGTTCGATGGCTATCTGGCCCGCCTGTGGAATCAGACCACGCCCTTCGGCGCCTTCCTGGACCCCGTCGCCGACAAGCTGATGGTCGCGGTGGCACTGGGCCTGCTGATCGAACGCTACGACAGCCTGTGGATGACCATCCCGAGCCTGGTCATCATCGGTCGCGAGATCGTCATCTCGGCGCTGCGTGAGTGGATGGCCGAGATCGGCAAGCGCGGCAGCGTCGCGGTGTCCTGGGTCGGCAAGCTGAAGACGGCCGCCCAGATGCTGGCCCTGTTCATGCTGCTGTTCTTCGCTCCGGGCAGTGTCGGGGGGGATGCCGGCCTGGCCCTGCTGTATATCTCGGCAGCGCTGACGCTGTGGTCGATGATCAGCTACCTGCATGCCGCCTGGCCGGAACTGGTGCGCTCGGTCTGACACCCCGTTCAGCCACGAGATGCTGCGAATGCCTCAACGCCCACCGCTCCTATGGCCGGTGGGCGTTTTCGTTTCCAGTGACCTGACTCGCGAGACAATTTTTCATTAACTGTTTGACAGCATGGGAATTATCCGTATAATTCGACCTCGAGTTCAGCGGGAATAGCTCAGTGGTAGAGCACAACCTTGCCAAGGTTGGGGTCGCGAGTTCGAATCTCGTTTCCCGCTCCAGTAACACAGGTAGCGCAACATTCACCTGATTTACTGACTCATGTATCTGCAGCAGCATCAGTGGATACTCCTCGGATCAGACATCAGTTTCGACTGACATCTCGATCATTGAGGCTGGATGGCAGAGTGGTCATGCAGCGGACTGCAACTCCGTGTACGCCGGTTCGATTCCGACTCCAGCCTCCATTTCAGATACCGAAACATCCCCTGTTTCCTTCTGGAATGGATATGACACCCACCCCCTTCGGGTCGTCACACTCCCTTGCTTGTTTCGCTTTACATTGCTGCAACCCTGACGCTTTTTCGCTTGGTTATCGTCTGATCTACGCCTTGCCAAGCCATTGCCTTGCCACATCATTTCTCTGTTTTCATCTGTCCGTGATTCTGACAGTGTTCCGGCACCCGTCAGTGACTTCCCCTTTACATCTTCGCGCTTGGCACTGGCTATCTGTTTACTTGCCCTTCTCCACCGCGCGCCATTTCGCGTCGCTTGCCGCGATCATGCCGGGCGAAAAGCGTTTTGCTTTCCTGTATCAATGTCACCGCTCACGATGGTCATTTAGCCTCGCAATTTCATTGCATAACAGTCAGTTAAATCACACATTCAGCAAGGTGTCGCCGCCATTAAAGTTGACCTTGATCTGAAATATGATAAGTTATGCGCCAGTCTGCGCGGCCATGGTGGAATCGGTAGACACCGGAGACTTAAAATCTCCTGCCTTCGGGCGTGCCGGTTCGAGTCCGGCTGGCCGTACCAGATCAAACAAACACCATACTGAATTCAAGAGCGCCGCTCCTCTCACGAGGGGCGGCGCTTTTTCATGCCTGTCACTTTTCATGTCTGATAAATTTCGAGCCTGTCACTTTTCAAACCTGAACACTGCTCCGCTCGTCAGGCCTCGCGCGGCCAGACGTCGAGAGAGGTAACCGTTGCTGGCAGCTCCTCGACACGAACAGTACCGACAATCGCCTGGCCAGACGCCAGCAAGCTGCTTACATGCGACTACACTGAAGAGGTAGCGACGCCAGCGCTGGCTTCCAGCACGGCTCGCCCAGCCAACATGCATCAGTGCAGGAGCCAAACATGCTGACACTGCTCAAGAGTCCCGCCGATCACGTTGTCGCCCTGCATCTCGCAGGACATATCGATCAGGCCTCGCTCGCCCCCATCATCAAGGAATGCGACGAACGCCTGGCGCGCCATGAGCGAATCTCGCTGCTGGTGGAAATTGAACGCTTTGGCCTGATCACACCCGCCGCCCTGCTCAATGACATCGGCTATGCCCTGCGCCACCTGGGAGACTTCGAGCGCGAAGCCATTATCAGCAAGGCCGACTGGCTGCGCCATGTCACCGAGTTCAGCAAGCATCTGGTGCGCTCCATCGAGGTGCGCCACTTCTCGCCCGACGAGCGCGAGGCTGCCTATGCCTGGGTCGCCGAGCCACCGCGTGGCGGTTCTGGTCTCGGTGCTGGCGCCGACAAAGCCCCCGCCGGCCGTGATGCCCAGACCCCGGCTGCGAAACGCCATCAGGCCTGAAGCCCCCCCGGCATCGAGTGAGCCTCCAAAGCGCCCTGCCACCGCCTCACGGCAGGGTGCGCGTCAGCACCAATCCCGCCAGCAGCAGCGCCCCCATCGCTATTGCCCAGAGCGTCATTGCGCGTTCCACTTGCGGGCGCTCTGCACAGCGCAGCAGCTGGAAGACCGTGATCAAGGGCAGCATGTAGCGCGTCTCGATCAGCTCCCGCGTGCAGATCATCAAGGCGAGCATCACCAGCAGCAGACCACCATGCCCCAGCCGCAGCGGTGCCCTCAGCCACCAGAGCGCCATGCTGGTGGTCAGCAACATGGTGACCCACAGCCCCACCGGGTGCTCATTGAGCCATAACAGCCAGCTATTGCGGATCGTCCAGCGCTGGAAATTGTAGTCATGCGTCACCTCAAAGCTCATCACCAGCATGACCCACACGCCCGCCAGCGCCCCCAGCAGCAGAATGCCCCGCCATGGCCAGGCACCCTGGGTGCACAGACGCCACAGCAGATGCCACTGACGCGGCAGGTCGGCCAGCCACAACGGCAGAAACACCACGCCGATCACGCCCAGGTAATAGCCGAGATTGCCGGTGTGCCAACCGGCCTGATGACGGGTGGTATCGCCCATGGCAATGCCGTCGTTCCAGAGAACAAACCCGATGAAGGTGGCCATAGGAATCACGGCCACCCACCACCAGCGCACGATCAGGCCCCACCAGATGGAAAGCTGGCGCAATGGCGAGCGCAGCGGTGGCGCCATGCCGACAGCCTGCGACCGAGCTCCTGCCTGCGCATGCGTCATGAACAGCAACAGACCGCCCCACAACCCGAGCAGCACGATGCTGTCCTGTCGCAAGCCGAGACCGGCCAGGATCAACACCAGCAACAGCAGACGCCGCTCACGCACCAGCGCGACGAGCTGCAGCGCGACCAGCACGATGATCCATGGGTCGGTATACACCAGCGCCAGATAGGGGAAGATGATCGGCAGCCATAGCCACTGCCAGCTCTGACGATTCGCCTGTTGCTGGGCATCGCTCTCATCGAGCATGGGGTCCAGGCGCCGATAGACGCTCGGCAGCGCCCGCCAGACCATGCACGCCATGACACTGAAGCCGAGCAGCGACAGGCCCCGCACCCAGTTCACCGAGGGCATTTCAGGCCAGCGCCCGGCCAGGGTGTCAGCCGCGAGAGGAAGATTGAGCCACTCCCCCAACGTCTGGAGTGTCATCAGGGCTACGGCCATGGTGGCGTGGTACAGGGTCAGGGTGGTCAGCTTGGGGTGCTGGCTCCAGTCGCCGGCGAGAAACTGGCGAATCTGCGCGAAATGCACTCCCTCATCGACGAAAGGGATCGGCAGGAAAAGACTCACCAGCCACAGGGAAACGCTCAGGCACGCCCCCAGTGCGAGCAACACAAGCCCCACCTTCAAGGGCCAGCGATGTCTGGCGCGCACGTATCCCATGCGCTGATCGAGTGACGACATATCCTTGTCTCCTTGTCAGATCTCCCTGAGAAAGCCGTTCACGGCCCTCTCCAAAGGGAAATCCCGTGTCACCAGTATCGGCAGGCCGGCGCGGATTTTTCCAGTCTGGCCATGCACTTTGCCCCTCCAAGGCTCGCGGCAGTACAATGCGCTCAGTCTGCTTCGCTGATACGCCTGTAAAAGGCGTGCCGAAGACCTGCCTGTTCATGCTTCGCGACTGCGAAGCGTACCGATCAAAGCGACAAGTCGAGGGATCGCTGAGCCCATGCGTGCCAGTCAACTGCTGATTTCCACTCTCAAGGAAACCCCGTCCGACGCCGAAGTCGTCAGCCACCAGCTGATGCTGCGGGCCGGTTTCATCCGTCGCCTGACCTCCGGCCTCTACACCTGGATGCCACTGGGCCTGCGCACACTGCGCAAGGTCGAGCGCATCGTGCGTGAAGAGATGGACCGCTCCGGCGCCCAGGAACTGCTGATGCCGGCCGTGCAGCCAGCCGAGCTGTGGCAGGAGTCCGGTCGCTGGGAGCAGTACGGCCCCGAGCTGCTGCGCGTCGTTGACCGTCACCAGCGCGACTACTGTGTCGGCCCGACCCACGAGGAAGTCATCACCGACCTCGCGCGTCGTGAGCTGAACAGCTACAAGCAGCTGCCGGCCAACTTCTACCAGGTCCAGACCAAGTTCCGCGACGAGATTCGTCCGCGCTTCGGTGTGATGCGCTCACGCGAGTTCGTGATGAAGGATGGTTACTCCTTCCACCTGGGCGAAGAATCCCTGAAAGAGACCTATCAGGTGATGTACGACACCTACGTGCACATCTTCACGCGCCTGGGTCTCGACTTCCGCCCCGTCATCGCCGACAACGGCTCCATCGGTGGCACCGGCTCCCACGAATTCCACGTGCTGGCCGCCTCCGGTGAAGACGCCATCGCCTTCTCCACCGGCTCCGATTTCGCCGCCAACATCGAGAAGTGTGAAGCGCTGCCGGCACCGCTGGGCGAGACGCCTGAGCGCGCGGCACCGACCCAGGAGATGCAGCTGGTCGACACGCCGAACGCCAAGACCATCGCCGCACTGGTCGAACAGCACGGTCTGGACATCGAGAAGACCGTCAAGACGCTGATCGTCAAGGCGGCCGAAGGCGTCGAAGGTGGTCTGATCGCGCTGATGGTGCGTGGCGACCACGAGCTGAACGAGATCAAGGCCGAGCACCTGCCGCAGGTCGCCGAGCCGCTGACCATGGCCAGCGACGAGGAAGTGCGCGCCGCCGTCGGTGCCGGTTTCGGCTCCCTCGGTCCGGTCGGCCTCGAGATGCCGATCATCATCGATCGCAGCGTCGCGCTGATGAGCGATTTCGGTGCCGGTGCCAATATCGAAGGCAAGCACCACTTCGGCCTCAACTGGGAGCGCGATCTGCCGCTGCCGGAAATCGCCGATATCCGCAACGTCGTCGCCGGTGATCCGTCACCGGACGGCCAGGGCGTGATCGACATCGCACGCGGTATCGAGGTGGGTCACATCTTCCAGCTCGGCACCAAGTACTCCGAAGCCATGAACGCCACCGTGCTCGACGAGAACGGCAAGGCACAGCCGCTGTCCATGGGCTGCTACGGCATCGGCGTGACCCGCGTGGTCGCCGCTGCCATCGAGCAGGGCAACGACAAGGGCGGCATCGTGCTGCCGGAAGCCATCGCGCCCTTCCAGGTCGCCATCGTGCCGATGAACGCCCACAAGTCCGTGCGCGTCAGCGAGACCGCCGAGCGCGTCTATCAGGAGCTGACCGCCGCCGGTTACGACGTGCTGCTGGATGATCGTGATCTGCGCCCGGGCAACAAGTTCGCCGACGGCGAGCTGCTGGGCATTCCGCATCGCCTGGTGATCGGTGACCGCGGTCTCGACAATGGCGAGTACGAGTACAAGGGTCGCACCGATGGCGAAGCGACCATGATCGCCGTCGACAGCCTGCTGGACTTCCTGGCCGAGCGCAGCGCGAGCTGAACTCGAGCAGCCTGAGCCACTCGCTCACGGCTGGCGCTATCGCAGCACCCAAGACAGCCCGCTCCTCTTCTCGAGGGGCGGGCTGTCTCGTTATCTGCCTTCCTTGAACTCCCCATTACCGTCAACGCCGCGGTAACGGCATAATGGCGCCATGACTGATACGCAGGGACTGCGCATGACCATCTCATCGATTTCCCCTTCAGCGCCGCCCGTAAAAGGCGCTGCAGGCGACACCCCACTTCGCCGCCTGCGCCCGTGGCTGGCCGCTGTCCTGCTGACGTTGAGCGCCGCGTCTACCGGACTGACAAGCCCCCCGGTGCAGGCCGCCGCCGCGATCCCCGAGCATGGGCTGTCGCCGGGGCTGCGTGACAGCCTGCGCGAGGCCTTGGCCGAGCCCGAGGCCTTCGAGGACCCCATCGATGCCCTGCATTGGGTATTGAGCATGCAGCAGCGCCTGGAGCGCTACATGCCGGACCGCGCCGCGCGCATCGACCTTCTGCGCAAGGTGCGCCGCGAAGCGACGCGCACAGGCCTGGCGCCGGAGCTGATCCTGTCCGTCATCCAGGTCGAGAGCGCCTTCAAACCCACCGCGGTCTCCCACGCCGGTGCTCGCGGCCTGATGCAGGTCATGCCGTTCTGGAAGCGTGAGATCGGCGAGCCCGACGACAATCTGCTCGACCAGGACACCAGCCTGCGTTACGGCGCCACCATCCTTGCCCACTATCTCAAACGCGAGAAAGGCGACATCACCGATGCGCTGGCACGCTACAACGGCAGCCTCGGCAAGACCTGGTACCCGGAGCGGGTGATGCGCGCCTGGACCACCCGCTGGTGGTATCAGGCGCCGGCGCCCTTCGTCGCCGAACGCTCGCCCGAAGGCCTTGTCGACACCGCCGACGAAGACGCGTCACGACGCGCCGAGACCAGCAGCACTGAGCCCGGCCAGTCCGAGCCACGCCACGGCCTCGAGCAAAGTGGTGGCGTTGAGCAAGGTGAGGTTATCGAGCAACACACCGGCGCTGCGCAAGGCCAGCACCCGCTCGCCGCCGAGGACACCTTCGATGGCCCTGCCAACCGCTCGCTGGCCGCCGGCGGCAGTCCCTGACAGGCCCGACAGCGCCTGACAGACCCGACAGCAGGTGATGACAGCAGCTGTTGCCGAGAAAAGCAGCAGACACGAAAAAGCCTCGCCCGGAACACCGGGCGAGGCTTTCTGCTTACCGCTTGCGATCAAACCCGCTGATCGTCAGACCAGGGTCGGGCCTGCCGTGATGATCGCCTCATCCACGCCGGCGAACTTCTTGAAGTTCTCGACGAACTTGGCTGACAGGTCACGCGCCTTGCTGTCGTAGGCAGCACGGTCTTCCCAAGTCTCACGCGGGTCGAGCAGGCTGGAATCGACGCCCGGCACGCGCACCGGCACATCCAGGTTGAGCACGTCGATGTGACGCGTCTCGATGTCCGCCAGAGCGCCGTTCTGGATCGCGCTGATGATGCCGCGCGTGGTCGGGATGGAGAAGCGTGAGCCGCCCTCACCGTAGGAGCCACCGGTCCAGCCGGTGTTGACCAGGTAGACACGTGAGCCGAAGGCATCGATGCGCTTGATCAGCAGGTCGGCGTATTCACGTGCCGGACGCGGGAAGAACGGCGCGCCGAAGCAGGTGGAGAAGGTGGCTTCGAGACCGGCGGTGGAGCCCATCTCGGTGGAGCCGACCTTGGCGGTGTAGCCGGACAGGAAGTGGTAGGCAGCGGCCTGCTTGCTGAGCACGGACACCGGCGGCAGCACGCCGGACATGTCGCAGGTCAGGAAGACGATGGCATTCGGCTCGCCGGCACGGTTTTCCGGCACACGCTTCTCGATGTGCTCCAGCGGGTAGGCGGCACGCGAGTTCTGGCTCAGACGGTCATCACCGTAATCCGCGCCACGACGGTCATCCAGCACCACGTTTTCCAGCACGGCACCGAACTTGATCGCGTTCCAGATCACCGGCTCGTTCTTCTGGGACAGGTCGATGCACTTGGCGTAGCAGCCGCCTTCGATGTTGAAGACGGTGCCTTCGCCCCAGCCATGCTCGTCATCACCGATCAGGTAACGCGCCGGGTCAGCGGACAGGGTGGTCTTGCCGGTGCCGGACAGGCCGAAGAACAGTGTGGTCTCGCCGTCGTCACCGACGTTGGCGGAGCAGTGCATCGGCAGCACGTCCTTTTCCGGCAGCAGGAAGTTCTGCACCGAGAACATGGCCTTCTTCATCTCACCGGCGTAACGCATGCCCGCCAGCAGGACGCGGCGACGCGCGAAGTTGATCAGCACGACGCCGTCGGAGTTGGTGCCATCACGCTGTGGCTCGCAGGTGAAGTGCGGCGCGTTGAGGATGGTCCACTCGCTCTTGTCCTTGGCATTGAAGCTGTCCGGACGCACGAACATGGTACGCGCGAACAGGTTGTGCCAGGCCGTCTCGGTGGTCACGCGGATCGGCAGGTAGTGCTCGAGGTCAGCGCCGACATGCAGCTCGGAGACGAAGCTGTCGCGCTCGCCGAGGTAGTCCTCGACGCGCTCCCACAGGGCGTCGAAACGCTCCGGGCTGAACGGGCGATTGACGCTGCCCCAGTCGATGGCGTCCGAGGTGGACGGCTCGTCGACGATGAAGCGGTCGTTCGGGGAGCGTCCGCTACGGGCGCCCGTCTCCACGACCAGCGCGCCGTTGTCGGCCAGACGTCCTTCGCCGCGAGCCACTGCCAGCTCGATCAGCTCTGCGCTGCTGAGATTGGTGTGAGTGGTCACCGCACTGTCTTGATGCTTGCTCATTCGCGTCTCCGCGGCTCAGGGCCGCCCTCTCTCTTGATGGCTGAAGCCAGATGCCCGAGGTACATGCCACAGGCTTATTTTGTGATCGATCGTTGCTGCCCGATCGCGCATGACGGCATGCCATGACACCGTCGATACCACCAGCACAGGGCATCCGGCCCTGTGCTGGCAAGGCATTATGGCAAAAAGGGTGTCGGGCGGAAACGCCCATTGTTGCAACACTTTGGCGCAGTCGCCGTCGCCTGACGGACGACGATATGTCAGACAATCATCATCCCCGCGGCCAGCCGCCGGCGCGTCGGGAAATGCTCAATGCACGACGGGGCTTTCGGCGTCAGGATCTTCGATGATCGCTTCCACTTCCGCGGCACTGAAGGAATAGCGGGTATGGCAGAAGTGACACTGGGTGGCCAGCTCGCCCTGCTCGGCGACGATCTGACGCAGCTCGTCGGCGGCGATGCTGTGCAGGGCAGCGCCCAGACGCTCGCGCGAACAGGTGCAGCCGAAACGCAGCGCCTTGGGCTCATAGATGCGCACGGTTTCTTCGTGATAGAGACGATGCAGCACTTCCTGCTGATCCAGCGTCAGCAGCTCCTCGGCCTTGAGGGTCTCGGCCAGGTGTACGACGCGCTCCCAGGCATCCGGGTCCTTGTTGGCGTCATCGTTGGGCAGCTGCTGCAGCATCACGCCGCCGGTGCGCTTGCCATCGGCCATCAGCCACAGACGGGTCGGCAGCTGCTCTGACTGGCTGAAGTAGCTCTCCAGACAGCCGGCGAGGCTGTCCTGATCGATGGCCACGATGCCCTGATAGCGTTTGCCTTCACGCGGGTCGAGGGTGATCACGATCTGACCCTGGCCGACCAGCTCCTGCAGACTGGACTCTTCCGTCGGCAACACCGCCTCATCGCTGAGACGTGCGATGGCGCGCAGCTCGCCGCCGGGGTTCGACTCGGCCATCAGCTGGCGCACGATACCGGTGCCGCGCACTTCCAGCGTCATGGTGCCATCAAGCTTGATGGTCTCGGTCAGCAGCGCCACGGCCGCCAGCATCTCGCCCAGCTGGCGCGAGATGGCCTGCGGGTAGGAGTGACGATCGAGCACCTCGGCGTAGGCCTTGTCGAGTGTGACGATCTCGCCACGCACGTTGGTGGCATCGAACAGGAAGCGCTGGATCTGATCGAAGCTCGGCGCGGCCGCATCGTCAGTGGAATGGGAATCTTGCATGTCGTGTTCGCTCATTAAGGGACCTCAAGGCAGGCGTGAAGAGAGAGCGCACAAGCGCCCCCATGTCAGGCCGCCAACAACGATGTGCTGACACACATCGGTATGGAAATTGTGCCGGTCGGTGCCAAGGCACCCGGCGGTGACTCGCGCTGGCTCAGCTATCGGCATCCTGGCGCTGGAAGCGATGGATGTTGCGACGCTGTTTCTTGTCAGGACGACCGGGAGGCGGCGTCATGCCCTGATTGCCGAGGCGACGCGTCTCGGCCTCACGCTCACGGCGCTCGCGGGACTCCTGCGTCTCCTGATAGAGCTTCTGAGCCTCGGGCGCGCCACGGCGCTGGTCGCTGAGGGCCAGCACCTCGACGACGAGGCGATCCCAGCCCTGCGGCACCTCGATCAGGGCGCCGACCTCGACGGTCTTGGAGGTTTTCACCTTGCCGCCGTTGTACTGGATCTTGCCGCCTTCGATGGCCTTCTTGGCCATGCCACGCGTCTTGAAGAAGCGCGCCGCCCACAACCACTTGTCGATACGTACCTGATCGCTCATGACGCCTCCTTGCCCTCCCCGTCGCTCGAGACTCCGGCATTGGCCACCTCGGGGCCCGCGCCCTGGGTCAGCACTGCAAAGCCGTCCAGGCCGTGCACACGCTCGAAATCACGCGCAGGGCGCTTCGAATCCGGCTGACGCACGCCCAGCAGATGGGCAATGCCATAGGTGTGGGCACTTTCCAGTACCTGGGGATTGTCATCGATGAACAGGGTACGCGCCGGATCGAAAGGCTCGATCTCGTTGAGCTTGTGCCAGAAGGCCTGCTCTTCCTTGGCGTGGCCCAGATCCGCGGACGACACCACGGCGTCGAAGTAGTCGCCCATGCCGGTCAGCGCGAACTTGAGATCGATGCCATGACGGTCGGCGTTGGTCGCCAGCACCACGCGTTGCGGCTGATCGCGCAGCCAGGCGAGGAAGTCCTCGGCCTCATGGCGATAGCCGATCAAATGCTGCACTTCACGCTTCAGGGCGACGACGTCGAGCTCGAGCTCACGGCTCCAGTAATCGAGGCTGTACCAGTTGAGCGTGCCGGACTCGCTGATGATGCGCGCCTTGAGATCGGCCTGCAGCGCCTCGTCGAGGCGGTGCAGCTCGCAATAGCGCCTGGGCAGGTGTTCGAGCCAGAAGTGGCTGTCGAAGTGAAGGTCAAGCAGAGTGCCGTCCATGTCCAACAGCACGGTGTCGATAGTGTTCCAGTCAAGCATCGGATTCTGTCAGCCAGAGGGAAATTTGGCCTCATAGTGTAAAGCATGGCCCACGGGCGCGCATGTGCAACGAGGGGTGATGACGGCTTGTGATTGCCCCGCTCGCGGCGGCCTGCCACGATGAGCGACAGTGTTCTCTCTTCTCATACTGCCTCGCGAGGACTTGCGATGGATGATGCGCCAGATACCGTTCACCCGACCATGAGTCATTCAGACGCCAGCCACACGCTGACGCCGCCGCGGATCGACTCACGCCGCGAGGTCGCACGCTCGCGCCTGTTCGCCGTCGAAGCGCTGGAATTGACCTTCTCCAATGGCGCCACCCGCAGCTTCGAGCGCCTCAAGAGCGGCGGTCACGGCGCGGTGATGATCGTCGCCATGCCCGACCCCGACCACGTGCTGATGATCCGCGAATATGCCGCTGGCCCTGAGCAATATGTGCTGACCCTGCCCAAGGGACTGATCGACCCGGGCGAGGACCCGGTGACCGCCGCCAATCGCGAATTGATGGAAGAATGCGGTTATGGCGCGCACAACATCGAGCCACTGGCCGAACTGAGCCTGGCGCCCAACTACATGGATCACCGCATGAACGTGATGCTGGCGCGCGATCTGTTCGAAAAGCGCCTGCCGGGGGATGAGCCGGAACCGCTGGTCGTCGAGCGCCACCGCCTCGATGAGCTGCCGGCGCTGCTGGCGCGTGAGGACTTCCACGAGGCGCGCGCGATCGCGGCGCTGTTCATGGCCCGCGAACGCCTGCTGGCCGGGGAAGATACCTACAGCCCTCGCTGGTGGTAAGGGCTTGATGGCAGGCATTGCTGGCAAGCACTGGCCACAAGCGCCCGAGGGCCCAGCCCCCCTTCTTTCCTAGCCCTCACACCCAGCTTTACGTGCTCCCATACGACGACAAGCCCCCGCCAGTGGCGGGGGCTTGTCGTTTCACTCGCGATGCGCTCAAGCGGGTCGTGCTGGCGACTCGTTCAGGCACCGCAAGATCCATTGCGGGTCTGGCCTGAGACCAGACCGTCAAGACACGCTTATTCGGTCTTCATGCTGCCATCAGCGGTGTTGGACGAACCGGATTCCGGGCTGACGCCCATGTGGTCTTCGCCTTTATCCATGACCTTGCCGTGCTTGGCGGACTCGGACTGGGCCGTGCCACCTTCCACCATCATGGAATCCTTCTTGGTGTTGGCAGAACCACTATCGGTGTTGCGTTCGGCGTCGTCATGCACCTTGCCATCTTCATGACCCGCAGCAGTACCGCCCTCTACCTTGGTGGAGTGGGCGCCAGTGTTGGCGGAACCGGTGTTGCTGGATTCGTGGTGCTCGGCAAAGGCAGCGGTGGTCGGCAGTGCCAGGGCAGTCGCGAAAAGTGCAGCAGTCAGCTTCTTCATGATCCATCCTCCAGTAGCGGTCTGTTGCAAGAGACGAGCAGATGATTCGCTCGGCCGTTGCCGGTAAGCCTTCAAGAACCCCGAGACTGGATGTCTCGAGTTCCAGGCTCCACAAGACGCTCCTAACTATCTCAACGACGTCTTGTGGTACTGCGTCAAATCTTTGCGGCGCATGTATCGAACACCCTCTATAGCGTCGGCTGCATGTCGGAGCATTTCTCAAAAAACGTCACCAGAGTTGTACCCGAACCTGCTGGTGTCATTCTTGACGAAAGCGCCAATCTGCCGAGGCGTGTTGCGTCACATGCGCCCTGATGCCTAAAGATATGGAACTACAGGGCCGGACTTTCAAGCAGAGAAGGGAAAGAAAAATATCTTTCTTCCAGATTTCCTATACAAGAGTGAGATATCGGCTCGCGTTTAATTAGCGCCCATATGGGCTGCTGGCCGCTCATCAGGCGGCTTGTCGCGCATCGATTGCCTGACGCCATGCATCAAGTGGCGCAAGATGGCTTGCAGTATTTTACTCAACGAAACATTTTGTAACCCTATGACTCCACGACATCGCCCATCTCTGCGGTCATCGGCAGTGGTTGCCACACCTCCCTCTGCAAGCACCGCCATCACCTGAATGACAGGAGACTCACATGCCAGACGTGCTGATCGGGGGACTCGCAGGACAGGGACCCAAGGGCCACATCACGCTAGCCGGGGCACTGGCCAATCGTCACGGCCTGGTCGCTGGTGCGACAGGTACCGGCAAGACCGTCACGTTGCAGGTGCTGGCTGAAGAGTTTTCGCGCATGGGGGTGCCGGTGTTCACCGCCGACGTCAAGGGTGACCTCTCCGGTATCGCCGCGGCGGGTGCCCCGCATCCACGCGTCGATGAACGCCTCGCCAGCCTCGGCATCAATGACTGGCAGCCTCAGGCCGCGCCCGTCAGGCTGTGGGATCTGTTCGGCAAGAGCGGGCATGCAGTGCGCGCCAGCATGGCTTCCATGGGGCCTGAGCTGATGTCGACCCTGCTGGAATTGAACGACACCCAGAGTGGCCTGATGCACCTGGCCTTCGATCATGCCGAGCGTGAAGGGCTGGAGCTGATCGACCTCAAGGACCTGATCAGCCTGCTCAAGCATATCGAGCGTGAACGCGAAGGCTTCGAGGAGCGCTATGGCAGTGTCAGCCCCCAGAGCCTCGGCGCCATGCTGCGCCGGGTGCATGTGCTGGCCACCCAGGGCGGCGAGCGCTTCTTCGCCGAACCGGCGCTCGACATCAATGACATGCTGGCGACCACGGGCGAGGGAGACCAGACACGCGGCTTCATCAATCTGCTCGATGGGTGTGAGTTGATGCAGAGTCCACGTCTCTATACCACCTTCCTGCTGTGGTTCCTGTCGACGCTCTTTCGCACCCTCCCCGAACGCGGCGATGCCGACCGCCCGGTGCTGGTGTTCTTCTTCGACGAGGCCCACCTGCTGTTCGACGCCGCTCCCAAGGCATTGCTTGAGCGCCTCGAGCAAACGGTGCGCCTGATTCGCTCCAAGGGGGTCGGCGTCTACTTCGTGACCCAATCCTCCGCCGACATCCCCGATGACGTGCTCGGCCAGCTGGGCAACCGGATCCAGCATGCCCTGCGCGCCTTCACTCCGCGCGACCAGAAGGCCGTCAAGACCGCTGCCGAGACCTTCCGCCCCAACCCGCCCTCGATACGGCTCAGGTGATCACGGAGCTGGGCGTGGGCGAGGCACTGGTCTCGGTGCTCGACAGCAAGGGCACGCCCACCCAGGTGGAGCGCACCTTGATCGCACCGCCACGTGGGCGGATCGGCCCGTTGAGTGACAGCGAGCGCACAGCGCTGCTGGCAAGCTCATCACTGGCCGGTCGCTACGATGAGGTGATAGACCGTGAATCGGCTCACGAGCGTCTCGAGGCACAACTGACGAGCTCGGCTACGGCCCAGGTTCGGCCACAGGAGACACCAGCGGCTACGCCTGACACCACGCCGCCTGCCACAGAACGGGATGGAAGCGCTCAAGCCGCTGCCAGCCGCGACACCGAGCATACAGGCCCGGTGGCCGAAAGCGCCCCGCGTTCAGGTGGCAGGCAGCGTCAGGGTGTCATGGAGACCCTGCTCAAGTCCGTGATGCGCGCCCTGGGGTCGCAACTGGGACGGACGCTGATTCGCAGTCTGCTGCGCTCCTTCACTCGCCGCTGAGGCTCGCTCCTTTCAGTCTGATACCACGCCAACAGCCTGACGCCTCGCCAACAGCCTGACGCGCTCCTTGGCAAATAGAAGCTTCCCCCGGCAAGCAAGCTCTCGAGACTGAGAGACTCATCCTTCACGAAAAGCAGGACATCACCCATGGTCAAATGACCATGGGTGATGTCCTGCTTTCGCTATCCAAGGCTGCTGACATCATATCGTCGCGCAAACTTCATTCGCTCTCGGCAAGGAGACGCCATACTGATGATTGCTGCTTACCGGCAGCACACCATGACACACACGCGCTTGCCACTACTCTCGGGGAGACTTGACGATGTGCATGAGCAATGAAGCATTGGAATTGTGGCTGAACGACAACTGGTTCTCGATCGAACTGGCGTTGGAAGCCATCGATATGGAAGCGACAGCGGAACCTCAGCTGGCAGAAGCCGCCTGAGCCAACAACGATACGCATGACAACAGCGGGATCCTGCCTGCCCCACCGGTGACATCAGGTGTGAAACGGCACAGGACACGGATGACAGGACAAGCGGCACACAGACTCTGCCACGCATGACGACGCATCATGGTGGGCAGAGAAAGAACTTGTCGGGGAGGCCGTCGATCAGCCATCGACCGGCCTCCCCGTTTCTTTTGTGCCACCACCAGAGTCACGGCCTGGCGCGTCTCCAATCCAGTCGCACCTCGAAAGCCCCGCCAGTCTTACGTGTATGAACAGTTGATTTCCTGCCCCGGCAAAACGCCCGTTCATCGCTCCCAACCGCCATACTCTTTTTTTGGTCATTCCCTCTCCCCGCAACATGCAAGATAAGGATGTCACATGCTGCCTACTCCGCCCGCGCGACCACCCTCTTCGGGGCACTCGAGTCCAGTTGATACCTCAGAGCTCTCACCACAAGCCGCCGCCGCGACTGTCTTCCTCAATGAGAATCTCGGACCCGCCCAGCTGCAAGCGCTGTTTGCCCTGACACTCGCGCCTGCGGGAACCTTCAGCGAACAGCTCAGAGAGTACCTGGTGACCGCTTGCCGCCTGCTGGGGATGACCACCGGCATCCTCGGCCATGCAGAGGCCAACCGCTATGAAATCATGGCGGCGGTCAATCCGCCGCCCGGCAAGGTCGAGGGCGCGATCGCACCGCTGAACGAGACCTACTGCAATGAAGTCGTTGAGCAGGCTGGCTGCATCGCCTACGCCAATATCGCGACCACGCCAGCACTCGAGGCTCATCCGGCCCTCAAGTCGATGCCCTTCCAGAGCTATATCGCCGCCCCGGTATGGACCGAAGGCCGTCTGACCGGCACCGTCTGCTTCGGCGACAACTCACCGCGCGCGGCAGATTTCAGCGCCAGCGATCGTGCACTGGTCGAGACACTGGCCAGCCTGCTGGGAGGCTTGATCGATCGCGAGAATGCGCGCAAGCGGCTGACCAGTGAACTGGGCAACCTGCGCCTCGCCTAACAGGAGATGGAGCTGCTGTTCTCGCGCTGCCAGCTCCCGATGGCGATCATGGACTTCCATGGCCATTGGACACGTCTCAATCCGGCGCTGGCCCAACTGCTGGGGACGGAGAGGAGTGAACTGCAGCGTGGCGCGCTGGAGGATGTCTCCCACCCTGCTGACATGCAGGCCTGTCAGGAGGCGCTTCTGGCCATGCAGGCCGGCGAGATCACCCACTTCGAGCAGCCGCATCGCTATCTGGGCAGACAGGGACAGATCATCGAAGTCATGCTGCATCTGGATGTGATCGACAGCCACTCCGGCGTCATTCTCAGCCAGCACCAGGACCTCAGCGAGCGACGCTCCCACGAGGAGAGCCTGGCCCGCATGCGGCACAAGCTGGCCAGCATGGCGCCCCCGGGCCCGGCCGTGCCGTCGGTGCTGGACAAGCTGTTGCCTGCCGAGATCTTCGAGCAACAGCTGGATGGCGAGATCGCGCGCAGTGCACGCCACGGGCAGCCACTGTCGATCCTGCTGCTCAACGTGGATGCCTTTACCGACTTCAATCGCCAGTACGGCCGCGCCGCAGGAGACCGCGCACTGCAGCAGGTCTCCACCATCCTGCGCAACGCGACACGCAAGAGCGACCTGCTCAGCCAGCGCGACGATGGCTCGCTGATTGCGGTGCTGGGCCAGACAGATTCCAGCGGCGCCATCATCCTCGCCGAGCGCGTCCGCCATGCCACGGCAGAACTGCATGGACTCGATGGGCCGGTCACCTGCAGCATCGGGCTGACCTGCTATCACCCGGCGCCCGATACGCTCACGCTGGCCAACCGGCTCGAGCTCTGCGAGCGCGCCCAGCACGCACTCAAGAAGGCCAAACGCCAGGGACGCAATCGCGTGCGCTTCCTGGAGCTTGAGCCGGTCATCCCGACGGACACCTTCGCAAGCCCCCAGTCACCGAGCGGCTTCCCCTCGCCCGATCTGCCCTGAGTGCGGTCTTTCGTGTGTACGACCTGCCGCGGATGCCCTTCAGGCACCTCCCCATCAACGACAACGGCCACCCCGAAGGGTGGCCGTTGTCGGTTGACTCATTCAGTACTCATTCAGTACTCACAAAGGAGACATACAGGAGTCACACAGGCTTGCGCGGTGTTTCTGCGCAGAGGCCTGCTCAGAGACCGGGTCAGATATCTGAAGCCGATTCTCAGTCCAGCTTGCTCAGGTCGCGCACAGCGCCCTTGTCAGCGGAAGTCGCCAGCAAGGCATAGGCCTTGAGCGCGGCGGAGACACGACGGTTGCGCTGGATGCTCGGCTTCCAGGCATCCTTGCCGCGGGCATCCATCGCTTCACGGCGCTCATGCAGCTCGCTGTCGCTCAGCTTGACGTTGATGGTGCGGTTCGGGATGTCGATCAGGATGGTATCGCCATGCTCGACCAGACCGATGGCACCGCCCGCCGCCGCTTCCGGAGACGCGTGGCCGATGGACAGGCCCGAGGTACCGCCGGAAAAACGACCGTCGGTGAGCAGCGCACACGCCTTGCCCAGCCCCTTGGACTTGAGATAGGACGTCGGGTAGAGCATTTCCTGCATGCCCGGACCGCCCTTCGGCCCTTCGTAGCGGATGATCACGACGTCGCCTTCCTTGACCTTGTCGGCCAGGATGTCTTCCACCGCCTGATCCTGGGACTCACAGACGTAGGCACGGCCTTCGAAGACGAGGATGGAGTCATCGACGCCAGCGGTCTTCACCACGCAACCATCCAGTGCGATGTTGCCGTACAACACGGCCAGGCCGCCCTGAGTGGAGAAGCAATGGTCGTAGTCGCGGATACAGCCCTGGGCGCGATCACCATCCAGGCTCGGCCAGCGCGCGCTCTGCGAGAAGGCGGTCTGGGTCGGGATACCGCCCGGGCCGGCGCGATAGAACTCGACGACTTCATCAGTGGGCGAACGCATGATGTCCCACTCTTCCAGCGCCGCAGACAGCGAGTCGCCATAGACGGTCGGCACCGAGGTATCCAGCACGCCGGCACGATCCAGCTCGCCCAGAATCCCCATGATGCCGCCGGCACGGTGGACATCCTCGATGTGATATTTCTGGGTGTTCGGCGCCACCTTGCACATCTGCGGCACGCTGTGGGACAGCTTGTCGATGTCGGACATGGTGAAGTCGACACCGGCTTCCTGAGCGGCAGCCAGCAGGTGCAGGATGGTGTTGGTCGAGCCACCCATGGCGATATCCAGCGTCATCGCGTTGGCGAAGGCGGCGCGGGAGCCGATGGCACGCGGCAACAGATGCTCTTCGTTGCCTTCGTAGTAACGGCGCGCCAGCTCGACGATGCGATGCCCGGCGTTCTCGAACAGGCGACGACGATCGGAGTGCGTGGCCAGTACGGTGCCGTTGCCCGGCAATGCCAGACCCAGCGCTTCCATCAGGCAGTTCATGGAGTTGGCCGTGAACATGCCCGAGCAGCTGCCACAGGTCGGGCAGGCGCTGCGCTCGATCTCGGCGACCGTCTCGTCGTCGACGCTGTCATCGGCGGCGATGACCATGGCATCGACCAGATCGAGGCCGTGATCCAGCAGCTTGGTCTTGCCGGCTTCCATCGGACCGCCGGAGACGAAGATGACCGGGATGTTGAGGCGCATGGCGGCCATCAGCATCCCCGGGGTGATCTTGTCACAGTTGGAGATGCACACCAGCGCATCCGCACAGTGGGCATTCACCATGTATTCGACGCTGTCGGCGATCAGGTCACGCGACGGCAGCGAATACAGCATGCCGTCGTGGCCCATGGCGATGCCATCATCGACCGCGATGGTGTTGAATTCCTTGGCGACGCCGCCGGCCTTCTCGATCTCGCGCGCGACCAGCTGCCCCATGTCCTTGAGGTGGACGTGGCCCGGCACGAACTGGGTGAAGGAGTTGGCAACGGCGATGATCGGCTTCTGGAAGTCGCCATCTTTCATGCCGGTGGCGCGCCACAGGGCGCGAGCGCCGGCCATGTTACGACCTGCGGTGGTCGTACGGGAGCGATACTCTGGCATGGTAAACCTCATTCAATGCTTGGCCGCTCTCCTGTGCGAAGAGGGACTGATTCATGGAATTGCGCCTGGCGGGGTCAGGAAACTGACGCCGCCCTTCTGCGCAATCCGCTGCAGAATCACTCCGCACGGGAGCGGCTTCTGTTTTGGTCAGGCGGCGCCCCGCTCGGGGTACGCACACCTAGTGTCCAGAGGAGACGCGTGCCTCATGGGTCAACGCTGTCTGCCTAGGGTCAATTCTGTCATGTACCGGCCCCGCTTGCCTACCAGATAGCACCGCCCACGCCATCAGCAGCCCCGAAAGATACCGACAAGCGCCGAAAGCGTTGAATGAAGCGGCCTCTAGTGTGGGCCTGCGGCGGGAGGCGCTGATTACACTGAAGGACGACACATCAGGCAATGCCAGACACCCCACAAGGAACAGGAGTCACCCATGGCCGGAAAATTCGTCATCACTCGGGGCAAGGACAGCAAGTTCTACTTTGCGCTGAAGGCAGGCAACGGCGAGAAGATCCTGCAGAGTCAGGGCTATGCCGACAAGCGCGGCTGCCTGAACGGCGTGGAATCCGTGCGCAAGAATGCCGTCGAGGAAAAACGCTTCACCCGGGAAGTCGCCAAGGACGGACGTTTCTATTTCACCTTGCTGGCCGCCAACAGCCAGCAGATCGGTCGCAGCCAGATGTACAAGTCGGAATCCGGCCGCGACAACGGCATCGCCAGCGTCGGGCGCAATGCCGCCGAGGCGGCCGTCCTCGAGCAACTCGACACCGCCTGAGCACGAGCTAGCCCAGCCCCTTTCACGATCACCCTCCCGATCATTCTTCCAATCGCTCTCCCAGACTTTCCCGGAATCGACAGACCCAAGCCAAGGAAAAAGAAAGCACAGCAACGACAGAGGCCCCGCCAATTGGCGGGGCCTCTGTCGTCTTGCAACCGGCTTGGGGGCTGGCTGCGCTCAGCGCTTGTCACTCACGCCTCGCCGCTGATCACACACTGTTCAATGACGCTGGGCGCTGTCACTGTCGAAGACCACACGCGAGACATCCGCGTAGCGCGCCGCGAAGTGCACGATCATGCCTTCCTTCAGGTATTCCGGCAGCTCATCGTAATCGCGCTGATTGGCCTGCGGCAGGATCAGCTCGTAGATATCACTGCGCCGCGCCGCAATCACCTTCTCGCGGATACCGCCCACCGGCAGCACCTGGCCGGTCAAGGTCAGCTCACCGGTCATCGCCAGCCCCTTGCGCGGCGCCTGATGCTTGGCCAACGACATCAACGCCGTGGTCATGGTCACGCCGGCGCTGGGGCCGTCCTTGGGCGTCGCGCCTTCAGGCACGTGCAGGTGAATGAAGGACTCGTTGAAGAAGTCCGCCTCGGCATCGTAGGCCTCGAGATTGGCCAAAGTGTAGGAGTAGGCGATGTTGGCCGACTCCTGCATCACGTCGCCCAGCTTGCCGGTCAACTTCAAGCCACGTGTCAGGCCATGCACTCGGGTAGCTTCGATGGGCAGGGTCGCACCGCCCATGCTGGTCCAGGCTAGCCCGGTCACCACGCCTTCGCCGGCCAGGACCTTCTCGCGACGGAAGATCGGCGCACCGAGGAATTCCTCGAGGTTCTTGACCGAGACCTTCACGGTCGGCAGCTCCTCTTCCAGCAACTTCACCGCCGCCTTGCGCACGATACGGTGCAGCTGTTTCTCCAGCTGGCGCACGCCGGCCTCACGCGCATAGCCTTCGATGACCTGACGCAGCGCGGCATCACTCAGATTGATGCGCTTCTTGGGGATGTTGTCGCGGGTCAGCAGCTTCGGCCACAGGTGGTGCTTGGCGATCGCCATCTTCTCCTCGGCGATGTAGCCGGAGAGGCGAATCTGCTCCATGCGGTCCAGCAGCGGGCCGGGGATGCTGTCCAGCGTATTGGCGGTACACACGAACAGCACCTTGGAGAGATCGAGGCGCACATCGAGGTAGTGATCGAGGAAGTCGACGTTCTGCTCCGGGTCCAGCACCTCGAGCAGCGCCGAGGCCGGGTCGCCCTGGAAGGACTGCCCCAGCTTGTCGATCTCATCGAGCATGATCACCGGGTTCTCGACCTTGACCTCCTTGAGCGCCTGCACCAGCTTGCCGGGCATGGCGCCCACGTAGGTGCGGCGATGGCCCTTGATCTCGGACTCATCGCGCATGCCGCCGATCGAGAAGCGATAGAACTCACGACCCAGCGCCTGGGCGATGGAGCGCCCGATGGAGGTCTTGCCCACGCCGGGCGGGCCGACCAGCAGCAGGATCGAGCCGCCGACATCGCCCTTGAAGGTACCCTCGGCCAGAAACTCGACGATACGTGACTTCACATCATCCAGCCCATCGTGATCGCGATTGAGCACGGTGCGCGCATGCGCCAGATTGAGCTGATCGGTGGAGGTGATGCCCCACGGCAGCGAGGTCAGCCAGTCAAGATAGTTGCGTGTGGTGCCGTATTCCGGCGAGCCGGTCTCCAGCACCGACAGCTTGTCGAGCTCATCATCGATGCGCGACTGGACGCGCTCCGGCACCTTGAGCTCGTCGAGGCGGCCGCGGAAGGTATCGACGTCGTTCTCGCGATCATCCTTGGAGATGCCCAGTTCACGCTGGATGACCTTGAGCTGTTCGCGCAGGAAGAATTCACGCTGATGCTTCTCCATCTGCGCATTGACCTGCTGGGAGATCTCGGTCTGCAGCTGTGCGACCTCGATTTCCTTGCGCAGCAGGGGCAGCACCTTCTGCATGCGCTCCATCACCGGCAGCGACTCCAGCACCTCCTGAAGCTCAGCGCCCTTGGCCGAGGTGATGGCGGCGGCGAAGTCGGTCAGCGGACCCGGTTCATGCGGGCTGAAGCGGTTGAGGTACTGCTTGAGCTCCTCGCCGTACAGCGGGTTGATCGGCAGCAGTTCCTTGATGCCGTTGATCATCGCCATCGCGTAGGCGCGCGCCTCATCGCTCTCGGCATCGACCGGCTCGCGCGGATAGGTGACCTCGACCAGATAGGGAGGCTTGCGCGACAGCCAGCGCGTGATACGGAAGCGGCGCAGCCCCTGGGCGATGAACTGCACCTGGTCATCGCCATCTTCGGGCTTGTGGACGCGCACGGCGGAGCCGATCTCGGGGAAGTGCTCGACCCCCAGCTCATCGACCTCGACATCGCCGACGAAGGCCAGACCGACAGCATGATGCGGCGTATTGCCGACCAGCTGCATGGTCTCGGCCCAACGCTGCTTGTTGATCACCAGCGGCTGAACCTGGGCCGGGAAAAACGGGCGATTGTGAATCGGCAGCAGGTAGATGCGCTCCGGCAGCTGGTCACCACTCGGCACCAGCCCACCCGAGGCGGAAGAAGAAGGCTCTTGTGACTGGCTGTCATCCTCGAAGCCGGCAAGAATATCGTCGTTATCGGAAATCTCTTCGTGACGTGGCATGCAACCCTCATGAAACCAGGCCTCGGTTGAGGCGATCATCTCCCCCAATGCGGCCAGTGAGCCACTTTATCAAGGCAGGCTTGCCGCGCTGGGGGCGCAACACTGCGTGTTCAGGGTGGCACCTGATGCGCCCCCTGGAAACGACAATGCCCGCCATGAGGCGGGCATTGTCGTTTCCAGCATACTGCGCGGCGCTCAGTAGATCGGGGTGCCGTTGATCTTCACGCTGTCACCGTCGATCTCGACCACGAGATTGCGGTCGGCGGCCTGCGGAGAGACACCCGCCATCATGGCCATCATCGGCGGCACGTTGCGGAACTCGAAGCGCCCGCTCAGACGATTCAGGAAGGCCTGCTGACCCGGCACGGTCTGCAGCTCCTGGATGGTCAGATCAGTGATATCGGCACCATCGAGAATCATCTGGCCATCACCCTGCATGTCGACGCCGAAGGCATCGCTCTTGGCATTCAGCGATTCCAGCGTCATGCGCGGAGAGGTGCTCAGCATGGTGAACAGCGGCGCTTCGACCTTCTCGAGGATGGCGACCTGCTGCTCTTCGCTCAACTCCTCGAACGGCTTGCCCGCTTCTTCCAGCAAGCCCTGCAGCTGGGTAATGAAGTCATAGACGGCCGCGCCCTGCAGACGGTCGATCGAGATGGACACGTCGCCGCTGGCCATCTGCTGATCACCCGCACTGACATCCTGCACCGACAGCTTCATCAGATAGCGCAGCTCGGTCGGGTCCAGACGCGTTTCGCCGCTGTAACGGATATCGCTGGCGACCACCGGCGGCTGACCGGTGCCGTTGTCGATGGTCAGGGTGTCCAGCACGATCTTGTCGTCCTGGCGGAAGTCATTGTCCGCCCCACGATAGATGCCGTTGAGGCTCAGGGTGCCGACGCTGACCTTCTCGGCGCCATTGGTGATATCGAACGGCGTGATCTCGCCATCCACGGTGATTTCCGGCGTGTCACCGCCATCGTGGGAGGCCAGCAGCTCGCCGCCCTGGAAGTCGATGCGCGTGCCGCTCTCCGGGTCCTGCCAGTCAAAGGCCGGCAAGGTCAGGGTGGTGTCGCTGGCGCCGCTGAAGTTGTCGACGCTACCATCGAAGGCGATCGCCTTGCCATCGCCGAGCACTTCGGCGAAGACGTCGCGTGACGGCGTACCGTACAGCACCTTGACGTTGCCCTGCATGGTGGTCGACAGCAGCCCGTGGCCGGCTTCATAGGGCAATACGATGCGCATGGGACCTTCACCGTCCCCGGTGGCGAGTTCCATCTCTACCCGGCCCGTGGAGCCGAACCAGCCGCTGTCGACATCCTCACGGGTCGCCTTGATGTCGGAGCTCCTGTCGAGCTCTGCCACCATGCGGGCCATCTCATCTTCAAAGCGCTGGCTTGAGTAAGCCACGCCGCCGACATAGCCGGCTGCCCCGATGACGACCACTGCCGTCGCGGTTACCAGTCCCTTGCCCATCGCATTAACCCTTGTCCGTTATTGGAGCATCACACCGTCTGCGCGGTGCCTCTTGTCGCATCTGCTTCCATCAGTGAAACATGTGCGTGAGCCTCGCCGCCAAGGCAGCGAAGCGTCAGTGCAACCACAGCCACAGATGCATCGTCGACCAGGCATAGATACCGGCGAAGACGTCATCCAGCATGATGCCGAAGCCACCGGCAACCCGGCGGTCGGCCCAGCGAATCGGCCATGGCTTGAGAATATCGAAGACCCGGAAGACCACGAAGCCCCATAGCGCTGCCTGCCAAGAGAATGGCACGGCGGCCATCGTGATCCAATAGCCGACGAATTCGTCCCAGACGATCCCGGAGTGATCATGCACGCCGAGATCGCGCGAGGTGCGATCACAGATCCAGATCCCGACCAGCGACGCGACCAGCACGATGGCCAGATACGGCCACAGCGTGAGGTTGGTCATCAACCAGTAGAACGGGATTGCCGCGAGAGTACCGAAGGTGCCCGGTGCAAAGGGCGCGGTACCACTGCCCAACCCGAAGGCCAGGAAGTGCACGGGGCGCCGCCAGACACTGGCGGGTGCGCGATTCATGGTGCCACCCCGTTCGCGTTACGTGGCGACGCATCACCGCAGGAGCCGTCTGACCCAGAGGCCTGCGTGGCAGAGACCTGTGTGTCAGAGACCTGTGTGACAGAAGCCTGCGAGGCAGAGAAATGCTGCCAGCTCTGGCCCGTCGCTGCCTGCTCAACGCCCTTCTCCATCAGCATCACGCGCGGCGCATCGCTGCCCGCCGCCTGCATGCGACCGATGACATTCAAGGACAGGTTGAGTGAGCGCAGGGCGAGCCTGGCCGCCTCGAGGTTCTCTTGGGGCAGCGTGAGCAACAGCTCGTAATCGTCGCCGCCATTGAGGACCGCCTCGCGGGCGCCCTGCTCGCCCAGCGCCGTGACCAGCTCGGGCGCCAGCGGCAGTTCGCCAAGCTCCAGCGCCGCCGACAGCTGACTGGCACGACAGATGTGTGCCAGGTCGCCCATCACGCCATCGGAGACATCCAGGCCCGCACTGGCCAGCTCACGCAGCGCCAGCCCCGCATCGACCCGCGGTTCTGGTCGCAGGTAGGCCGCCAGGCAAGGATTCAGCACATCGCGTACGCCATCCTGCCAGGCCTTGAGGCCAGCATGCGCCAACCCCGGCAGGCCGGTGACCGCGATGAGGTCCCCCTCACGGGCGCCGTCACGCCGCAGAATCGGGCGGGTCACGCTGTCGGCCTGCTGGGCAGGCTCGAGCACGCACGGCAGCTCGCCATGTACGGTGATCGTGATGGAGAGCGGGCCGCGCGTGACGTCGCCGCCTACCAGCGCGATGCCGTAGCGATCCGCCAGCGCGTGGAAACCGGCTGCAAAACCATGCAGCCAGTCTTCGTCCACGTCCGGCAACGTCAGGGCCAGCAACGCCCAGCGCGGGGTCGCGCCCATCGCCGCCAGATCAGACAGATTGACGGCCAGGGCGCGATGGCCAATGGACGCCGCAGGCGCATCCGGCGGGAAGTGCACCCCCGCCACCGAGGTATCGACACTGACCGCCATCTGCATGCCATCACTGGCGGCAAGAAGTGCACAGTCGTCACCCGGCCCCAGCAACACGCCCGGTGCCCCGGACAGATCGCGCTGGAAGTAGCGGGCAATCAGCTCGAATTCACCTGGCATGTCAGCGCAGGCGGGCCTGGGTCACCTCGGCACTGCGCAGCTTGACTGCCAGCTTGTCGAGGATCCCGTTGACGTACTTGTGCCCGTCGGTGGCACCGAAGGTCTTGGCCAGCTCGACCCCTTCGTTGATCGCCACGCGATACGGCACTTCCATGCGCTTGGACAGCTCATAGGCGCCCAGACGCAGGATGGCCAGCTCGATCTCGTCGAGATCCTGCAGGCGACGGTCGAGCAGCGGGCTGATGCTGGCATCCAGTTCTTTCTGGAAGCGCGGCACGTTGTGCAGCAGCTCGTGGAACAGGGCCTGGTCGGCGATGCGCATCACCTCGACCCAGTTCTCGTGCAGCTCGACGTCATCGTCGACCTGTTGACCACGGAACTCGGCTTCGATGGTGGTCATGTTCTTGCCGGTCATCTGCCACTGGTAGATGCCCTGCACGGCCAGCTCGCGAGCGGCGCGACGCGCCTGCTGCTGCTTGGACGGCTCGCGTTCGGTACGTTCCTTGCGTTCGCTCACGCGTCACCTCCCATGGCCTTGAGCAGGGAGACCATTTCCATCGCCGCCATGGCCGCTTCGGTACCCTTGTTGCCAGCCTTGGTGCCGGCACGCTCGATGGCCTGCTCGATGGAATTCACCGTCAGCACGCCATTGGCGACCGGGGTGTCGAATTCGAGCTGCAGACGCGACAGCGCGGAGTTGCATTCACCGGCGACATATTCGAAGTGCGGCGTACCACCGCGGATCACCGCACCCAGCGTGATGACGGCGTGCGGCTTGACCTTGGCCAGCACGGCCTTGACGGCCAGCGGAATTTCCCAGGCACCCGGCACGTGGATCAGGTCGATGTTTTCCTCATCGACGCCGTGGCGTACGAGAGAATCGACCGCGCCTTCCACCAGGCTGTCGACGATATGGTGGTTGAAACGCCCGACGACGATGACGTAACGGCCATCGACATTGGTGAAAGTGCCTTCGAGTTGAGCAATCGGTTGCATGGTCAGTCCACAATGCTAGCGCCCCGGAGAACCGGGGCGGGGATATCAATCATACCGGGGAAGGCCGCCAGAAGTGCGCGACCTCCCCCGCCATTTGGGGTGCCGAAGCGCTTACGCGCCTGCGGCGTCTGCGCCTGTCTCGCCTGCTGTGTCATCACTGCCGACCAGCTCGACCACTTCGAGGCCAAACCCGGACAGGGCAGAGAACTTCCACGGCGAGCTGAGCAGACGCATCCGGCCGACACCGAGATCCCGAAGGATCTGGGCACCGGTACCGGTGGTCAGATAATTGCCCGCACCATCGGATTCGTTGGTGCGCGGCGTACGACGTCGTCCGAGGAAGACATCGAGACGATCCTTGTAATCCATCGCGTCGCTGCCGGTGTCCAGCAGTACCAGCACGCCGGCATCGGCGGCGGCGACTTCGGCGAGCGCATCATTGAGCGCCCAGCTGCTGCTGTCCGGCTGACGCAGGGTCAGCAGGTCGCGCATCGGGTCCTGCACGTGCACGCGCACGGTGGTCAGAGACTCGGCGTCCGGCGTGCCCTTGACCAGCGCCAGGTGGTGACGGCCCTGGATGCGATCGCTGAAGCAGTGCAGCGTCAGCTCGCCGAAGGCGGTCTCGACCTGCTCGCTGTCCAGCACTTCCACGGTCTGCTCATTGTGGATGCGATATTCGATCAGGTCCGCAATGGTGCCGACCTTGAGGTCGTGCTCGGCGGCGAAGCGCTCGAGCTCTTCACGACGCGCCATGCTGCCGTCGTCGTTCATGACCTCACAGATCACGCCGGTCGCGCCAAAGCCTGCCATGGACGCCAGGTCACAGGCTGCCTCGGTATGGCCGGCACGACGCAGCACGCCACCCGGCTCCGCCATCAGCGGGAAGATGTGCCCCGGCTGGACGATGTCCTGCGGGCGCGCATTGCGCGCGGCGGCAGCCTGCACGGTACGGGCGCGGTCAGCCGCCGAGATGCCGGTGGTGACGCCTTCGGTGGCCTCGATGGAGAGCGTGAACTTGGTGCCGAAGCCGGAACCGTTGGCCTGAACCATCAGTGGCAGCTGGAGCTGTTCGCAATGCTCACGCGACATCGGCATGCAGATCAAGCCACGCGCGTGGCGTGCCATGAAGTTGATGTGCTCGGCTGTCACGGCTTCTGCGGCGATGATGATGTCGCCTTCATTCTCACGATCCTCGTCATCCATGAGGATGACCATCTTGCCTTGCCGGATATCCTCAACGAGTGCTGCGATGCCTGATAGCGCCATGCTTGCTCCACTTTACGGGCTGCGCCGGCCCATGCCGGACCCACGCGTATTATCAAAAAGTCGGGCGTCAGGGTACCCCGCCACCCCGTTTTGCGCCAGCACCCAGCGACGCCGCTGTCGCCAGACGGCGGCAAGTGCTTGCGTGACAAGAAGAAATCAGTCGCCGCTCTCCTGCGGGTCTGGCGATGCTACCGGCACTGCGGTGATGCGCCAATCACGCCCCACCGCCCGGATATCGCGAATCTCGACCCGGCGCTGCTGCGCCATGTGATCCAGCCCCGGCAGCGCCAGCAGCGGGCGAGCCTCGCCCCCCAGCAGCGTCGGGGCCATGAAGAGCTGCATCTCATCGACCAGCCCCGCATTAATCATGGCCCCGGCCAGTACCGCGCCGGTTTCCAGCAGTACCTCGTTGGCCTGCTCGTGCTCGGCCAGATAACGCAGCAGGGCCTCGAGGTCCACGCGGCCATCTTCGCCGGCCGGCAGCGCCAGCACCTCGGCACCGGCCGCCTCCAACAAGGTACGTCGCTCAGCCTGCGCCGCTGTCTCATCCGCGACACATACCAGCAGCGTACGACCGGATTGCGCCAGAATGCGCGCCGCCAGCGGCAGACGCAGATGGCTATCCACCACCACGCGCAACGGCTGACGCGCCACCAGCGCCTTGAGCCCCAGCGGATGGTCTTCGAGCCCGAGCTGGTCGGCGCGCACATTGAGACGCGAATCATCGAAGATGACCGACTCGATGCCGCTCATCACCACGCTGGAGCGCGCGCGCAGACGCTGCACGGCACTGCGCGCTTCGGGGCCGGTGATCCACTGGGATTCGCCGGAAGCCATCGCCGTGCGCCCGTCCAGACTCATGGCCTGCTTGAGGCGCACGAAGGGCCGACCGCGCTCCATGCGTGACAGGAAGCCGGGATTGAGCGCTCGCGCCTCCTGCTCCATCACCCCGACCGTCACCGCGATGCCCGCGCCCTGCAGCAGCGCGATGCCGCGCCCGGCGACCTGCGGATTCGGATCACGCATCGCGATCACCACCCGCGAGACGCCCGCCGCGATCAGCGCCAGTGAGCAAGGGCCGGTACGCCCGGTGTGGGAGCAGGGCTCCAGCGTCACATAGGCCACGCAGCCCAGCGCGCGCTCACCCGCCTCTGCCAGCGCATTGACCTCGGCATGCCCTTCCCCGGCACGCACATGAAAGCCGCTCGCGATCACCTCGTCAGTCTCGGCCTCTACCAGCACACAGCCGACACGCGGATTGGGCTGCGTCGTGTAGCTGCCCAGTCGCGCCAGGCGCAGGGCGTGGGCCATGTGGCGCGCATCACGCGCCGAGGGAGCACTGCGGTCGCGAGAGTGGCTGTCACGGTGAGCACGAGAAGCACGGGGAGAAAGAGACATGCGATACCTTGGCGTGAAACGAGAGAAGGTCAGGCGTTGCCCAGGCGGCGGCCAATACCCCGAGGCCTGAGCCACGCAGCGTGACGCGACAGGGCCAGCAGGCGCAGGCCTCGAGGTCATCTGCAAGGATGACCGTGTCGAGACATCAGGGCCGCGCGTCTTCCTCGCCCGGCAGGAAGCTGGGCTCCTGGGCGAGACGGTCGATCTCGGCGCGGAACTCATCAAGATCCTGGAAGCGACGATAGACCGAAGCGAAGCGGATATAGGCGACCTGATCCAGCCGCTTGAGCTGCTGCATGACCTCATCACCGATGCGCCGCGCCTCTATCTCACGCTCGCCGGTGGCACGCAGACGCTGACGAATGCGCTCCACCGCGGCCTCGATCAGCTCGGAAGAAACCGGGCGCTTTTCCAGCGCGCGCAGCATGCCGGCACGCAGCTTGTGCTCATCGAAGCTCTCACGCGAGCCGTCACCCTTGACCACGCGCGGCATGACCAGCTCCGCCGTTTCGTAGGTCGTGAAACGCTCACCGCAGGCCGCGCACTGGCGACGCCGCCGCACCTGGTCACCCTCGACCACCAGTCGGGAATCCGTGACCTTGGTTTCATGAGTTCCACAGAAGGGACAGTGCATGTTGGAGAGCCTGCTTGGGTGCGAGGTGGCTGCGGCCCCGCGCGAAGCACAGCGAGGAAGTGGCGCAGCGCAGCCGAATGACAGCGAATGGCGGGTATTGTAACCGTTAAGGCCCCGCCACGGGAGCCTATGTCAGCCTCGACCTATCTGAACTAGCCTTGGGGAGCGATCAAAGGGCGACAGGGGTTTCCTGGATTGTCGCCTCGGGTGGCGGACACCGCGGCGAAAGCGTCAATCAACCTGCCCGGCAGGCTTGAAATCCCCGCGCGATAACCGAAAGATGACATCAGGGTGCAGCGCCTCACAAGGACGCTTGCCCGAGCCGTGAAATCCTTTCACGACTGGCGGCGAATGATCTCTGCCGCGAGATTGTTCACGATGACGCAAGGAGCTGCGACATGGGAATCATTGCATGGATCATATTCGGTCTTATTGCCGGCATCATCGCCAAGGTGATCGTGCCCGGCAAGGATCCGGGTGGCATCATCGTCACCAGCATCATCGGCATCCTGGGTGCCGTGGTCGGTGGCTGGGTCGGCACCCTGATGGGTTTCGGTGAAGTGACGGGATTCAATCTGGCCAGCTTTGTCATCGCCGTGCTCGGCGCCGTCATTCTGCTGATTCTGTATCGCGTGCTGCGCAAGTAAAGCGTGTCATGAAGCGCAGTGGCGTCAGCTGGCCGCAGGCCACATGACGCCGGACAGGACGGCCAGCCGGCACATGCAGGCTGGCCGTCCTGCCTTGCAGGCTTGACGAATCTGGCCCGAGGCGTGCATGACTCATGAGTAAAGGCGCCAGGCCGTCACCCACGGGCGCCGCTGAGCGATGCGCTATTCAGGCATTTCACCAAGCGACGGCCAGCCGACTTCATCTGATATGTGATTTCCAGTCTTGCCACCGGCCCCGCAGGATTGCGCCGGCGGGCTTCCCGAAGATCACCCGCGACACGCTCTGCCCATTGCGGCTCACGAGGCAGAGTCTGACCGCTTTTGCTGCCACGAGGATTGCCCATGTCCGATACGTCATCTCCCGATCACTCGACATCCACTGCACCCGATCCTGCGCCGAGCGAGGACAACGCCAGACCACGGGCCAGAGTCTCTCTCGCCAGACGCCTCTCGCAAGCTGATTTCCAGGCGCACGCCACACGCCTGCTCGCCGAGATCTACCCACAGCGTCATGAAGAAGTCCTCAGACGCCTGGAGACAGTGCTGGATTTCCATCGCACGCGCCTCAACCCCCGCGTACCGGAAGGCGAGCCGCTCTGGAGCGAGCGCGACCAGTGGCTGATCACCTACGGCGACAGCCTGCAGCAGGAAGGCGAGGCACCACTGGCGACCCTGCACGACTTCCTCGCCAGCCGACTGGACGACAGCCTGTCCGGTGTCCACGTGCTGCCCTTCTTCCCATGGAGCAGCGATGACGGCTTCAGCGTCATCCACTATCGCGAGGTCAATCCGGTCCTCGGCGACTGGCAGGACATCCGGCGCCTGAGTGAGCAGCGCGACCTGATGGCAGACCTGGTCATCAATCACTGCTCACGCGAGTCACTGTGGTTCGCCGATTATCTGGCCGGCGTGCAGCCCGGCCGCGACTACTTCATCGAGATGGACCCCGACACCGATGTCTCCGAGGTCGTGCGCCCGCGCCCATCTGCACTGCTCACGCCGGTGCATACCCGTCGTGGCCTGCGCCATCTTTGGGCAACCTTCTCGGATGACCAGATCGACCTGAACTTCGCCAATCCCGATGTGCTGCTCGAATTCATCGGCATCCTGCTTTATTACCTCGAGCAGGGCGCGGGCATCATCCGCCTCGATGCGGTGGCCTTCCTGTGGAAACGCCAGGGCACCTCCTGCATCCACCTGCCGGAGACTCACGCCGTGGTGCGCCTGCTGCGCGCCATCGTCGACCATCTGGCGCCCGGCAGCCTGTTGATCACCGAGACCAACGTGCCCCACGCCGAGAACATGTCCTACTTCGGGCTCGACCGCCTGTCACAGCACGGCCTCACCGCCATCGAGGGCAGCGCCCAGGCCGATGAAGCGCACCTGATCTATCAGTTCACGCTGCCGCCGCTGACCCTGCACACCCTGACCTCCGGCGATGCCAGCGCCCTGACCCAGTGGGCCACCAGCCTGCCGTCATTGCCTTCCGGCTGCAGCTACTTCAACTTCACCGCCAGTCACGACGGTATCGGCGTTCGCGCCCTTGAGGGCCTGCTGCCCGACCACGAGCGCGACACCCTGGTGCGGCTGGTGCATGACTTCGGTGGCTACGTCAGCATGCGCGCCAACCCCGGGCGCGCCGACACCCCCTATGAGCTCAACATCAGCTACTTCGATGCGCTCAAGGGCACGCGGCGCGGCCAGGACCCGTGGCAGATCGAGCGCTTCATCGCCAGTCAGACCCTGATGCTGAGCCTGCAGGGCATCCCGGGGCTGTACATCCACTCGCTGACCGCGACCCCCAACCACCAGGAAGGCGTCGAGCGCGATGGTCATCTGCGCGCCATCAATCGCCGCAAATGGCAGCGCGATGAACTGGAAGCGCTGCTGGCAAGCCCCAACACCGCGACCCATGAGGTCTTCCACGCCCTCAAGCGCCGCATGGCACTGCGCCGCAACGAACCCTGCTTCCACCCGGATGCCGACCAGAATGTCTTTGATGTCGGCCCGGATTTCTTCGTCTTCGAGCGCGTCACCCATGAAGGGCGCCGCCTGCTGTTCGCCCTCAATGTCACCGATCAGCCGCGCGTGCTGCCGCTGCCGGAAAGCTGGCAAGGCGTCGCGCTGACCGACCACCTGTGCCACGACAAGGCCTACGATCCCACCATGGCCCGCCGTCCCTATCAGGCGGCCTGGCTGATGGAGCAAACCGTGCGCCCGCCGGCCATCGAGGTCGTCTGACGCCCGCGTTTCTTCCTTCTGCCTACGACAACGGGGCTGCCAGTGGCAGCCCCGTTGTCGTAGGTCTTGCTGTTTCCCGCCGCGAGCCTTACTGGTTGTCCAGCTCCACCGCTTCGTGCATGCGCTCGAGCAGGTCCGGCACGGCTGACTGCACCCGGTTCCAGCTCGGGATGAAGGGCTTGTCGCGCGGATTGTCGAGGAAGGCGCTGCCGGCATCCATGATGTTGGCGGCGAACAGCTCCACCGCCGCTTCCTCGCTGTGGCGGTCCACCGTCAGGCCATTCATGACGGCATCGTTGTAGTAGGTCTCGATCAGGTCCAGCGCGATACGGTAGTAGGTGGCCTTGATGGTGCGGAAGGTCTCGCCGTGCATCTCGACGCCCAGCGTGGCCAGCTTGCGATACATGGCCTTGGCGATGTCCAAACTCATGCGATTCAAGCCGCCCAGCGCATCTTCCTCGGACAGCGGCTGGTGCTTGTGATCGTAGGCATCGGCGATATCCACCTGACACAGACGCTTGGTGGAATAGTTGCGGTGGACCTCGGACAGCACACCGATCTCCAGCCCCCAGTCACTGGGAATGCGGATGTCCGCCAGCACGTCGGTGCGCATCGAGAACTCGCCGGACAGCGGATAGCGATAGCTGTCGAGATAATCCAGGTACGGCAGCGGGCCATAGACCTTCTTGAGCGCACGGATCAACGGCGTGACCATCAGGCGTGCCACGCGGCCGTTCAGCTTGCCCTGGGCGATGCGCGAGTAGTAGCCCTTGCAGAACTCGTAGTTGAACTGCGGATGGGCCACCGGGTAGATCAGGCGCGCCAGCAGGCCGCGGTCATAGGTAACGATATCGCAATCATGCAGTGCCACCGCCTCGGCGATGCCCGAGGACTGCACGTAACCGGAACAGTACCAGACATTGCGCCCCTTGCCGGCCTCCATCGGCGCCAGACCGTGCTCGGTCAGCTCCTCATCCAGTGCCCGCAGGCGCGGGCCGTCGTTCCACAGGATGCGGTGATGCTGCGGCAGATGTGAGAAGAACTCCTTGGCATGCTCGAACTGGTCACGGTCGGCGCGGTCCAGCCCGATCACGATCTCGCTGAGGTACGGCACCTGGGCCAGCTCCTCGACGATATGCTTGAGCGCCGGGCCTTCCAGCTCGGAATACAGCGACGGCAGAATCAGGCTCATCGGTCGCTTGCGGGAGAAGCGCATCAGGTCCGCTTCGAGATCTTCCACCGGACGATCGGTCAGGTTATGGAAGTTGGTGATGATGCCATTCTGGTAGAAATCGCTCATGTCAGCTCCTTGTCATGCCGAAGACACGCATCAGGCAGGCGTCAGGCGCCCAGACCTCTGGATGTCCATTCTTCCGGCTGGCCATTGGCCAGCCAGTGACGCAATCCCTCGACCCATCCCTGCGGTCCGGGGAGATTGGCGCGAAAACAGCGGCGTTCATCCGCCAGTTGCGGATAATCGGCAAGCTCCCGATCACGCTGTGAGGTATCACCGACGCCGGGGATCAGCACAGCGTTGTCGACGGCGGCCAGCAGTGGCAGGTCATTGGCGCCATCGCCGAAGCCCAGTGTCCAGGGGCGCACCCGCTCGCAGAGCCGGTAGCGGGCGATCAGATAGCGCGCTGCCACGCCCTTGTCACTGTCCCCGATCACATGGTGGAAGCGCCCACCACGTGTCAGCTTGAGGCCATGACTGGCCAGACGCGTGCGAAAGTCCTCGAGACGCTCCGGCGCGTCACGCCACACCAGCGGTTCACTGGCATCACGCTGTCCCGCCAGGGCCGCGTCGCCCTCCCCCAGCCCCGTCAGCTCACTGATTCTCGCCACCGACATCGAGGCGAAGCCCTCGAAGGCGAATTCCCCGATCAGCTCCTCCAGCACCGCGAGAATCCTGTCGCGGGGCATCGCCACCGCGATACGACACAGGCCGTGTGCATCCGGGGCGCTGGCCTCTTCCAGCGGGTAGGCACTCAACCAATCGGCCGGCAGCGCCACCACGCCGCCGTTCTCGGCGATCCACGGCTGGCCCGCCAAGCCCAGCGAGCCCATCAGCGGCGCCAGTTCGGCCGCCGTCTTGGAGGTGTTGGGGACGATCCAGGCACCGCGCGCGCGTAGGCGGGTCAGCCAGCTGCGCGCCGGCCCCGGCGAGTAATCGTGGTGATCCAGCAGCGAGCCATCCAGATCGGTCAGCAACAACAGCGGTGCTTGAGTCTCTGACATGTGAACTCTCCTCGTGAAGTGCTGCAGCGTGTCGGGGGTCACCTCGACAGGATCTCGTGGCACCGGACAGGCATTGCAAGAGCATTGCAGGGAATGTGCCAAGATGGTGCATCTGCCATGACAGCCTGCCCCCTCTCATCGTGACTGTGTTTGTGCATCCGCTCATTTGCACCATAAAAGAGCACAAAGCCTGCCTTGCATGATGCCTCGCCACACGACGGCGCAAATCTTTCATCACCAACGACGACGCCCTCGCATCTGCGAGGGCGTCGAGTCTTCGGCAAGCGGGCAACGCCTGTTGAGCCTAGACCAGCCACAGCGACAGTTGCGGCCACAGCAGCAACATCGCCAGCACGCACAGCTGGATGGCGATGAACGGCAGCAGCGAGACGAAGATATCCTTGAGACTGATGCCTTCCGGTGCCACGCCTTTCAGATAGAAGGCAGCAGGCCCGAAGGGTGGCGACAGGAAGGACACCTGCATGTTGACCGCGAACAGCACACCGAACCATACCGGGTCGTAGCCGAGCTGAACGATGATCGGCACGAAGATCGGCAGGGTCAGCATCGCGATGCCGATCCAGTCGAGGAACAGCCCCAGCAGCAGCAGGATCGCCATCATCACCATGATGATCGCCAGCGGCGGGATATCCAGGCCGAGAATCATGCTCGACACGAAGCGGTTGCCGCCCATCAGGTTGTAGACCCCGACCAGCGCCGCCGCGCCGATACCGATCCAGATGATCATGCCGCAGGTGTTCATGGTCTGGGACAGCGCACGCTGCATCAGGGTGATGGAGAACTCGCCGCGCAGCATCACCGCCACCAGCACGCCGAAGCTGCCCATCGCCGCGGCTTCGGTCACCGAGGCCACGCCACCGTAGATGGAGCCCAGCACCAGCCCCGCGATGACCGCCGGCACGCCGATGGCCTTGAGCAGCTCACGCTTGCTCTGGAAGCTGGCGCGGCGCTCCTCCTCGGGCATCACCGGCCCCAGTGAAGGGTTGCGCAGACAGCGGATCAGCACGTAGATGATGTAGCTTGCCATCAGCACGATGGCCGGGGTGATCGCCGCGGTGAACAGGTCCGCGATCGACTGGTTGGCGATCAGGCCATAGATGATCAGCACGATGGAGGGCGGCATCATGGTGCCCAGCGAGCCACCGGCACACACCACGCCGATGGCGATGTGCTTGTCATAGCCGAGCCTGAGCATCTGCGGCAGCGCTAGAATCCCCAGCAGCACGATCTCGCCGCCGATGATGCCGGACATCGCGGCGAGGAAGAACGCCACCACGATGGTCTGGATCGCCACGCCGCCGGGCAGTCGCCCTGCCATCACGCGCATGGCATTGAACAGGTCCTTGGCGATCCCCGAGCGATCGAGCAGCGAGGCCATCAACACGAACATCGGCACCGCCACCAGCGAATACTCGGTGACGAAGCCATAGACACGACTGGTGACCAGCGGCAGCGCCATCGGGCCGAACCAGCCGAAGGTATAGGCCAGCGCGACCAGACCGGTGACGAAGGCCAGCGGCAGGCCGGTGACCAGCAGCGCGAAGATGCCGCCGACCAGCAGCATCGTAGCCGTTGCGATATCCATCAGCGCGGCTCCTTGTGGTCAACTGCGGCGTCGGGAGCGGCATCGGAAGTGGCGTCGGATGCGCCACTTCCCTCACTGCCGCCCTCGGGCGGACGGGGCGAGAAGAAGGTCTGGTAGAGATGCCACAGTGCCTGCAAGGTCATCACCGCCAGCGCGAACAGGATCACGCCCTTGGTCAGCGCCGGAAACGGCGGATTCCATGAGGTGCCGGAACGCTCCAGCTGCCACTCGCCCAGCGGACTGTGCGAGGCACGCCAGAACATCACCCAGCCCGCATAGCTCATCGCCAGACAGAAGACGAACGTCATCACGTCATTGAAGCAGTCCAGCACGTAGCGAAAGCGCGTGCCGACCAGGTCGTAGAGCACACGCACGCGAATATGGCGATTGTTGGCCAGGGCCGCCGGGCCGCCCAGCGCGAAGCTGGTCGCGACCAGGAAGATCACCGTCTCGTGCACCCAGGAGGTCGGCGAATCGAGGCCATAGCGCATCACCACCTCGAACACGCTGATCGCCATCGCCAGCAACACCAGCCACGCCGCGGCGCGCGTGCCCTTGCCCACCAGGCGGTCCAGCGGCGTCCGCGTGCCCAGATTCGGGTCGTGGTCATCCGACGCCTCGGGTAGCCCCGGCGACGCCACATCATGTTCTGCCATATCGAATTCCTTGCTGACTCGCTGCCTCAAGGAGAATCGGCGCGCCCAGTGAGCACGCCGACCTTGATCTCCTGCGTCTTTATCGTTCTGCGATCGTGTCGCCAAAAGCGTGGTTAGCTGATGCCTCTTGCCACACGGCGACTGGCGCCCATCCCGCGCGCCAGCGGGCTCACATCAGGTTGCGGTCGGTCAGGAAGCTGACCACGGACTCGTAGACCTTGCCGGTCAGCTCATTCTTCTCGGCCCACACCTTCCACTCCTGCTGCGCGATGCGACGGAACTTGGCGCGCTCCTCCGGCGCCATGTCGATCACCTCGATATCCGGATTGGCACGCGCCGCGCTCACCGCCTTGATGTCACGCGCCTTGAGGGTGAAGACCATGTCGTAGGCCATCGCATCGGTGGCGCTCTCCATGATCGCCTTGAGATCCGCCGGCAGGCCGTCCCAGATGCCCTTGTTCATCGACACCGCCACCATCGGCAGGGAGTGGAAGCCCGGGTAGGACGGGTACTTGGCGAAGCTGTGCAGGCCCTGGTCATCATTGGTGGCGAAGACGGTGTAATCCGCCGCGTCGATCACGCCCTTCTCCAGGCCGGTGTAGACCTCGGAGCCCGGCAGGTTGACGGGCGCCGCGCCGGCCTTCTGGAAGATGTTGTAGACCATGCCTTCCGGCGCACGCACCTTGAGGCCCTTGAGGTCATCGACGGTGCGCACCGGCTTCTTGGAGACGAAGGACTCAAGCCCGGTGGCGCCCGCGCCGATCAGATGCACGCCGTAGGGCTCGACCAGCTCGTTGTAGAGCTCCTCACCGCCGCCGTGCTGCATGTACTCGAGATATTCCAGCGGGTCACCCCAGGCGCCCACCAGGTTGCCCAGCATGCCGAAGGCCGGATTCTGGCCCGAGAAGTAGGACGGATCGGTCAGGTGGCCCTGCAGGATGCCGGCGCTGACGGCATCCAGCGTCTGGTTGGCCTGCACCACGGCATTGACCGGCAGGATCTCGATGGCGATGCGGCCATCCGACATGGTCTTGATGCTGTCGGCCCAGGCCTTCTTGACCTCGAACTGCGGCTCACCGGCCGTCTCGGAGGTCTGGAAGGTCCATTCATACTCGGCGGCCCAGCTCGGTGTGGCGATCAGCGTGGCGGCCACGGCGGTGGACAGAGCCAGCGCCTTGAGCGTGACACGGGCGGGAGCGGCAGTGGTGAGCGGCGAGGTAGTGGAACGCGGCATGGTGAAACTCCTGGCTTGTTGTTATGACGTTCTAGGGTCAGTGGAAGACGTGCTGGCACTCCCCGGCGTGGCGAAACGCCGCGAGGTGCCGTTCACTCGCTTGATAGCGGTGCAGACAGGCTGGGCAGCTGGCCGAAGCGGCGCAGCAGCTCCAGCGGTTCCTGGGCGCGCCCGGCGGGATGGCTGCCTTCAGAGGCCGCAGGCATGGCAAGCCCGAGGTCCTGACCGGTGCGGTCCAGCACATGCAGGGTCGCGGCGTGGGCGGCATCGGGCTGGCGCAGACGAATCGCCTCCATCACCGCGCGATGGCGGCCGAGGCTGTCACCCAGCTCCGAGGCATTGTGATTGGAAGTCGCCACCAGCAGGCTGATCGACGGCTTGAGCACATGGCCAAGCTGCGCCCAGATGACGTTGTGGGTCGCGGCGAAGATGGCGTCGTGGAAGGCAATATCGGCGCGGTCGAACTCCTCCATGGCGCTGCCGCCATGCACCGCTGCGGCCATGCCGTCGTAGGCCTGCTCGATGGCGGACAGGTCCTGGGCGGTGGCCTCGGTGGCCGCCAGGGCGGCGACGAAGGGTTCGATGGAGATTCGGAAAGCGTAGATGTCCCGTGCCAGCTGCGGATGCGGCATCGCGTAGCGCGTCATCCAGCCGGTGACGCGCGGATCGAGCAGATGCCACTCGCTGAGCGGATTGACGCGGGTGCCCTGGCCGGTGGTGCGGGTGAGAATCCCGGCATTGACCAGGCTCTGGATCGCGGTGCGCACGGTGGCGCGGCTCTGGGCGTGCTGATCACACAGGTCCAGCTCACGAGGAATCAGGCTGCCCGGCGGGTAGCGATTCTCGAAGATGGCCTGCGCCAGCCATTCGGCGACATCGACACGCGCGGTCGAGGTGTCTCCAGCTGAGGCAGACGTTCCAGAAGAGGCATTGGTGCGCGGGCTGCCGCCAGCGGCACTCGTGGGAGGCGTGGTCATGATCGAACGTTCCTTGATGGCGTGGCGCGTCATTTGTTGCTCGCGCACATCCTTCATGGGATGCATCGCGGCGCGCTCTTGTCCGTCAAGGAATAGCCCATGTCAGACATGCCAACAAGACACCCTAGACCAAGGGTGAGACCCGACTTTGGTCACACCTTTACGCAACTCCCTGTTGCGAAAGGGCTATTCAGGTACTGGCAATTTCCCCGTGTGCTGGCGTCAGGCCGTGAATCGCACGCGCCCGATCGACACCGTACGCTCGGCACCGCTGTCCGCGACCACCCTTCTCAGCGCTTCCTCGCCTGCCGCGCCGAAGCTGGCCGACAGCTCGATCTGGCTGACGCCCTGGGCGACCAGCTCACTGACCAGCCGCTCGGCCGCTCGCAGCGTCCCCAGCGTGGCGACGGAAATGCGGACCTCGCCGCTGCCCTGACTGCTCAATGAGGTATTGCCGCTGTTCTCGACTAGGATCAGAAAGGCATGGTGCTGCATGACGGCCATGGAAGCCTCCTTGCACGAAGATGAGCAGAGTGTGTCCGGCATCGAGAATAGCGTAGCGCGTCCGCTCCCGGGCACAGGCTGATCTTTCTGAGCGCTGGTTGACCACTCTCCCACCCCGCTGCGCACCACGCCACTCGGCCTAGGCTGGCCGTGGTGCGGGCACAAAAAACGCCTGCCGCTTGCGCGACAGACGTTTCTTGTCTGATGCATGACAGCGTTACGCCGCTGTCAGCACTGCTGCGATGAGGGCCAGCCGGGCTGGCACCTCGTCACGCCTCAGGCGTAGACCGGCAGACGTGCACAGACGGCGGAGACCTTGGCCTGCACCTCGGCTTCGGCAGCGGCGGAATCGCCAGCGACCATCGCATCGAGGATATCGCAGATCCAGCCGGCCAGTTCCAGACACTCCTGCTCCTGGAAGCCACGCGTGGTGACGGCCGGAGTCCCGATACGCAGACCGGAGGTGACGAACGGCGACTGCGGGTCACCCGGTACGGCGTTCTTGTTGACGGTGATGTGGGCACGGCCCAGCGCAGCGTCAGCGTCCTTGCCGGTCAGACCCTGCTTGACCAGAGACAGCAGGAACAGGTGGTCTTCGGTGCCGCCGGAGACGACTTCGAAGCCGCGCTCCAGGAACACGGACGCCATCGCCTTGGCGTTCTTGACCACTTGCTTCTGGTAAGTGGTGAAGGCCGGGTCCATCGCTTCCTTGAAGCAGACCGCCTTGGCCGCGATGACGTGCATCAGCGGGCCGCCCTGGCCACCCGGGAAGACAGCGGAGTTCAGCTTCTTCTCGATGTCGGCATCGCCTTCGGCGGACAGGATCAGGCCGCCACGCGGACCGCGCAGGGTCTTGTGCGTGGTGGTGGTAACGACGTGGGCGTGGGGCAGCGGGCTGGGGTAGACGCCAGCGGCGACCAGACCGGCCACGTGCGCCATGTCGACCAGCAGGTAGGCACCCACTTCGTCGGCGATCTTGCGGAACTCGGCCCAGTCGATGATCTGGGAGTAGGCGGAGAAGCCGGCGATGATCATCTTCGGCTTGTGCTCACGCGCCAGACGCGCGACTTCGGCGTAGTCGATCAGGCCGTTCTCGCCCAGACCGTACTGCACGGCGTTGTAGTGCTTGCCGGAGAAGTTCGGACGTGCACCGTGAGTCAGGTGACCGCCCGCGTCCAGGCTCATGCCCAGAATGGTGTCGCCCGGCGAGACCAGCGCCTGGAAGACGGCACTGTTGGCCTGGGAACCGGCGTGCGGCTGAACGTTGGCGTAGGTAGCACCGAACAGTTCGCAGGCACGATCGATGGCCAGCTGCTCGACCTTGTCGACGAACTCGCAACCGCCGTAGTAACGCTTGCCCGGGTAACCTTCCGCGTACTTGTTGGTCAGCTGGGAGCCTTGCGCCTGGATGACGCGGGGGCTGGCGTAGTTCTCGGAGGCGATCAGCTCGATGTGAGCTTCCTGGCGAACGACTTCGTCGTCCATGGCGCTCAGGAGCGCATCATCAAAACCGGCAATCTGCATGTCACGGGTGAACATCGGGTGTCCTCGCCTGAAGGGTGATGACGACAGCGAATTCCGGCGCGGCCGGCTCGCCATCTGGGGGTAAGATCAGGACCAGCATGATACCTCAGCCAGCGGTCCGATTCACATGAATCAGCATCATTGTTAACGCAAGGCGGCCCCATGATCGAGACAACGATCACGAGGCCGCAGGTTGAGGTCGTCAGGCGTCATCATCCAGCGCTGCGATGACGAGGCCTGATGGCGCTCACTGCAGGGCGCGCAGCCCCGCCATCGGCGGCTGGCGCCTCACTTCTCTCGACAGCCAGAAGCCCAGACCGCCGATCAACACGCCCCCCGCCAGCGGCAGCAGAACCCACAGCCACGGATGCAGCACCACCGGCAGCCCCAGCCAGCCGGAATAGAGTCCGACCGCCGCGCCTTCGGCGAGCATCGCCGCCAGCAACCCACTGAGCAGGCCGAGCAGCACGAACTCAGCGGCCTGCAGGCGGGCCAGTAGCCCCTGACCGGCGCCGAACACCTTGTACAGCGCGCCTTCGTGCTCACGTGCCGGACGACTGGCCACCAGCGCCGCGTAGAGCACGCTGGCCCCCGCCAGCAGCACCAGCCCCAGAATCAGCTCCACCGCGCGCGACACCTGGGCGATCAGCTCCTGCACGCGGGTCAGGATGGCGTCGATATTGATCAACGACACGCTGGGGTAGTCGCGCACCAGCGGCGCCAGCTTGCGCTCGTCCTCGAGATGAAACGCCGTCATGTAGCTGTGGGCGAAGCTCTCGAGCGCGCCGGGCGGGAAGATGACGTAGAAGTTGGGCAGGAAGCTGTCCCAGTCGACATGGCGCAGATTGACCACCTGCGCCTTGACGGTCTCGCTGCCGATGGTGAACGACAGGCTGTCACCGATGACCAGCCCCATGCGCTCGGCTAGCTCCTCCTCCATCGACACCGGCACGCCCTGCGTGGCGGCGAGGCGACTGCGCGTCTCGCTGTCTGCATCGGCGAAGTCACTGATCGGTGCCCACTCACCCGACGACAGGCGGTTGTGGTCCGGCAGATCACGATGCCAGGTCAGGTTAAGCTCCCGCTGCGGGACGCCCTGCTGCTCGCCATCCCCCTCGTCGCTGCGTCCTTCCTGCATGCCGCCTGCCGCCGGCTGATCCGACTGGGCTGCCTGCAGGCGCTGCTGGGTGCGTCCCAGCAGGGATTCGCCCTTGAGCGCCGTGATACGTCCACGCACCATCGGGTAGAGCTCGCTCTGGCTGTCGCCGGCCTGCTCATCTACCATCGCGGTCAGCTGCTCGCCGAAGGCCTGCTGCTCTCCGGGCTGGATATTGATCGCGAAGTGATTGGGCGCATCGGTCGGAATCTGCGCCTGCCAGCGGGTGATCAGGTCACCGCGTACCAGCGCGATCAACGCCATCGCCGCGAAGGTCACGGCAAAGGCGACCAGCTGGCCGAGGCTGGCACCGCGCCGCCTGGCCAGCATGCCGCCGGCGAGGCGAATCGGCCGGCTCCAGCCGCCCTGACCGCGCATGCGTGCCACCACCTTGAGCATCAGCGACAGCAGCAGCTGCCCCACCACCATCAGCAGCCCCAGCGCGATGATGCCACCGACCAGCAGGCCGGCCGCCAGCATGAGGTCACCCGAGTAGAGCCACATCAGGGCGCCGAACACCAGGCTGGCGATCGCCACCACCACCCACGCCGAGGCAGGCAGCGGGGCCAGTTCACGCCGCAGCACCTTGAGCGCGCTGACCTGACGCAGGCGCAGCAGCATCGGGCCGGCGAAACCGACCAGCACTGCCAGCGCCGTCAGAATCCCCAATGCCAGCGGCAGCGGCCCCGGTGCGGGCAACTCCAGCGGCAGGAAGCGCTCCAGCAGCGCCACCAGCCCCATCTGCCCCAGCAGGCCCAGCACCGCCCCCCCGGTACTCGCCAGCAGGGCCAACCAGCCGAGCTGGGCCGCGAACAGCCGTGACAGTTGACGCTGAGAGGCACCGAAGCAGCGCCACAGCGCGGCGCTATCCAGATGACGCTCCACATAGCGGCGCGTCGACATCGCCACCGCGACCCCGGCCAGCAGCACCGCCACCAGCCCGGCTAGACTCAGATACTTGTCGGCACGCTCCAGTGAGCGCCCCAGACGCGGGCGGTCTTCGCGCACGTCCTTGAGGCGCACCTCGGCGTTGTCGGCACTCGCCAGCAGCGGCGCGATGGCATCACGTGCCTGCTGCACCGCCGCCGGATCGCCCGCCGCCAGCAGGCGATATTCCATCCGCGAGCCGGGCTGGATCAGACCGGTGGCGTCGAGATCTTCCATGTTGAACATCAGGCGCGGACTGAACTCGGAAAAGCCGCCCTGCTGATCAGGCTCACGCGTGATCAGGCCACTGATGGTCAGCTGCTTGCGCCCGACCGTCAGGGTATCGCCGACCTCGGCCGACAGCGCCATGGCCAGGCGCGGCACGATCCACGCCTCGCCCGGCGGCGGAATCTCCGCGCGCGAGCTGGTGCCTGGCGCCTGAGCATCCTCGCCCGAGGCATCCGACTCCAGCTCCACCCGGCCGGCGAGCGGATAGCCCGGCGACACCGCCTTGAGGCTCGACAGCACGAAGCTGTCGCCATGCGAGGCCATCGAGACCATGCCCAGCTGCGGCGACATCTCAAGCCCCGCTGCGCGGAAGGCCTCGGCGAAGCGCGGGTCCAGCGGGTTGCTGGACTCCAACACCAGGTCCCCGCCGAGCAGCTGGCTCGCCTGGCGATTGAGTCCACGGTCGAGACGATCCAGGAAGAAGCCGATCATGGTGGTCGCGGCGACCGCCAGCATCAGCGCCAGAAAGAGGGCGCGCACATCACTGGCGCGCAGGTCACGCAGCAGGCCACGCAGCGCCAGCGGCAGGCGCGCCCCACGCGGGCGCTGCGCGTTGGCGGAAGATGTCGCCGCGCGGTCAGACACCCGGGACTCAGACATCGTCGCCTCCTTGTGGCGTCGCCACGGCCGGCGCACTCGCTTCATCATTCCACTCCACCAGCTTGCCGGCCTCGAGATTCAGGCAGCGATCACAGCGCCTGGCCAGCGTCAGATCATGGGTGACCAGAATCAGCGTGGTGCCCCGCTCGCGGTTGAGGGTGAACAGCAGCTCCGCGATGCGCTCGCCGGTGGCGGTATCCAGATTGCCGGTCGGCTCATCGGCGAACACCAGCCCCGGCCCCGCGACGAAGGCGCGTGCGATGGCCACGCGCTGCTGCTCGCCGCCGGACAGATGGCGCGGCAGGTGATCGAGTCGCTCTCCCAGCCCGACCCGCGTCAGCCAGTCACGTGCCTGCGCCTCGATATCGCCCTGCGGGGCCAGCTCCAGCGGCATCAGCACGTTCTCCAGCGCCGTCAGCGTCGGCAGCAGCTGGAAGTTCTGGAACACGAAGCCGACCTGACCCGCGCGCAGCGCCGCACGGCCATCCTCGTCGAGCCCCGCAAGCGAGCTTCCGAACAGGCGGATATCGCCCTCGCTCGGGCTGTCCAGCCCCGCCAGCAGGCCCAATAACGTCGACTTGCCGGAACCACTGGCCCCGATGATGGCGACGCTCTCTCCGGCCTGCACGGCAAGCTCCAGGTCCTCAAGGATGGTCAGGCGCCCTTCGCCACTGGCCACCCGCTGCGCCAGCCCGCTCACTTCCAGCACCGGCGCAGGCGTTGCGCTGGCCTGCGCGTCTGACGAGGTTTGATCCGACGCAGGGGTCGCGTCGTTAATGGAGGCGTTATGTGACATCGTGTCTGCTCGCTTATGGTAGAGAACGGGGTGGGCACGAACTCCAGACCCCGAAACGGGTATGAATAGTGTGCAGATGATGGAGATGATGAATGCAGAATTGGCTAGTGAATCGGCGTGACACCCAGCGCCTGGCGCGCGGTGGCAAAGCCCCCGGCACGCCGGGACTCAAGCGGCTGCGCAATGCCCTCGCCAGTTCGGCACTGGCCCTCGTGGCCGTGCTGACGCCTCAGGTGGCGCTGGCCGATGCGCCGGCCCCGTGGCTGGTGGTCGGCGACTCCATCTCGGCCGGCTACGGCATCGACAGCAGCCAGGGCTGGGTCGCGCTGCTTGACGAGCGCCTCGAGGACAGCCTGGGCAGCGATGCGCCTGAGGTCATCAATGCCAGCATCAGCGGCGACACGACCGAAGGCGGCCTCAACCGTCTGCCGGCCCTGCTCGCGCGACACGACCCTTCACTGGTGATGATCGAACTGGGCGGCAACGACGGCCTGCGTGGCCTGCCCCCCGCCCGCATGCAGGCCAATCTGGCCAGCATGATCGAGGCCGTGGAGGACGCCGATGCCCAGCCCGTGCTGCTCGGCATCGAGATTCCGCCCAATTACGGCCCGGCCTACACCGATGCCTTCCGTCAGGTCTACCGGGACCTGGCCGACGAATATTCCGTGCCGCTGGTGCCCTTCATCCTCGAAGGCATCGCCACGGCCCCGGCCAGCGAGAAGCTGATGCAGCAGGACCGCATTCACCCCACCGCCAAGGCGCAACCGCAGCTGCTCGACACCATCTGGCCGACACTCGCACCACTGGCGCAACACGCGGCGTCAGCGGAGTGATCAATATCAGGCGCGGCGCATGTCACGACAGCTTGCATGCGCCTACCTTGCCGCGAGATGACAATCCGCGCCTGCCTGATCAGTGCCTGTCAGGCAGGCCATCTGGGCCATGAGGCCTTGCAGCGCTGACGTCATCAGCCCGGGTCGTCGGTCGTCGGGGCCAGGCCCCATCCTCACAGGGAGTACTGCCATGAGTAAATCCAACAACAGGAAGGCGGATGCCGGCAAGGCGCATTCGAAGGCCAAGGATGCCAAGCGCAAGGACGCCAAGGGCAAGGCCAGCAAGAAGCACGCCACTGGCGATGCCCCGCGCATGACGCTGGGGCCGGTCTCCAGTGACGCCTATCCCTACGACGAGCGCCTCAAGCGCAAGGTCTATGAGGCCGAGAAGCGCGCGCTGCAGATCGAGCTGCTCAAGGTGCAGCATTGGCTGCGCGACAGTGGCGGACGCCTGGCCATCGTGTTCGAGGGGCGTGACGCCGCCGGCAAGGGCGGCACCATCAAGCGCTTCATGGAGTATCTCAATCCGCGTTTCGCGCGCATCGTCGCCCTCGACAAGCCCAACGAGACGGAAAAGGGTCAGTGGTATTTCCAGCGCTATGTCTCGCGCTTTCCCACCAGTGGCGAAATCGTGCTGTTCGATCGCAGCTGGTACAACCGCGCGGGGGTCGAGGCGGTGATGGGCTTTGCCACGCCGGAGGAAGTCGAACGCTTTCTGGTGCAGGTGCCCCAGCAGGAGCGCCTGTGGGTCGAGGATGGCCTGCACCTGGTCAAGCTGTACTTCTCGGTGTCCCGCGAGGAGCAATCGATCCGCTTCGCCAAACGCGCCGCCGACCCGCTGACCCACTGGAAGCTGTCACCGATGGACGCCGTGGCGCAGAAGAAATGGGATGAGTACACCGATGCCGCCGAGGCGATGTTCGCACGTACGCACAGCGATCATGCGCCCTGGACGCTGATCCGCTCCGACGACAAGCGCCGGGCCCGTATCGGCGCGCTGCGCCATGTGCTCAGTCAGCTCGACTACCCCGGCAAGGACAAGAAGATGATCGGCACCCCGGACCCGCTGATCGTGGTGGATGCCGATCGCCTCATCCTGCCCGACGACTGACGATCGCGTGGCGGGCGGTGCGCTGACGGCGCGGCTCGCTCAGGTCGATTGTGACAGCTCCGCCGGCGCCTTCTGCAGCTGCTGCAGGCCGAGTCCGGCCAGAATCAGCACCAGCCCCGCCAGCGTCGAGGTCAGAATCGGCTCGCCGACGATGAAGTGCAGCAGCGTCAATGAGATGGGCGGCGACAGGAAGATCAGGTTGGAGACCTTGGCGGTGCGCGACACCTTGTGCACCGCCAGCTGCCAGAGCACGAAGGCGATACCCATCTCGCACAGGCCGACATAGATGCCCGCCGTCAGCGCCTGGGGGTTGGCGCTGGCGCCGATGAAGTTGCCAAAGCCCGGCCCGAAGGCCACCAGCAGCGTCAGCACCGGCAAGGCGATGCTGAAGTTCTGCCACTGGGCGACCAGCGGCGCACGAGGATCGCGCGCATTGAGCAACCAGTAGAGCGCCCACAGCAGGGTCGAACCCAGTGCCAGCCCGACGCCCAGCGGGTCGGCGAAGGCGACATCGAATATCTCGCCACGCGTGGCGATGGTCCACACACCGGCGTAGGCGATCAGCCCCGCCGCGACATCGATGCGCGTCAGGCGCTGCGCGAGAATCGGCACGGCGAGAAAGGCCATCGCCAGTGCCCAGGTGTAATTGAGTGCCATCGCCTCCTGGCCCGGCAGCCGCGCGTAGGCGCCGAACAGCACCAGATAGTAGCCGACCGGATTCATCAGTCCGGCCCAGAGTGCCGTACGCCAGCCGCCCCGCCAGCCGGTGGTGAGCGCTTCGCGCAGCTTGCCCTGACGCCACATCAGCACGCCGATCAAGAGCCACGACACCAGTGCCGCCAGCCAAACCAGCTCCAGCGGCGACATCTGCTCAAGCGCCAGCTTGAAGGCGGTCGCCACCGTCGACCACAGGGCCACGGCGCCCAGACCGTAGAGCATGGCTTCCCTATCCTGACTCATGGCATCCTTCCTCGCATTTCGGGTATCGCCTTCCTGGCGATGAGTGTCATGGCGATGGCAGCGACAATGCCCACGGCCTGACATTCGAGCATCGCGTGCCCTGCCCGCTGCTGCAAGCCGCGCCACCAAAAAGGAATTTCGTGAATGACTGATGCCACCGATCCGCAAGCTGCGCCGACACCTGCGCCCCCTGCGGGAGATGCCCCGACCACGGCGCTGGTCAGCGCCTATCGCCTGGATGGCAAGGGCGGCGCCAGCCTGCTCGATGACGACAGCCTGCGTGAGCAATGGCAGGACCCCGACGCGCTGATCTGGATGCACCTCGATTACACCCGCGGTGACGTCAATGACTACCTGGACGACCTTGCCCAGCTGGATGAGCCGAGCATCGAGGCCCTGACCGAGCTGGATACCCGCCCGCGCGTGGCGCGCTTCGGCGGCGGCATGGTCACCACGCTGCGCGGCATCAACCTCAATCCCGGCGCCGCGCCGGAGGACCTGCTGTCACTGCGCCTGTGGATGAGCCCGACCCGCCTGATCACCCTGCGCCGCCGGCCATTCCAGTCGATCACTCAGGTGCGTGAGCAACTGGAGGCCGGCCAGGGCGCGGAAAGCATCTCCTGGCTGCTGGCGATGCTCAGCGATGCGCTGGTCGATCGCGTGGCGGAGCTCAGCCATCGCCTCGATGAGCAGCTCGCCATCATCGAGGAAGACCAGCTCAATGATGTCGAGATCGACCCCGATGACATTACCCGCCTGCGGCGCCCCCTGATCACCCTGCGACGCTTCATGGGGCCGCAGCGCGACTGTCTGGCACAACTCTCCCAGGGGCCGTTGTGGATCGATGAACAGGCGCGTCTGGACCTGCGCGAGATCGCCAACCAGCTGTCGCGCTACGTGGAGGATTTCCAGGCCATGCAGGAGCGCGCGCTGATCATCCATGAACAGCGCATGAGCGAGCACAACGAGCAGCTCAACCAGCGCATGTATCTGCTGTCGGTCATCACCGCCGTCTTCCTGCCGCTGGGCTTTCTCACCGGGCTGCTGGGGGTCAACGTCGGCGGCATACCGGGCAGCGACAGCCAGTGGGGCTTCGCTGCCTTCGTCGGCATCACGCTGGGCGTGGTCGCGATGCAGATGTGGCTGCTCAAGCGCAAGAAATGGTGGTGAGCGCGCCCATGGCGTAGCGAGCTGCTTGCAAGCGCTGCTTACGAGCCCTGCTCACGACTGGCGCGGTCGATATGGCCCAGATCGCGCTCAGGGTCGAGGACATCACGCACGCGCTGCTTGAGATCACGACTGTCGGGGAAGCCGCCGTCGCGCTTGCGCTCCCACAGTACCAGCCACTCCGAATCTGGGGTGGCCTGGCACAGCACCTCGAAATGGCCGCCGTGACTCGGCGCCAAGGCCACCTCACCGAGGTCTTCTCCGAAGGTGGACAGCAGTTCCTGTGCATACCAGGCCGCACGCAACAGCCAGTTGCAGCCGGTGCAGTAGTGAATCCGGACTTTCAGCGTGGATGCCTGATCCATGGTGGTGCCTACTCCAATCAATGATGTAATGATCACTTCACTGCACTGTCGCGCAATGGTCAACACCAAAAACCTACACACAAACTGTACATAAACTATACTCGGCGCAGTCATTCCTTCAGTGACGTCGCACTGCGATCGATCCTTCTTCAACCGGCGGCACGGGCGTGATCTGCATCACGACTTCCCGTACATGACGCCGATAGCGGAGCCCTGGCCACATGTCACCCCTGTCTTCCTCTACCGAGGCCTCCTCACCGTCAGACGCTCAAGACCGCGAGACTGAGCGGGAGTCTGCAGACAAAGCCCACGAGAGGCCGTCGGGCAGCGGTCAGAGTCGCTTCTTCGAGCGCATGACCGGCGATGAAGATTCGCGCATGTGCAAGGACATCTCCGAGGATGCCTGCCACCAGCAACCCGGCAATTTCTGGCGTCACCTGCTGGCCTCGCTGGGCACCAAGCTGGCCGACGAGATGGCCAGTGCGCGGCTGGTGCTGCCGTGGCTATTGGGGTTGATCGGGGCGCCGGTGTGGATGGTGGGGCTGCTGGTGCCGATTCGCGAGGCGGGCGCCCTGCTGCCTCAGCTGCTGGTGGCAGGCTTCATTCGCCCACTGCCGCAACGCAAGTGGGTGTGGGTCGCCGGGGCCTCCATCCAGGCCTTGATGGCACTGGGGCTGGTGATGATCAGCCTGCTTGCCGAGGGCAACTTCGCCGCGCGTCACGGGCTTGATGGCACCCTCGCGGGCAGCCTGGTTCTGATCCTGTTGATCCTGCTGTCGCTCGGGCGCGGGGTGGCCTCCATCGCCACCAAGGACGTGCTGGGCAAGACCATCGCCAAGAAACGCCGCGGGCGCCTGATGGGCTGGAGTGGCAGTGTGGCGGGGGCGATGACCCTGCTGGCTGGCGTCGCCTTGATGCTGCTGGGCGAGCAGCCCGGGCAGCAGGTGCTGGCGATACTGATGGCCATCGCGGCGCTGGGCTGGATACTCAATGCCCTGTGCGCCGCCATGATCCGCGAGGACAGCGGCGCCACCAGCGGCGGCGCCAATGCCTGGGAGACAGTGCGCGACGGGGTCATCCAGCTCAAGCATGACGCCGCCTTCCGCAACTTCAATCTGGCACGCGCCCTGCTGCTCTCAAGCGCGCTGGCACTGCCGTATATCGCCTTGCTCGGCCAGCAGCAGAGCGGTGAGAGCCTGGGCGGACTGGGCGTGCTGGTGGTGGTGTCAGGACTGGCCGGCATGCTGGCCAGCCCCATCTGGGGCAGGCTGGCCGACACCTCCAGCCGCCGCGTGATGCGCAACGCAGGGGCCGGCGCTGCCGTCTGCTGCGCCCTGGCCGGCAGCATGGCCTGGTGGCCGCAGGCGCTGGCCGACAACATCTGGAGCTACGCGCTGGTCTACGGGCTGCTGGTGATCGCCCACGCCGGTATCCGCCTGGGACGCAAGACCTACGTGGTCGATCTCGCCACCTCTGACAACCGTGCCCTCTACGTCGCGCTCTCCAACACCCTGACCGGCGTGCTGATGCTGGTACTGGGGCTATTGATCGGCGGGCTCGCCCAGTGGCTGGGCAGTGAATGGTTGCTGATGATTCTGGCGGTCGTCGCGGCCTGTGCCGCGCTCTGCGCACAGCGCCTGCCGGAGGTGGAGGACGACTGAACATGCCGGGGCGGGCGTGACGGCTCCCCTGTTACCCATTCCCCCTCTTCTCCCCCTTATTTATCTGATCGACTCTCACGCTGACAGGGCCTGACGACGATGTCGGGCCCTGTCACATTAGCGGCTGCGATTGCATAAGCCGCGTCTCCCCGCCATAGTGAAACCGATCATGGTGCTGGAATGTCCGGGCACACGGACAGGCACCCTATACCCGTACTCTCGGGCTCTGTCTTCAGGGCCGGGTTCTTAAGCCGCAAGGATCAGAGTCAGATGAAAAGACCCCACATGATCAGCCCCGAGCTGCTCGAGAGAGTCGTGAATGCCTCGGACGATGGCATCGTGGTGGCGGAACAGGAAGGCGATGAGAACATCCTGATCTACGTGAATCAGGGATTCGAGCGCCTCACCGGTTACAGCGCCGACGAGATTCTCTACCGCGATTGCCGCTTCCTGCAGAATGATGACCGCGATCAGCCGCAGCTGGACAACATCCGTGCCGCGCTGCGCGACAAGCGCCCGTGCCGCGAGATACTGCGCAACTATCGCAAGGATGGCAGCCTGTTCTGGAATGAACTTTCCATGACACCGGTCTTCGATGAGCATGACAACCTGCAGTATTTCGTTGGCGTCCAGAAGGATGTCACCGGCCTGATGACCGCCAAGGAAGAGCTGGAACGCCTGCGCGCGGAGCACCCCAGCGAGTCCAACTGATCGCCGGACGCTCAAGGCCGCTGAGTGAAGAACGGTCACTGAAGAGCAGTCACTGAAGATCTGGTGCCGCATGGCACCATCAACGCCCACCCCACCGGTGGGCGTTGTCATTGCGGGGCTCTCGCCTTTGGCAGCTGGCGAAAGCCCTGCCGGGCTGAGCGAAAGGCTTGTCATCCTCGTCAACGGGCGGTATATAGCCAGAGAGCCTTCGGCGCATCGCCGCTGGCGGTGCCCGGTATCATAGGCCAGTCCAGGCGCTGGATATCGGGCAGGTCGTTCCAAGATCGTGAGGTCCGCCCATGGCCCGTGAACAATTCCTCGATGATATCGATGCCACGGCACTCGCCGAAGACAGCCCCACCGATGTGGACTTCGAGCTGTCGCCCTCCAGCGCACCTGCCAAGCCACAACGCAATGACTCCCGCCAACGTCTTGAAGCCCTGCTCGAGGAGCGCGCCCTGGCTCGCTCCATCCGCGAAGGATGGGACGATGAAGCCGACGACGATGATCTGATCGACGCCAGCGACTGGGGCGAAGAGGAGTAAGCTCGCCGCCAGCGGCGTGCAGGGGAAGGGATACCAGGGAACGGACAGGCCATGGAAGGGGTCGACGTCAGGACAGGGAATGTCATGCAGTGAGTCGCCGCGCTCGCCTGGCACAGGCTGCCCGGCTGGCCAAGCGTGACGCCGGGCACTATCATCTGCGCGTCATTCCATTCTCCAACCAAATTGGGATTCCATGGCGCAATACGTCTATACCATGAACCGGGTGGGCAAGGTCGTTCCCCCGAAGCGCGAGATTCTCAAGGACATCTCGCTGTCCTTCTTCCCGGGTGCCAAGATCGGTGTGCTCGGTCTCAACGGCTCGGGCAAGTCCTCGCTGCTGCGCATCATGGCCGGCGTCGATCAGGACTACAACGGCGAAGCACGTCCCATGCCGGGTCTGAATGTCGGCTACCTTCCCCAGGAGCCGGAACTGGATGATTCCAAGAACGTGCGCGAGTGCGTGGAAGAATCCCTGGCCCACATCAAGAACGCCCAGACCGAACTTGATGAAGTCTATGCCGCCTACGCCGAGCCGGACGCCGATTTCGATGCCCTCGCCGCGCGTCAGGCCAAGCTGGAAGACCTGATCCAGGCCTCCGACGCCCACAACCTCGAGCGCAAGCTGGAAGTGGCCGCCGAAGCACTGCGCCTGCCGCCGTGGGATGCCAATGTCGGCGTGCTGTCCGGTGGTGAGCGCCGCCGTGTCGCACTGTGCCGTCTGCTGCTCTCGAGCCCGGACATGCTGCTGCTGGACGAGCCGACCAACCACCTGGACGCCGAATCCGTCGCCTGGCTGGAACGCTTCCTGCACGACTACTCCGGCACCGTGGTCGCCATCACCCACGACCGCTACTTCCTCGACAACGTCGCCGGCTGGATTCTCGAGCTGGACCGTGGCCAGGGCATCCCCTTCGAAGGCAACTATTCCTCGTGGCTCGAGCAGAAGGACGCTCGCCTGCAGCAGGAAGCCAAGCAGGAAGCCTCGCGCAACAAGGCCATCCAGCAGGAGCTCGAGTGGGTTCGTCAGAACCCCAAGGGCCGTCAGGCCAAGAGCAAGGCGCGTCTCAACCGCTTCGAGGAAATGCAGTCCGGTGATTTCCAGAAGCGCAACGAGACCAACGAGATCTACATTCCGCCGGGACCGCGCCTGGGCGACAAGGTCATCGAGCTGCACAACGTCACCAAGCGTTTCGACGACAAGCTGCTGTTCGATGATCTGTCCTTCACCATCCCTCAGGGTGCCATCGTCGGTATCGTCGGCGGCAACGGTGCGGGCAAGTCCACGCTGTTCAAGCTGGTGACCGGCAAGGACACCCCGGACAGCGGCGAAGTCGTGCTGGGCGAGACCGTCAAGGTCGCCTACGTCGAGCAGCTGCGTGATGGTCTGGAAGACAATCAGACCGTCTGGGAAGCCGTCTCCGGCGGTCAAGACATGCTCAACATCAATGGCCATGAAGTCTCGTCGCGCGCCTATGTCGGCCGCTTCAACTTCAAGGGCACTGACCAGCAGAAGCGTCTGTCTGATCTGTCCGGTGGTGAGCGTGGCCGTCTGCAGCTGGCCCAGACCCTGAAGCAGGCTGCCAACGTGCTGCTGCTGGATGAGCCGTCCAACGACCTGGACATCGAGACTCTGCGTGCACTGGAAGAGGCTCTGCTGGCCTTCCCGGGCTGCGCGATGGTCATCTCGCACGATCGCTGGTTCCTGGATCGCATCGCGACCCACATCCTCGCCTACGAGGGTGACTCCAACGTGGTGTTCTTCGAAGGCAGCTATACCGAGTACGAAGCGGACTATCACGCGCGTGTCGGCAACGATGCTCCCAAGCGCATGAAGTACAAGCGTATCGACGCCTGATGAGCCGGCGGGGTCAGCCACGCTGATCGACGCAAGCCGCTAGACGCCCTCACCGGTCATCCGGTGGGGGCGTCTTGCCATCGGGCCCTGCTGTTCGTTCCAGTCTGTCCGTTCCAGTTCGTCCGCTCAGTCTGCCCTGTTCGGTTCTGGCCGCTCTGTACGCCCTGTTCCGCCCGCTTTGCTCTGCCCTATTCTGCTTCTTTCCTCCCCTCCTCGCCCCCTGAACCCTCCTGCCAGCACGTCATGCTGACTTGCAGTGCTCGGCGCGAGCCGTCATAACAGTAGCTTGCCAATCCATCCGTTCGGGAATCGTCTATGAATCGCTGGCTACAGCAACCCCTCATGTGGCTGCGAACCTGGACCACCAGCATCGCCTATCTCCCCAGCATGCTGGCCATGGTCTATACCCTGCTGGGACTGATCTCGGTGATGCCCTCCGGGCTGCCGGACCCTTCCTCGCTGCCGAATAGCGACTTTTTCGAAGCACTGACCTTCAAGCAACATGACACCCCGCGCACCCTGCTGGCGGCGCTGGTCGGCGGCCTTATCTCGCTGATGGTCTTCAGTTTCACCATGGTGATGAGCGTACTCACCCAGGCCGGCGCGCAGTTCTCCCACAAGCTGCTGCTGGGCCTGGTGACCGAGCGTCATCACCAGCTGGTACTCGGCCACTACCTGGGCAGCCTGCTGTTCCTGCTGGTCAACCTGATGGTACCCAATACGGGCGACTCCCCGACCCTGTGGCGCTCGCTGGCGGTCTATCTGGGCGTGCTGATGATGGTCAATTGCCTGGGGATGTTCGTCTACTTCATCCATCAGGTCTCGCAGTCGGTGCAGATCAACGCCGTCGCGCGGCGCCTGTCCGGCCGCACCCGCCTCTCGCTGGAGCGCCTGCGTCAGCGCAATCGTGACGATGGCTTCTGCGAGCGCGTGGTCAGCCGTGACGACGACCAGTGCCAGCTGCTGCGGGCACGCCGGCGCGGCTACATCCAGCAGGTCGACTTCTCGGCGCTGCGCCAGCTGGCCATCAAGCATGACATGGTGGTGCATCTGGATTTCGCGCTGGGCGCCTTCATCGTCAGCGGCATGCCCTTGATGCGCATCGAGTGGCCCAACGGCCTGCCAGAGGGCGCGACGGCGGGGGAAGAACTCGACGAAGAGCAGCAGGCCGAGTTGATCAAGAACCTGCGTGCCGCGCTTGGCTATCTGGATGGGGAGTCCGTCGAGGACCTGCACGAGCACGGCCTGACCCAGCTGATGGAAGTCGCCATCAAGGCGCTGTCGCCCGGCATCAATGACCCAGGCACGGCACGGCTGTGCATGCACCAGCTGACGGAGCTGCTCAGCGAGCGCATGTCGGTGCCGCTGTGCAACTGTTGCGTGGATGATCACAAGGCCGTGCGTGTCAGCTGGCAGATGGAGTCCTTCGCAAGCCTCCTCTACCGCTCCATCACGCCGATTCTGCATTATGGCCGTGATGACCTCTCGATCTGTCTGGCCCTGCTGGAGCTGTTGAAGACCCTGTCCCTGATGGGCGCGCAATACGGCCATCTGGTGCTGCTGCAACAGCATGCCGACAAGGTGGTGGAGGCGATTCTCGCCCAGGCCGAATTCGAGGTGGATCGTCGCTTCATCGAACACGGCCTGCAGGCCGGTCACCATCGTCTGAACCTGCCCAGCCCTCAGTGGTAAAAAACCAGCGCCTGAACGCAAGACGCCCGCGACGGTCGATCACCGTCGCGGGCGTTGCTGTCTGTGAGTCGTACTATTTCTGAGTCGTACTGTCTGTGAGCCGTACTGTCTCAAAGTCGACTATCCGATCACGTGACAGCTTGCGGCCTGTTGCCGTCAGCCTGACCAGCGACAGGGCTCAGAGCCTCACGGCTTGCGGCGGCTCTTGAAGAAGGACACCAGGAACAGCACCAGGAAGATCACGAACAGGACCTTGGCGATGGTCGCTGCGGTGCCGGCGATGCCGCCGAAGCCCAGTACGGCGGCAATGACAGCGACGATCAGAAAGATGATGGCGTAGTTGAGCATGTCAATTCCTTATGTCATGTGAGAATTGTCGCGGCGGAGTCAGCCCCTGACGGATGACGCCTCAGGCGCACTCCAGAGTGCTGAAAGCGGCGATCAGGAGGCGTGTCAGCCACCTGACTCGTTATTGCCAAGATGGTAATAAACTAAAGCTTTGTCAACATGATGTCGCACTTCAGTAAAAGAATTTGCCTCAACCCTTGTGATGGGTTGAAAGCCTGCTCCGTCATCCGCACGTCTTGTCATAGGCACACGATAGGCGGCACTCGGTTGACCGCACGCATGCAGCTCGGGCAGGTGATGTTGCTTGTCGGGTGCCGCCTTACACAGCAAAGGCCCCCGTTCGGCGAGATGCCGAACGGGGGCCTTTGCTGTGTGCATCACTCGTGTCATCCCCCTGACAGCGGCGGATGATCGATGCAGGGGTATCGGTCGCTACAGCGCGGCGATCAAGGCCTCGGCGTAGGCGACGAGATCGGGCTCGCTCATCACCTCGACGCGGTTCAATCCACTGTCTAGGCTCGCCGGCTGACCGTGGCGAACCAGCAAGGTGCGTGGATAGCCCGCGCCACCGATGCGCTCACTCAGCTGTGCATGAGCATCGCTGAGATAGACCCCACGGGTCTGCTGCACGCATAAGGTCACCAGTGGCAGACCGCCACGGGCAAGCGCCGCCTCGAAGGCAGGCAATGCCGGACGCTGACGCTCGGTGCAATCCGGGCACCATTCCGCGACCTGATTGAGCACGAAGGTATCGCCAGCGGCCAGCCGTGCTTCCACCTCGGCCAGGGTGACGTGAGAAGAGATGTCGTTGCTCATGGTTCACCTCAGTACAGGGACGGATCGGTTTTCTCGGGACGTGTCTTGAAGCGACGGTGCAGCCACAGATACTGCTCGGGATGCTTGCGGATCGCCCCTTCGATGAAGGCGTTGATGCGCGTGGCATCGGCGACGTCATCGCCACTCGGGAAGTTGTCCAGCGCCGGCAGATACTCCAGCGTATAGGTACGATTGTCCGGATTGCGGTGGAACATCAAGGGCATCACCGGCGCGCCCGTCATGCGGGCGATCTTGGCCGTCAGCTTGATGGAGGCGGCATCGATGCCGAAGAACGGCGCGAACACGCTGACCTCGCGGCCGAAGTCCTGATCCGGTGAATACCACACGCCATGGCCGCTCTTGATGCGACGCACCACGCCCCGCAGGTCGTGACGATCGATGGCGATCCCGAAGATGCGATTGCGCGCACGGGTCATGAAGCGCTCGAACAGCGGGTTGTCATGGGGGCGATAGACGACATCGGCCGGGAAGAACAGCGAGTGCAGTGCGCCGCCCAGATCCAGGGTCGAGAAGTGGATGCCCACGATGAGCGCCCCCTTGCCCTGGGCCATGGCGCGCTCCATGTGCTCCTGCCCCTTGAAGGTCACGCGATCACGCATGTGCTCAGGATCACGACACCAGCCGGTGGCCGTCTCGAAGATACCGATGCCGTTGGCGTGGAAGGTCTTGCGTACCTGACGCGCGCGCTCCGCCTCGCTCCACTCGGGAAAGCACAGCTTGAGATTGGTGTCGGTGATGTGACGACGACGCTTGCCGAAGCGCCATGCCAGCTCACCAAGGCCACGCCCCAGCCACAACTTGGCGCACCAGGGCAGATAGGCCGAAGCCTTCATGGCACCGATGCCCAGCCAGGTCAGCCAGTAGCGGGGGTGTGCAAAACTCTCGGGATAGCTCTTCTTGGCCATGACTCTCTCGTTCGACGGGCAACGGCGGCCATTGTAGACCGCGCGAGCCTTGCCGTCAGGTCAGGCGTGCGTATCCAGCGGCTGAGCGCTGGCCAACTGCGCGACACCCTGGTCGTCCGCCGCACTGCCAACGCCGCCATGATAGTGTCTGGGCACGCGCGGCAGCAGCCCCGTCAGCAGTGTATAGCTGATGGTGTCGCAGCTGGCGGCGACGCGATTGACCTCAAGCCCCTCGCCCCACAGCACCACACGTGAACCGACACCCGCCTCGGGCAGGTCCGTGATATCCACCGTCAGCATGTCCATCGACACCTTGCCGGCCAGCACCGTTTCCTGACCATCCACCAGCACTGGCGTACCATCCACGGCGTGGCGATCATAGCCATCACCATAACCGCAGGCGACGACACCGATACGCGTCGGACGCGTCGCCACGAAGCGCCCCGAGTACCCTACCGGCTCGCCGATGGCGATCTCACGCACGGCGATGATGGCCGAAGACAGCGTCATCACCGGCTTCAGGCGCCGACTGGCATCATTGGCGCCTTCCAGCGGGTCTGCTCCGTAGAGCATGATGCCCGGGCGGTTCCAGGCCGCATGCGTCTCTGGCCAGGCAAGCGTCGCCGGAGAGTTGGCCAGACACAGCGGCAGCTCTGCCTGGGCCGCCAGGGCCGTCACCGCCGCCATCTGCTGCTGGAAGTAGTCCGGCGTCAGGCTGTCAGCGCTGGCGAAGTGCGTCATCAGGTGCAGATCACGCGCCTTGCCACACGCCTCGAGGCGCGCCTTGGCGTCCAGCACCTGCTCGGCCGTGAAGCCGAGACGATGCATGCCTGAGTCGAACTTGATCCAGCAGGACAAGGGCTGCGCAAGCTCACTCTTTTCGAGGGCCGCCAGCTGCCATTCGCTGTGGATGGCGCACCAGAAGTCATGCTCGGCCGTTAAGGCGTACTCCGCGGCCTCGAACACCCCCTCAAGCAACACGACCGGATGAGAGATGCCGCCCGCCCGCAGCGCCAGCGCCTCTTCAATCGTGGCTACCGCAAAGGCGGGGGCGAGATCCGCCAGTGCCTGCGCGCACGCCACCGCACCATGCCCGTAGGCGTCCGCCTTGATCACGGCCAGGGCGCGCGAATGCGGCGCCAGCTCGCAGGCCAGCTGATAGTTGTGACGCAGTGCATCGAGATCAATATCAGCGCGCAGTGGGCGGGACATGAGGGGACTCCAGGGTGATCGGTGAAAATGACAGACAGCAGAGCAAGCCCCTCAATTATTTTCCATCATCGCCGTCAGGTCACGCTGAAAACCACCAAACTTTCCCCAAATCACCGACAGAAACCACTGCCTGTTAAAACACATGCAGGATTTTCGACCGAAACCACCGCAAAACCGCCTACCTCCAGGCCGCGCTGCCCTTGCGCGCTGCTTTTTGGCGCCTTGCTGTCTGACCATCACTTGCCTGATGGACACATGCCTGACGATCAGTGGCCTGACCAACTGATGCCCCCAAACGCATGCCCCCAAACGCATGCACCCCCGCAGGCAGGGCCTGTGGGGGTGCATGCAGCACGTGGCGATAGCCAGCGCAGGACGATCAGGGCGTCGCGTTTTCCAGCTCGTCGGAGCTCTCATCATTCAGCACCAGGGACACCTGACGATCTGCCTTGAGACTCTCGTTGAGGTCACGCACGCTGTTGATATCGATGATACCTGCCGCCTGACGCAGGTTGAGCAGGTCGAGCACATAGGTGTAACGCGAAGAGGCGTAGTCCGCCAGCGCCTGATACAGGGCCTGCTCGGCGTCCAGCACGTCGACGATGTTACGGGTGCCGACTTCATAACCGGAGCGAGTCGCTTCCAGTGCACTGCGGCTGGAGACGATCGCCTGCTTGCGCGCCTTGACGGTCAGGACGTCGCTGCGCACCTGGCTGTAGAGCGAACGCACACTCTGGGTGGTGGAGCGCTGCTGGTCGAGCAAGTCGTACTGGCTCTGCTCTAGCAGATGGGTGCTCTGACGTACCTGGGCGGAGGTGCGGCCACCGGTATAGATCGGCAGGGAGGCCTGGATACCGATCTGGTTGTATTCCTGATACCCCCCGGCAGTATCGATGTCGGTTTCATCGTAGGAGTAGGTCGCGAAGGCGCCGACTTCCGGCAGGTGGCCTGCGCGGGAGGTTTTCACATCGCCTCTGGCGACATCGACACCCTTCTGGGCAGCACCGATCAGCGGGTTGTTGGACAATGCCATCTCGACCCACTTGCCGCGGCTGGCCGGCACCGGCGCTTCGATCGCCAGATCTTCTTCCAGGCCATCGATGGAATCGTACTGCTGGCCCGTCAGCTGCTGCAGGGCCTCGAAGCTGACCTGGAGATCGGCTTCGGCCGCGATACGCTGGGCACGCGCATCATCGAATGATGCCTTGGCTTCCTGCACATCCGTGATCGCGATCAGGCCTACCTCGAACTGCTGATTGGCCTGGTCCAGCTGGCGAGAGAAGGCCTTTTCCTGAGCGATACGCGCATCAAGCACATCACGATTGTTCAGGATGGTGAAATAGGCAGACGCCACGTCATAGAGCAGCTGCTGCTGATCGGAATCCAGCAGCAGTTTCTGCTGACGGGTGGTGTCCTTGCTGGTCGCGAGCTCATACCAGTCGGCGGCATCGAACAGCTGCTGGTTGACGTTGACCACGATATTGCTGTCGGTGTAATCGCCTTCGGTGCCGCTCTGGGAATTGCCGGTGACATCGGTACGCGACACGGTTCCCGTGGCAGTGATCTGGGGCAGCAGGTCAGCAAGCTCGATACGCTCATTGTCCTCGACGCTCTGATAGAGCGAGCGAGAAGAGGACAGGCTGGCGTTATGGGTCAATGCATCACGCGTGATGTCGAGCAGATTGGCAGCCTGAGCCTGGGTCGCAAAACCCATCGCCAGCACCAGTGGCAGTATGCGAATGTTGGCCATGTATGCGTTGTTCCTGATCAGTGACAGTCGTGACCTGCATGGCGCCTCGAAAGCACCAGGACAAGGTAAAAGGTAGCTCACACATCGGCTGGACTACTGCCTCAGCCCTGCTCAAGCGGGTCGTGGAAAAAGTGGCCTTAGTCTAATCGTCGCTCTTTTGGGCGTCCAGTTAGTTGGCTAACTTTGTTGCACGATACAGCGTTTCCAAATTGACAACAGTGTCATGGGGCATCCTGTACTCGAGCGCAGTGCGTCAGAATGCCCCCACTCTGCCAGAATAATGATGACACAATATGAAAACGGCCCACTCGGATCACGAGCGGGCCGTTTTCACTGGCAACCTGCATCAGGGTATCGACAGCCATGACGACTGTGCCCGCGCATCATTCAAAGATGGATTCGAGCGTCAGCCCCTGCTTCTCGAGCATGCGCCGCAGCTTCTTGAGCGCCTCGACCTGAATCTGACGCACCCGCTCACGCGTCAGACCGATCTCCTCGCCCACTTCCTCCAGCGTCGCGGCTTCATGACCGCGCAGCCCGAAGCGGCGCACCACCACTTCCATCTGCTTCTCGGTCAGTTCCGCCAGCCACTCATCGACATGCGCCTTGACGTCGACATCCACCAGACTGGACTCCGGGCTGGTGTCATTCTCGTCGGCGATGGTCTCGATCAGCGGCTTGTCGCTCTCGCCGCCCATCGGGTAGTCGACGGATGACACGCGCTCATTGAGCCCCAGCATCTTCTTGACGGTATCGACCGGCTTGTCAAGGAAGTCGGCAATCTCCTCCGCGGTGGCCTCGTGATCCAGTTTCTGGGTCAGCTGGCGCGCGGCACGCAGGTAGATGTTGAGTTCCTTGACGACATGAATCGGCAGACGAATGGTGCGCGTCTGATTCATCAGCGCCCGCTCGATGGTCTGGCGAATCCACCAGGTGGCGTAGGTCGAGAAACGGAACCCCCGCTCGGGGTCGAACTTCTCCACCGCGCGGATAAGCCCCAGATTGCCCTCCTCGATCAGATCGAGCAGCGACAGACCACGATTCAGATAGCGCCGCGCGATCTTGACCACCAGACGCAGGTTCGACTCGATCATGCGCTGACGACCGGCGGGGTCGCCCGCCTGTGCCAGGCGCCCGAAGTAGACCTCCTCCTCGGGCTTGAGCAACGGGGAAAAACCAATCTCGTTGAGGTAGATCTGGGTCGCATCTAGGCTTTGGTAGTGCTTGCGCTCTTCACGATTCAAGGCGCGTTCGAATGCCGCCTCTTCCGCTTCTGCCTCAAGCGTATCGTCGTCCTCCTCGACATCCTCAAGGGACAACTCAACCTCAGCCTGATCGATATCCTTTTCCAGCATGCTCATGTCGATACCCCGTTGTCTCTGGTCTGGTGCCAGGAACTTGTTGTTGTGGCAGCGGTGGGAATCAGCGTTTAGGCAGGAATTTCAGTGGGTCCTTGGGCTGCCCATCCTCGCGAATCTCGAAGTGCAGCTGCGCACGTTCAGCGTCAGTGGCTCCCAGAGTGGCGATGACCTGTCCGGCGTCGATCACATCGTTCTCTGATACACGCAGAGTGTCGTTGTGGGCGTAGGCGCTCAGATAGCGGTCGTTGTGCTTGAGAATGATGAGGTTACCGTAACCACGTACTCCGCTTCCGGCGTAGACCACGATTCCCGGCCCTGCTGCCTTGACAGGTTGCCCCTTTTGACCAGCGATATCAATGCCGCCGGTGACACTCTCGGACTCGCCGAACTTGCCGATGATCTCGCCTTGCGTAGGCCACTGCCAGTCAACGTTTTTTACCGGAACATAGGTCTTCTTGGCCGGTGCAGCCTTGGCGGTTTCGCCAGCGACGTTGGTGCCCTTTTCAACCTTGGCAGCCTCATTTTTCACGCTAGCGGCCGCTTTCTCACGCTCTGCTGCGGCAGCAGCGGCAGCAGCGGCTTGCTCGGCCTTTTCCTTGGCAGCCTTGCGCGCCTCGGCCTGGGCGGCGGCCGCACTGGCAGCTGCCTCGCTGGCCGTCTGGCTGGCTGTCTGTGTAGCAGAGCTACTGGCCTGCGCAGCACTGCTGCTGGCCTGCTCTGCGCTGTCAGTGGCTGAGTTGCGTGCCGTCTCGGCGAGTGCCTCTTCACTGCCTTCCTGGTAGACAGGCCCCAGCCCGGCAGCCGCCGCGGCGCCGGTGGCGGCCGATGACACGCCACCCGAACCGGTCGTCAGCGACTGGGCCTGGCTGGTGCGCTGTTGCTGCTGAGCCATGGCGGATTCATCCGGTGCCAGCCAGTCAGGCAGTTCGCTGCCGCCGGCGATCGAGCTGTCGCTGCCCCCGCCCATCGGCGTGGCAACGACGCCACCGCTCGAGGCGACGCTCGTGCCGGAAGCGCCCGCCGCACTCGCCGGCAGCTGGGTGTTGGGGTCCAGTCGCAGCGTCTGCCCCGGCTGCAGGGTATAGGGCGGATTCAAGCCGTTCATGCGCGCCACATCCCGGAAATCCTGGCCACTCTGCCAGGAGATGCCATACAGGGTGTCACCGCGCTGAACGGTATAGGTGTCGGAGGTGATACGCGCATTGCCGGCGTTGAGGTCCTGAACCTGCGGGCGAGTGGTCGCCGTGCTGCAGGCTGTCAGCGCACCCAGCGCCAGACCTGCCAACGTCAGTTTGATTCCCTTGTCCATCCTGTCACGCATGTTCCTGCTCCTTGCGGGAATTGCTGGAGTCGTCATCCGGGCCGGAGCGCTCTCCGGCAAACCAGACAAGCAATACGCCGGCCAGCATCAGGGCGAGTGCCGCCCACAGCTGGGCAGGCTCACCGGTCACACTGGTGTAGGTATCCGGCATCATGAAGTGGTAATCCAGCGGAACCTGTTCACCCTTGGGTCCCAGACGATAATCGGTGATGGTGCGCCACGGCCACAATACCGGCAGCGAGCCGAGAATGAAGCCCGTCAGCAGCATCAGTGTCGCGGTGTGATGATGACGAAACAACCACGACAACAAACGCGAGAAGGTGAATAGCCCGATGGCGCAGCCGCTGCCGAACAGCATGATCAGCTGCAGATCGAAGCTCTTGATGCCAGTCATCACCGTGCCGTAGAGGCCCATGGTCAGCAACAGGAAGCTGCCGGAAACGCCCGGCAGCAGCATGGCACTGATGGCGATGGCACCGCCGACCACTAGCACCCAGGAGGCATCGGTGGCGGCAGGCAACAGGCTGGGCAACTTGCTGGCCAGCACCAGCCCCAGCGCCAACCACACCAGATAGCCCATCCGGAAGGTGGTGATACGCCGCGCGACCACCACCCCGGAGCACACCACCAGCCCGAAGAAGAAGGCGTTGAGCAGCAGCGGCTGCGCCTCCATCAACCAGGTCACCAGATGCGCCACGCTGATCAGGCTGGCGAAGATGCCAGCGACCAGCGGCAGCAGAAAGGCCAGATTCAAATGCTGCCACAGCGCCTTGAAGCCCTGCTCACGCCATACGCCGATGGCGGAGGGGCCGAAGCGCTTGATGGACTCGATCAATTCTTCATAGATGCCTGTCACGAAGGCAATCGTGCCGCCTGATACCCCGGGCACGGCATCCGCCGCCCCCATGCCAGCGCCCTTGAAGAACACGCTCAAAGCTCGTTTCACCTGATCACTCCCTCGAGCAACGGCACGAAGCGCACGGCCTCGAACCGCTGAATATCCTGAGTGTCGCCGACGTGGCGCACTCGTGTCAGCCACTGACGATCACTGTCGTCCTCGGCCAATGGCACGATCATCACCCCCTGCGGGGCCAACTGTTTCAACAACGCCTGCGGCAGATGCGGTGCGCAGGCGGTCACCACGATCAGATCAAATGCCGAGTCATCGTCCTGCCAGCCATGCCCACCATCGGCATGGCGCAACTCGACATTGTCGAGCCCGAACCAGCCAAGGCGTTGAACGGCCCTGGCATGGAGCACGGCGATGCGCTCGAGCGAAGACACCCGAGCGAACAGACGCGCCAGCAGCAATGTCTGATAGCCCGAACCGGTGCCGACCTCCAGCACCCGACACTCCTCGCGCGGGCGCGGCGCTTGCGCCAGGGCAAGCTCCGTCATGCGGGCGTGCATGTAAGGCTGGGACAGGGTCTGCCCCTGCCCCAGCGGCAGCGCGGTATCTTCATAGGCACGGTGCGCCAGCGCCTCATCGAGAAACAGATGGCGCGGCTCACTGGCCATCAGCTCCAGCACCCGCTCATCGCGAATGCCGGCATCCTCCAGGCGCGCCACCATGCGGTCTCGCGTGCGCTGGGACGTCATGCCGATACCGCTCAGCTGCGCCGTGTCCGGTCGCCTGAGGTGCAAGGGCCCGGCGATTCCCGCTGCGCTGTCTGACTGCGCAAGCGGGAAAGCGTTCTGATACACGTCCTTCATGGTCTTGATTCATATCCTTCGAACGAGGACTTCACAGCGAAATCTTGAGCCTTGGCTGGCGCTGTATCGCTCAGGTCAGCGCCTCGAGCCACTGCGCCACATCGTGACGCGCCCCGTGGGAGGTGAGATCCGTCATCAACGGCGTGATGGACACATAGCCTGCCGCGATGGCGGCGAAGTCGGTGTCATCGCCATCATCGATGCCATCGCCGGCCAGCGCGATCCAGTAGCGGGTACGGCCACGCGGGTCCTTGACCTCGATCGGGGCGCCCGCCGGGCCACGGTGGCCCTGACGCGTGACGCGAAAACCACGAATCTCGCTCCACGGCACATCCGGCACATTGACGTTGAGCAATGAGCGCGGCGGCAATGCCAGGGTCTCGGCCGCGCCGACGAGGCTCGCCGCCACGCGCCCGGCGGTCTCGAAGTGGGTCTTGCCGCACAGTGACATCGCGATCGCCGACATGCCCAGCGAGCGCCCTTCCATCGCCGCGGCCACGGTGCCGGAATACAGCACGTCATCGCCCAGGTTGGCACCATGGTTGATGCCGGAAATCACGATGTCAGGCTTCTCGTCCCAGACCCCATTGACGCCCAGGTAGACACAATCCGCGGGCGTGCCGTCGACGCTGTAGAAGCCGTTCTCCATCGCGGACAGCAACAACGGCCGACTCAGCGTCAGCGAGTTGCTGGCCCCTGAGCGGTCACGGTCCGGCGCGACCACACGAATGCGTGCCTGCCCGGCCAGCGCGTCATGCAGCGCCTTGAGCCCCGGAGCGTGCACGCCATCATCATTGGAAAGCAGAATCCTGCGCATCATCTCACTCCTTTGCGAATCATCGGATAGTCGTCATGTCGCCTGGCGGCACTACAGCAGCGGGTGGGCGATCAGCTCACGCAACAGGCCCGTCGCGAAGCTGCCGCGCGGCAGATCGAAGTACAGCCAGACACTGGCCTCGCTGCCTTCGGTTTTTGCCTGCTCTGGCGTGATATCCCACTCCAGGCGCGGTTTGCCGGGCATCAGGCGCAGCGGACGACGCTCCGCCTTGACGCCTGCCTTCTCGAGCCCCCCGCACAACTGCGGCCAACGCGTGGCCAGGACTTGCTCGAGCTGGGCGGCCTGCGCATGAGCCTCAGCACGCCCGGTGCCCCACAGCGGGCCAGTGGGATGAATATCGCCACTCGCCAGGCGCTGCGCCAGCGTCTCGGCCGACTCGCTGCCGTCGGTGACGAAGCGCGAGCCCGTCCCGTTGAGCGCAAACACCTCACCGCTCAACGCCGTCGCCCAGCAATTCGCCTTGAGGCGCGCGGCCAGCACCTCGTTGAACAGGAAGCTGCGCGCGGTCGACAGCAGCATGCCGCTGCGGTCATCACGCTTGCGCCAGCCACGCACCAGCACGGCACGCGCCCGGCCGAGATTATGTCCTTGATAGCCGAAGCGCTGCGGCCCGAAGTAGTTGGGCACACCATCACGCATCAGCGTCTGCCAGCGCGCCTCGAACTCGGGATGCGCGACGGCCTCACCGCTGACACGCAGCGCGAAGCGGTTGCCGCGATGCACGCCACGCTTGAGCTTGCGCGGATGACGCACGCTGGCCAGCACGCGGACGCCCTTCTCGGCCAGCGCATCGCTGAGATCCTGCGGCGCTTCACGCCCCGGCAACCACACGGAGACCCACTGCTGGGTGATCGCCTGCTTGTCCTTGAGACCGGCCACGCCGATATCGCGCGGCGCGACCTCACACAGGCTGGCCAGTTCACGGCACAGCTCATCGGTGGTCAGGCCGCGTTTCTCGACCCACAGCCACTGATGCTCGCCGTGGCCTTCAGGCACGAAGTCCATCAGCTCGGTGACCCGGAAGTCCTCGGGCGTGTGGCGGAAGTCGCCTGCTCCCAGCGGGCCGCCATGTGCATGCGGCCAGCGCTGCATCAATTCGGCTTCCTTGACCCACGCCTCGCTGCCCGCGGCGTCCAGTGCCGCCAGCGCCTCGGCAAACAGCGCATCCGCCTCGGGCGACTCAGACATGTCATTCACTTCAGACATGCTCGACTCCGCCCGCGGCCGGCAGCGCGCCCAGCAGCACCACCGCCTCGGCGGCGATGCCTTCCTTGCGACCGGTGAAGCCGAGCCGCTCGGTGGTGGTGGCCTTGACGTTGACGACCGCCAGCGGCACGCGCAGGTCTTCGGCGATCACTTCCCGCATCGCCTGGATGTGCGGCGCCATCTTCGGCGCCTGCGCCATCACGGTGAGATCGACATTGCCGACCCCGAAACCGGCGGCATTGACCAACCCGATCACGTGGCGCAGCAGGCCACGGCTATCGGCGCCGGACCACTCGCTGTCGGTGTCCGGGAAATGCTTGCCGATATCGCCCATGCCACAGGCGCCGAGCAGCGCATCGCACAGCGCATGCAGCAGCACGTCACCGTCGGAGTGCGCCACGAAGCCATGCTCGTAGGCGATCTTCACGCCACCGATCATCAGGTGATCGCCATCGCCGAAGCGATGCACATCGAAGCCGTGGCCGATGCGCAGGGCCATCGGCACATGGCCAGCCGGCTGGGAAGAGGTCGCGGATTGCGCAGAGGTAGTGGCAGCAGCGGGTGTTGCAGATTGCTCAGTCATGTCAGGCAGACGTCCGGGGGCTATCGGGAAGCGCCTCGCGCGCGGCCAGCAGCAGGCGCGCCATGGCGAGGTCTTCCGGATGGGTGATCTTGAGATTGTCGCGGGCGGCGGCGACCAGCACGGGGGCACGGCCACAGGCCTCCAGTGCCGAGGCCTCGTCCGTGATGAGCGCGGGGTTCTCCCCTAGCGCTTCACGCAGCGCCCGTCGCAACAGGCCCAGCGGGAAGGCCTGCGGCGTGAAGGCATGCCACAGGCCGACGCGGGATTCGGTGTGCGCGATGCTCGGCGCACGCTCTTCATCGCCATCGCCACCGCCATGCGGGCGGGAGTCGCCGGCCGGCGCGGCGCGTTTCATGGTGTCACTGGCGGGGGCCGCGAGGATGGCGCCATCGGCACTGCGGCGAGCGGTCGCCACCAGCGCATGGATATCGGCTTCGCGAACGCAGGGACGCGCGACATCGTGCACCAGCACGAGGTCATCGTCATGGGCGTGGCGGCTCAGGCAATCCAGGCCTGCCAGCACGCTGTCGGCACGTTCGCTGCCGCCATCGGCGCGCAGCCAGTCCTGCCACGGCACCATCGACGGCGAGAAATAGCCATCGTCGGCGCCCAGCACCAGACAGAGTCCTGCCTCGGGCAGCGCGCGCTTGAGCGTCGCCAGCGTCGCCTCCAGCACGCAGCCGCCGGGCGACAGCTCCAGATACTGCTTGGGGCGGTCGGCCTGCATGCGACTGCCTACGCCGGCGGCCGGCACCAGATACCACAGACGGGGCTCGCGCGAGGCGTCTGTCGGCATCATGGCGTGATCACCTTGGGCAGCCCGCCTTCCAGGCCCTTGCCCTCCAGCGCACCGTCCGCCACTTCATCGGGTGATGGCGCCTTGCGTTCCGGCACCGCGACGTTGGGAACCCACAGGAACTGCTCGTCCTTGCGCACCATGCCGAGGTCATTGCGTGCACGCTCCTCGATGGCCGCCAGACCATTCTTGAGGTCGACCACTTCCGCGCCGAGCCGCTGATTGCGGTTGTCCAGCACCGCATCTTCCTTGGAAAGCTGCTGCACGCGTGCGCGAATATCGAATAATTCGGTGATGCCATTTTCGCCCCACCACAGCCGATACTGGAGCAGTGCCAGCAGCAGCAGCAGTGAGATATTGATCCATTTGAGCATGGCGATGTCCTTGGCCGTTGCAGCGCGCATTATGCCATCATCCGGGAGCGTGACGCAGGCACTGCCAGCATCCGTTGCCACGCTTGACGCACCCCTGTCGATCAGGGCCACCTGATGACAGCGCCCCCTCACCCTTCTGCCAGGAGTCATCCGATGTACAAGCTTGCGTTCTTCGTCCCGGAGAATGACGCCGAACCCGTCAAGGAAGCCGTCTTCGCCACCGGTGCAGGGCGCATCGGCGACTACGAGGCCTGCTGCTTCGAGACACGCGGCACCGGCCAGTTTCGGCCACTGGCCAGCGCCAATCCGCATATCGGGACTTGCGGCACGCTGGAGCGCGTCGCCGAACTGAAGATAGAGCTGGTATGTGACGATTCGCTCATCGCCGCTGCCGTGGCGGCGCTGCGCGAGGCCCATCCCTATGAAGAAGTCGCCTTCGATTGCTGGCGACTGGAAACGTTCTGACCCCGCGCGCCCCGAAGAACGAGGCACGCGAGGTCAGCAATGGCCAGACGATCTAGCTCGCGGGCAGGAAGGTGGTGTTGAAGAAGTGCTCGCGGGTTTCCAGGTCGATCTGCTCGAGATGCAGCGGGAAATGCTCGTCACCCTCGCCGTGGCGGCGGTCCTCGAAGTAGCGGCGCAGCGTCACTTCCATGGTCGGGAAGGCCAGCGACTGCCAGGGGACCTCCTCCTCGGCGAACAGCGCCACCTCGAGGCTCTCGACGCCCGCTGAGTAATCGCTGATCAGCTCGGCCCGAAACAGCATGTAGACCTGATTGATGTGCGGCAGGTCGATCAACGTATAAAGCCCCTGCAGCTTGACCTCGGCGCCGGCTTCTTCTCGCGTCTCGCGGGCAGCGGCGTCGCTGGTAGTCTCGGCGTTCTCCATGAAGCCGGCCGGCAGGGTCCAATAGCCCAGGCGTGGCTCGATGGCACGCCGACAGAGCAACACCTTGCCATCCCGCACCGGCAGGGTGCCCGCGATGATGCGCGGATTCTGATAATGGATGATGCCGCAGCTATCACACAGGTAGCGCAGACGATCATCGCCCTGCGGCACTGCCAGACGCACCGTTTCACCACAGTGACTGCAATAATTCATTCGCTCTCCCATGAAATCTCAAGGCGCCCTTCAGTGACATCCCGTCTCCGCTTCCTCGTTGCGCGGTGGGCCCAGCGGCATGGCAGTCGCCTTGACCGCCAGGACCCTCGCGCCACATGATGAAAGCCTACGAGGAAACGACATGCTAGAAGCCCTGCGCCAACGCCTGCAAGCACATCAACCCCTTGCGACCGACCACCAGCTGCCACGCGCCGCCGTCCTGATCGCGCTGATCGATCGTCCCGAACCGACGCTGCTGCTGACGCGTCGTGCCAGCCATCTCAGCCAGCACCCCGGCCAGGTGGCCTTCCCCGGCGGCAAGGCCGAACCCGATGATAGCAATCTGTTGGCCACCGCGCTGCGCGAAGCCGAGGAAGAAGTCGCGCTGCCGCCCAGCGCCGTGGAGGTCTTCGGCCAGCTGAGCGACGTGATTTCCCTGCACGGCATGCGCGTCACGCCCTTTGTCGGGCGCATTCCCGCCGACCTGCCGCTGCACGCAGACCCCGGCGAGATCGAGCAGATCTTCGAGATGCCGCTGAGCATGTTGCTCAAGGACGAGCGCGAGCATACCGACGTGATCACCGTCGGTGACGAGACCTGGTACGTGCCCAGCTATCGCGTGGCCGACCAGGTGCTGTGGGGGCTGTCCTCGATGATGCTGGTCGAACTGATGGCCATCGGCTTCGGCCATGCCGTGAGCCTCAAGGCAGCGCCACCGCCTGGTGCCCCGCTGCGCCATCTGCCGCCGCGCCCGGTGCCGCCTCGGCCCTGAAGCTCAAGATCCTGAACTCCTGAGTTACTGAGCTCCTGAGCAGCTGAACCAGACAAGGTGTGTTCCCGCCGAGCGGCTCGCCATTGCCCTGATGTCATTGCCCATGGCATTGCAGCACTGCCATTGCCCCGACGATATTGCACCGACAATGGCACTGGACTATAACTCCTCGCCCACGATGCCACGCCACTTCCCGTTCGGAGCGCCTGATGCCCGCTGCACCTGCACCCGCCCCACTGCTGGACCCTGTCGCGCTGAACCTGCTGATCGATGAACTGGTCGAGCATGGCTACAGCGTGCGCCCCGACTTCCTGCCGCGCCAGGTCATCGCTCAGCTCAATGACGAACTGACCGAGCTTGAGACGCGGCAGCAATTGACGGCGGCGGGTATCGGGCGCGGACGCGAGCATGATCTGCGCCCGGACATCCGCGGCGACGCGATTCGCTGGCTGGACCGCAATTCGCGTGCCCAGCGCGCCTATCTGGAAGCGATGAACATGCTCAAGGATGAGCTCAACCGTGCCCTCTATCTGGGGCTGTTCGAGTATGAGGCCCATTTCGCCCACTATCCGGTCGGCAGCTTCTACAAGAAGCATCTCGACAGCTTTCGCGGCCGCGGCAATCGCCTGATCTCCAGCGTGCTCTATCTCAATGAGGACTGGCCGCGCGATGGCGGCGGCGAGATCGTGCTCTACAACCCCGAGGATGACAGCCGCGAAATGGCACGCGTCACCCCCGAGGCCGGCACCTTCGTGTGCTTCCTCTCCGAGCAGATCCCCCATGAGGTATTGCCGACGCATCAGGCGCGCGCCAGTGTCACCGGCTGGTTCCGGCGCAACAGCTCACAGGGCAATCTGGTCGATCCCGCACGCTGACTCCGGGGCGGGGAGGCCCGGCCAGACAGGTCTGGACAGCGCCGCGCCAGCGGCCCTCAGTCGCGCGCCAGCGCCGCGTCATCGCGTGGCAGCACCTGCTGCTGCGCGTCCTGCAATGATTGCTCGTCATTCAAGGCCTGCTCGTCATGCAGCGCCTGCTCCTCCTTGACCTCGATCTCCTCGAGGCTGTCCAGCGAGGCATCCGTGATCAGCTCCGGCATGTCAGCGACCAGCTCACGCGTGACCTCGACCAGCGGGTCATCGGCCTCGGCGTCTCGCAGGTGCTCCTCGGCGGCCTCGACCAATTCAGGCCCGACCGCAAGCTCGGTGCCCAGCGGTGTCTGCGGGGCATGGGTCTCGAAGGGTGCCAACGGCTGCGGCGCCGGACGCATCACTCGTCGCCAGACGAAGAAGAGCAGCATGCCGCCACCCATCACCGCCAGACTCAGCGCCATGCCGGGCATCGCGCCCATTTCGGCCATCGGCAGCGATACCGCCGGCGGTGACAGAGTCGACCCCACCGCGTTGATCAACAGCAGGCCCTGACTCATGCGCACCAGGGCACCGGCGGGCGCACGATCGGCGGCGTGGCTGACCGCCACCGGATAGAGGGTGAAGGCAGCGCCGCCAAGCAGGAACAGTACCGTCAGCTGGGCGATACCCTCGCGCGCCGGCCCCATCAGCAAGGCGGCGAAGCCGACGATGGCGATCGACAGAATGATCAGCACCTGCTGGCGATCGTGGCTGTCAGACCAGCGGCCGATGGGGTACTGCAGCAGCATGCCGCCGAGAATCACCAGCGCCATGCGCTGACCGATCTCCGCGGTGCTCAGGGTGCCGCCATCGCCCAGTGCCAGAGGCAGCAGGCTGTAGATGACCGCCACCACCAGTCCCGAGGCCAGACAGCCGAACACGCCCGTCGGCGTGATGCGAATCAGGCGCCACGGGCTCAGGGGCTCGGACTGTTCGATCAGCGGCGAGACACGCGGCAGCAGCACCAGCGGCAATACCGAGGCCGCCGCCAGCATCGCCACCAGCATGAAGGCCGCCTCGAGGCTCAGCATGGCGGTCACGCCCAGCAGCAGCTGACCGAGCACACCCGCGCCGTAGAGCACGATCATGTAAAGCGCCAGCAGACGCCCGCGCACGGCGGGATCGGCGGCGCTCAGCAGCCAGCTCTCGATGACCAGATACACCCCGACCAGCGACCAGCCGATCATCATGCGCAGCAGGAACCACACCACCGGGTGATCGCCCAGCCCCATGGCCAGTGCCGCGACCGCCACCAGCGAGGCGAAGCCGGCATAGGCGCGGATATGGCCGATGCGCAGCAGCAGGCGGTCGTTGACCAGCGCGCCGAGCCCGAGGCCCAGATAGTAGGCCGAGCTGATCAGGCCGATCGCCTCGCTCGAGACGCCGGCGGCAGACAGCCGCAACGGGACCAGCGAGGTCAGCATGGCGTTACCGATCCCCAGCAAGGCAAGGCCGAGCAGGGGCGCAAGGGACATCAACAGCAGATGACGGGGCATGACCAGATCCTCGGCCGGCCGCCAGTCAGCGATCAGCCAATGCCGCAAGGTGCGGATATCGTCGGGAGGGGGAATTTGCCCTGCGAGAATACGTCAAGGCGCGGGCAATATAGTGACAGTCCGCGCCAAATCCAAGCCTTTTTGCGTCATTTGGCGACAATATCGTCTTGGGTGTCGCTGCGCGCTTTCCTGCGCCCTATCCATGCCCTGTACTCGCGCCCTGTCCCGCGGCCTGTCCCACGCCCTGCTCCGCGCTCTTGTTAGACCGGTTGTGGCACGCGGAAGATGACGATGTCGTTGGCGACCTGCTCAAGCTCGAGTCCGTGCGTGCGCGCAAGCCAGGCAAAGGTCGCTGGGCTGAACAGGCACACATGCGTCGGATCACGCAGGTAGTGCCAGCGCCTGAGCGCCTCCGGGTCATCCGAGGCGGGCTGCGTCATCACCCCCAACAGGCCGCCGGGCTTGAGACAGCGTAACCACTGGCGGAAGACCTCGCCCGGCGCGTAGAGATGCTCGATCACCTCGGTGCTGACGATGAAGTCATGCTGGCGGGTGAGCGCTGCCGGGTTCGGATGATAGTAGAGGTCGTGCAGCGCCATCGGATGGCCCGCCTCCTCGAACATCTGCGCCAGGGCAGGCCCCGGCCCACAGCCGAAATCGAGCCCGCTGGCACCAGCCGCGAGCCGCTCGCACATCGGCGTGAAGAGCTTGGCCAGGAAGCTTCGATAACGCGGGTCTGCCGGGTCATTCTCGTGCTGGTCGTAGATATCCTGCTCCGCCCTGGCATCCAGGCGCTGGGACGGCGCCAGATACAGCAGATGACATTCCGGGCAGCGCAGGTAATCGCGCTCGTCGGCGGGCGGTCGCTGACCGGTGTCGGGGCACGGCCTGCGTCGCTGTACCAGGTGCAGTACATGCTGGCTCTGGGACGCCTCACACAGCGGGCAGACAGTATCCGCAGGCGGATAGAGAACGAGGGAATCAGGGGCTGACATCAGGGCTCCGCGGCAAGGGACACTGGCGATGAGGGTCGACGTCACCACACGGCTGGCGGTGACGACTCGGCGCCACGCGCGACACCGCGGCAGCACGGGCAATTCCGCAGCAGGTGAACGTATCGAAGGTGGCGACTGTCTGAGTGCTGAATGATACCCCGCGCCAGTGTCTTGCGCCTGCCACGATGGAGCCTGCAGGCACCGCCCCCCTCTGGCACAATGAGCATCATTCGAGTGCGGCACCGCGACACCTGACGATGTCACGGCGCCTGCCTTCGCGTCAGACAGGCGCGATCTTTCACGCCAGACCACCGGAACTTCACGTGTGACGATGGACAAGACTCTCAAGCGGTTCGAACAGGCCATGGAACAGCGCCTGACTCCTCTCAAGGCCAATTCCGTGGCCTGTCTGTGGCAACGACTGTCCGGGCTCAGCACCCGCCAGCTCTGGTGGCTGGCGCGCCCGTTGGCGCGTGTGGTGCAGCTGTGCAACCCCCGCGAGCGCCGGGTCACGCGCCAGAATCTGGGCCAGGCCTTCCCGCAGCTCGACAGGCAGGCGCGCGCGCGTCTGGCAAGCGACAGCCTCGCGCATTCCACCGCCACCATGCTGGAACTGGGCAAGGTGTGGCTGGGCGATGAAGACGCCGTGCGCGATTCGATTCTCGAGGTCCACGGCCGCAACCTGCTCGACGAGGCCCGCGCCGAGGGGCGCGGCGTCATCGTGCTGGCGCCGCACTTCGGCAACTGGGAAGTGCTCAATTTCTGGCTCTCCAGCCACTTCCCGTTCACCGCCATGTACGAGCCACCCAAGTTCGAGCGCCTCGACCCGATCATCCGCAATGGCCGTGAGCGCATGGGCGCGAGCCTGGTGCCCACCAACTCGCGTGGCGTCGCTGCCTTGCTCAAGGCACTCAAGCGCGCCGAAGCGATCGGCATACTGCCGGATCAGGAGCCGGGCCGTGGCAGCGGCGTCTTCGCCGACTTCTATGGCCGCCCCGCCTATACCGCTACCCTGCTGCCCAAGCTGGTGGCGAGAACCGATGCGCGCGTCGTCACCGGTGTCGCCCAGCGTCTGGAAGATGGCCATGGCTTCGCCATCCACTTCCTCGCCGCGGATGAGGGTGTCTATTGCGAAGAGGAAGTCGCCTCGGCACGCGGGGTGAATGCCTCGGTGGAAGCGGCGATCGCCTTGGCGCCGGCCCAGTATCAGTGGGAATACAAGCGCTGGCGCAAGAGCCCGCAGGAAATGGAGCAACAACCGGGCTGGCAGGAATCCCGCTTCTATGCGCGCACCTACTCCTTCTTCTCGCTCAAGGGCTGGCGCCGCTATTTCAAGCATCGCCGCAAGGCCAGCAAGCGCGGCTGAGGGCAACACTGGCGGATCAAGCCATCAGCTCCCAGACTGAATGCGCATGGCTCAATGACAGGAGGCAAGGATGCCGATCGAGACTCACGCCGCTCACCTCACAAGCGCATCGCCCCGGCGCCCCTCCCTGTCCCGGGCAGTATCGACATGCCTGCCGGCAAGTCTGGTGACAGGCTTGGCGACAAGGTTGGCAACAAGTGTGGCGACACGCCTGGTCGCAAGTGCCGCGGCGGCCTGTCTCGCATTGTCTCTGCCAGCCCAGGCAGAGACAAATGCCGCTTCCTCACTGTCGCTGGTGAGCGCTCAGCAAGTGCCCAGCGATGCCCCTGCGCTCAAGCTGCCTGAGGGCGCCACGCTCGAGCGGCTGGCCTCGCTCGACAGTCCACGCATGCTGCACCTCACTGATGCTGGCGAACTGCTGATCGGCTCGCGGGCCGAGCGTGTCTATCGCGCTCAGCTGACGCCGGACGGCAACCTCTCTGCCGTGAAGACGCTGGTCGAACTGTCGGGCTATCCTCACTCGTTGGTGGTGCGCGTCGACAAGCTCTATGTCGCGACCACCGCCGCCTTGCTGGTCGCCGACTATTCACCCGGCGAGTCTCTCACCCGCGATGACTTTCGTGAGCTGATCGCCCTGCCCGGCGGCGGTGGCCACAACTCGCGCACCTTGAGTCTCGGGCCTGATGGTGGCCTCTATCTAGCGCTGGGCATCCAGGGCAATTGCTCGAATCAATACCTTGCAGGCAGCGAGCAGGGCTACTCCTTCAGTGAACGCCGCGGTGGCGTGCTGCGCCTTGAGGAATCCGGCGATGCGCCGCACTGGCAGCCCTGGGCCAGCGGGCTGCGCAACCCGGTAGGCCTCGCCTGGCAGCCAGGTAGGGAAGGTGAGCCGCGCCTGCTGGCCACCAACAACGGGCCCGACCACTGGGGCTATGAGCAACCTCGCGAGCTGGTGGTTGCTGCCCGCGAAGGCAGCTTCCATGGCATGCCCTGGTATCAGTGGATCGATGGCAACTGGCAGGCGGATGACTGCATCACGAGCGATTCACCGCGCGAGCGTGACGAGATTGCAGCGCCACTGGCCGAGATCCCCGCTCGCAGTGCACCGATGGGAATCGCGGTGGTACCGCCAGAGCACCCATTGGCTGCAGACATGGATGTCGTGGTGGCAGTCCACGGCAGCTGGGGCACGGCGTCCTCCGGCAACGCCGCGGGCGACCCGGCCAGTCGCCGTGAGCCTCGCCTGCTGGGCCTCAAGCTGGCGACGCCAGACACTGAAGCACGCCTGGTGCCGGTACTGACCGGTCTGCAGGACAGCAGCAGCGGTCAGCGCTGGATTCGCCCGCTCGATGTCCTGTTCGGCCCTGATGGCAGCCTGTACTTCACCTCGGATAGTGGCGCGGCTGGCCTCTATCGCCTCACCTTCGATTGATGGCCTGACCTTCAGCAGAACGGGCTTTTGAGAAACGAGGCCCTGGCCCTTAGTCACGCGCTCTCTCCAAGCCCTCTTGTCCAAGCACTCTCTTCAGGCTCTCTTTCCAGGAGCTGCTTGGCAGAGGGCCTATGGTTAGGGCCTATGGACAGGGCCTATAAATAGGGCCGATGAATGCAGCGCTTGCCTGCTAAAGATTCTGAAAACCTGCCTTGCATGCCCCGCCTTCAAATTACAGAAATGTAGTCCTGTGCCCTCGCGTGCACCCAATGGCCAGCTAGGCATTGTGTGGCCATGGAGCGACACTGGGTCGACGCCAAGCGTTTATTGAACGATGACGCGCTGAGAGAGCGTATCTCGCTCGTGCATCCAGCCTACGAACTCCTGCGTATGATCCAACGAATACGCCATCGTCGGAGCCTGCCGCCATGAACCAGCAGCCACCCCCAGCATCACGGACGCCCGCCAACCGGGACTCCCTGTCGAGCACATGCACGCACCTGACGCGCGCTCCCTGGCTGAGCATCGTGATGCCGGTGCATGACGAGGCAGCCGGCATCGTGCAAACCCTGATTGCCCTGAGTCGCCTGCGCGCGGGCGGGGACTGTGAAGTGATCGTGGTGGATGGCGGCTCGACGGATGGCACCCCCACACTGGCCCGACCGCTGTGTGATGACGTGCTGAGCAGTGAGCCGGGCCGGGCACGCCAGATGAATGCCGGCGCCGCGCGTGCACGCGGAGAATGGCTGCTGTTTCTGCATGCCGATACCGACTTGCCCGACAATGCGCTGGCATTGCTCAAGGAGGCCATCACGACGCATCGCCGCAGCGACTGGGGCCGCTTCGATGTCAGCATCAAGGGCGAGTCGCCGTGGTTACCGATGATCGCCGCCATGATGAATCTGCGCTCGCGGCTGACCAGCATCAGCACGGGCGACCAGACCCAGTTCGTGCAGCGCTCGACCTTCGAGGCCATCGGCGGCTTTGCCGACATGCCGCTGATGGAAGATATCTGGCTGAGTGCCCAGCTCAAGCATCTGACCCCGCCAATGAACCTGACGGCGCGCGTCACGACCAGCGGTCGACGCTGGGAGACCCACGGCGTCTGGCGCACCATCGCCAAGATGTGGGGGCTGCGGCTGGCGGCCTGGTGTGGCGTCTCCCCTGCACGTCTGGCACGCCTCTACGGCTATCGCGCCGCGGCGCAGGCCTGTGAGCAGCGCGGTATGCCCCATGCGTGATACGGCGTTGCCTACCTTGCCCACCGCTGATGTCGCGTCAGAGGTGCACCCGACTCTCATCATCTTCGGTCGCCTGCCCATCGCCGGCCACTGCAAGACACGCCTGATCCCCGCACTCGGCCCCGAGGGCGCAGCTCGACTCTATGCGCGGATGCTGAGCCATATCGTTGACCACGCCTGCGCCGCGCGCCTCGGCAAGGTCGTGGTGATGCTGACGCCCGCTGCCGAGCCGTCGAGTCAGGCACCTGAACAGGCGGCTCTGCGGGCAGCGCTGGAAGCCCGGCTGCGAAGCGTTGTCGATGCCTCTGCCGACCTCACCTTCGAGGTACAGCCGCAGGGGGAGCTCGGTGAGCGAATGTCCCGGGCCATGGCCCGACATCTGCCCGAGGGGCCGGTATTGCTGATGGGCTCCGACCTGCCGGCACTGGACAGCCAGCGCCTGCGCGAGGCAGCCCACAGACTGCGCACTCACGACGCGGTGCTGCAGCCCACCGACGATGGCGGCTATGGCTTGATCGGCCTCAAGGCGCCCTGCCCGCAAGCCTTTCTGCTGCCCCGCTGGAGTCATGCCCATGTCTGCCGGGACACCCTGGCGTTGCTGGCACGGGCCGGGAGAACGGCCGCTTGCCTGCCGACCAGCTGGGATGTCGATGAGCCGCGTGACCTTGCGCGCCTGTCGCGCCACCTGCCGGCGCTCATGGCCGACCTTGCCGCTTGAGACTTTCCATGAACCCGCTCACGGCTTTCTACAAACCCGCTTGAGGCTCATCACAAGCCCGTCTGAGGCTCTTTATAAGCCCGCTTGAGGCTCTTCACACGTTCGGCATGCCTCCCAAAGTCGTATGCATTTTTGCTCACACTGCCCTTCTTCTGCGCCGCAGGGCTGTTACACTCGATGCATCGTGACTCATATGTCACAGCTTGACGGGGTGCCGGTAAGACCGGCTGAGATGTCATGCGCAGGCGATGTCCTTGCGTGAATGACGATCCCGCCGAACCTGATCCGGCTAGTACCGGCGTAGGGATCAAGCGCGAAGCGATGCCACTCGATATCGTCACCACTTTCTCACGGTGACTGTCGGCACCTCCCCCGCTTTTCCCCTGCTCCTGTTCCGGTACTGGCCACGCTTGCGCCAGAGACCTGCCGCCACATCACGGGTCGTCAGCACGCTCACCGAGGGATGCGTCATGCCTAGTTTCAACGACCTGACCAGTGCCTGCGCCGAGGAATGGCGTGACTATCTCGAGCACGACTTCGTTCGCCAGCTGGGCGAAGGTCGTCTGCCGGAGGAGTCCTTCCGCCATTACCTGCAGCAGGACTACCTGTTCCTGATCCACTTCGCGCGTGCCTGGGCGCTGGCCGCCTACAAGAGCCGCACCCTCGCGGAGCTGCGTCAGGCCACGGCCAGTCTCGACACCATCCTCAATACCGAGCTCGATCTGCATATCGGCTACTGCAGCGAGTGGGGCATCAGCGAGGATGACCTGAGCGAGCTGCCGGAATCCCGCGCCACCCTGGCCTATACCCGTTACGTGCTCGATTGCGGCCAGCGCGGCGACCTGCTCGATCTGCACGTGGCGCTCGCGCCCTGCCTGATCGGCTACGGCGAGATCGCCGAGTGGCTGCTCGATCAGGACACCACCGAGATCGAGAACAACCCATACGCGGACTGGATCGCGATGTACTCAAGCGATGACTTCAAGGAAGCCGTCGAAGCCGAGCGCGAATGGCTGGATGCACGACTCTCGGAGGTCTCGGAGCGTCGATTGGGTGAACTGGTCGATGTCTTCCGGGACGCCACGCGACTCGAGATCGACTTCTGGCAGATGGGCCTCGATCGCGCTTGAGTCATGACAGACTGACGTCCCGGCGCTCGCCATGAGCCGCTCGGGATGGCGCCATCCCCATGGATGGCACGACTGACAGGCCAACAGAGCCTGGATGCGAGAATGCTCCCCGTGGCAAGCCTGACGCTTCGGGCAACACCCTCTCGCATTGAAATCTGCACACGCTTGACGGGGTGCCGGTGGAACCGGCTGAGATCCTGCATGCATGCTTCGCCGCCCTGACGCGCGAGCTTGCCAGCAAGGGGTCCCGTGGAACCTGAACCGGTTAGGACCGGCGTAGGAATCAAGCTGATGGCCAGCCGCTGCGCGCGGCCGCCTCGCTCCCGGGCCACCTGCTGGCAAGGAGTCGGCGACGACCATCCTCTCCCTGCGCACGGTCTTCCCATGATGACGTCAGCCGTGACGTCGCCCTTTGAGGAGACCTGCATGAGCTCTGCCCCGACGACACAAGACCCGCAAGCCACCAACGCCGCCGAGTCACCTCTCGCCTCGCAGCCTGAGTCTGCCCCCAAGGTACGCGCGCGTGCCGGTCGCAAGGATGGCAGCCGCCACCTCGCCAGCGAAGCACAGGTCGACGCCGCCGCCATCGCGCCGCTGAGCGGCTCGCGCAAGATCTATATCGAAGGCTCCCGCTCGGACATCCGCGTGCCCATGCGCGAGATCGGCTGCTCGCCGACCCAGACCTCCAGCGGCCTGGAAGAGAACCCGCCTATCGTCGTCTACGATACCTCCGGCCCCTATACCGATCCGGCGGTCGAGATCGATATCCGCCGGGGTCTGGCGCCGCTGCGCGAGCAGTGGATCGAGGAGCGCGGTGATACCGAACAGCTCAATCAGCTGAGCAGTGAATATGGCCGCGTGCGCCAGGCCGACCTGCGCCTGTCGTCACTGCGCTTCGAGCTGGACCATCGCCCGCGTCGTGCCCTGCCGGGCAAGAATGTCACCCAGCTGCACTATGCGCGCCAGGGCATCATCACCCCGGAGATGGAATACATCGCGATTCGCGAGAATCAGCGACGTATCGCGCTGCGTGAGGAATATCAGGGCAGCGAATCCGTCGAGAGCATTCTGGGCCATCAGCACCCAGGCCACAGCTTCGGCGCCAACCTGCCCGACGAGATCACCGCCGAATTCGTGCGTGAGGAAGTCGCACGCGGCCGCGCCATCATTCCCGCCAACATCAATCACCCGGAAAGCGAGCCGATGATCATCGGCCGCAACTTCCTGGTGAAGGTCAACGGCAACCTGGGCAACTCGGCGGTCACCTCCTCCATCGAGGAAGAGGTCGACAAGATGACCTGGGCGATCCGCTGGGGTTCCGACACCGTGATGGACCTCTCGACCGGCGCCAACATCCACGAGACCCGTGAATGGATTCTGCGCAATTCTCCCGTGCCCATCGGCACGGTGCCGATCTATCAGGCGCTGGAGAAGGTCGATGGCGTGGCCGAGAACCTCGACTGGGAGATCTTCCGCGACACGCTGATCGAGCAGGCCGAGCAAGGCGTCGACTACTTCACCATCCACGCCGGCGTCCTGCTGCGCTATGTGCCGCTGACCGCCAGCCGCGTGACCGGCATCGTCTCGCGCGGCGGCTCGATCATGGCCAAGTGGTGTCTGGCGCATCACGAGGAAAGCTTCCTCTATCGCCACTTCGAGGACATCTGCGAGATCTGCAAGGCCTACGACATCAGCCTGTCACTGGGCGATGGCCTGCGCCCGGGCTCCGTGGCCGATGCCAATGACGCCGCCCAGTTCGGTGAGCTCGAGACGCTCGGCGAGCTGACGAAGATCGCCTGGCAGCACGATGTCCAGGTCATGATCGAAGGCCCGGGTCACGTGCCGATGCACCTGATCAAGGAAAACATGGACAAGCAGCTCAGCGAGTGTGACGAGGCGCCCTTCTACACCCTCGGCCCGCTGACCACCGACATCGCCCCGGGCTACGACCACATCACCTCCGGCATCGGCGCCGCGATGATCGGCTGGTTCGGCTGCGCCATGCTCTGCTACGTGACCCCCAAGGAGCACCTGGGCCTGCCCAACAAGGACGACGTCAAGACCGGCATCATCACCTACAAGATCGCCGCGCATGCCGCCGATCTGGCCAAGGGCCACCCGGGCGCGCAACGCCGTGACAATGCGCTCTCCAAGGCGCGCTTCGAGTTCCGCTGGGAAGACCAGTTCAATCTGGGCCTGGACCCGGACACCGCGCGCAGCTTCCACGACGAGACGCTGCCCAAGGACTCGGCCAAGGTCGCCCACTTCTGCTCCATGTGCGGGCCGAAGTTCTGCTCGATGAAGATCACCCAGGAAGTGCGTGATTACGCCAATGAGCATGGCCTGACCGGCGATGCCGACAGCGTGATGGCCGGCATGCAGGAGCAGGCCGACAAGTTCAAGCGTGAAGGCAGCCAGCTCTATCAGGAGGTCTAGGCAAGCGCCTGACGCACAGGAAAGCTGACTTTCTAAGCCACAAAAAACGCCCCGACCAGTGATGGTCGGGGCGTTTTCGTCACATCCTGCCAGGGGCTCATGACATCTCATGAGCGTGACAGAAGGCTCACGTGCGGCTGGTGACTTCCAGCAGGTGATAACCGAACTGGGTCTTCACCGGGCCCTGCACGGTGTTGATCGGGGCGCTGAACACGACTTCGTCGAATTCTTTGACCATCATGCCCGGGCCGAAGGCGCCCAGGTCGCCGCCACTGCGGCCGGACGGGCAGGAGGAGTGCTCGCGAGCGGCATCAGCGAAATCGCGGCCGTTCTCGATTTCGGTCTTGAGAGCTGCACACTGTTCTTCGCTGGAAACGAGAATATGACGCGCTGTGGCCTGTGCCATGTCTATCACCTGTCACTGATCGAATAAATGCCGTCGGCAATCACCGGCGGCGTGGCAGGTCATTGTGGCCCAAGGCAGCGCTCGCCGCTAGCGTCCTGCACAGACCCGCCGCTGATACTGGATAGCATCGAGATCATTGCTGCCGAGCAGTGCCGCCGTGGCAGCGTTGCATTCCGCCTCGGCCAAGTCATCGGCAGCGGAGGTTTCCGCCCACTGGATGTTGCCGACACTGGGCCGGTAACTGACCGCGGCATTGCATGCCATGCGCCGCGTACTGTTGTAACGTTGCGAAGGCATAGTCGGAGGGTTGCTGGTCATTTCCCGGCACGTCGAGGCAAACATCTCGCTGGCTGCCTGACTGCAACGGGTATGGGCCATGGCATTCTGGCGCTTTCTGGCACACACCGAGTCATTGAGAACACGCCAATGCAGGGTATCGAAATCGATCACCTGCCCTTGATAGCGGGTCTCGACATGCTCGCGCTGAAGCCCTGCTGTCGTCGTCAGATGCGAGGCGACACCCTCACCGAATTGCCCACTCAAGCCCGAGACCGCATCCATTAACGCTGCCAATGCCGCACTGACAGAATTCATCACACACTCCTTGTGTTGATACCTCCCGGCATATGCCGCCGGGGAGCCTTGCTCGATCATCCATGACCGTCACTTGCGGTGACATGCCCTGATAGCACTGCCTCATGACGAGACTGATAACGCCGACTGACAGCGACAGCGCGCTCCCTGCGACCTTACCCGCACACCGTCATCATTGCCTTAACGCTCAAGGGGATGGTGCCAACGCTTCCCCCTCCAGCAACGAGTAATCAGATTCAGTACTCCAGACACGCGAACGCCCACCCGGAAGACCGGATGGGCGTTGGGGACGCTCGCCTGAGAGCGTCGGCAGCAGTCGCTTACTTGGCGACTTTCTGCATGGCCTCGGAGGCGGACTTGGCGTTGCTTTCTGCCAGTTCCTGACCTTTCTTGGCGTATTCCTGGTTCAGCTCGACCACTTTCTGGGTGTCGTTCTGCAGCTTCTCGCCCAGAGTCTTCACGGTTTCCTGCTGCTCCTTGACGAAGTTCTTCAGACCTTCGCTGTCCTTGATCTCGAGCATGGAACGCGCCTGGGTCAGGGAAGCATCAGCATAGGACTTGGTCAGTTCCATCTGTGCGCCGATCAGCTTCTCGCTGTAATCGATGCTCAGAGCGCTGAACGCACGCAGCGGAGACAGGAACATATCGTCGAACTGCTGAGCGGACTTCTCGAAGTTGGCATTGAACATGTAGGCACCCTCCAGGGTATTGGCATCACGCTGAAATGAACCGGAGCGTTGCTCCGTTCGGTTATCAGGACTGAACCGGGCTGGTGCACCGTAGTGACCGAGCCATCATTATCAAGCCGTCACTATCAAGCCGTCGCGGTCAGATAGTGCTATCGACCAGGTTCCATCCTCGCTGCAACGCAGCATAAGACAGTCTTTGTTGCACTGCAACATCAAAAACATCGCAACGACTGATCTGTACGCCATGGTTGATGCAGTTGCCTGATTACACTGGAGAAAAACAATCAGAAGTCGAAAAGAAAATTGACGCCCTGGGCTCCCGACACGCCCTTCACCACGCCCTGGAACGCCAGACTGGGCCAAAGTGCTGGAACAGAAGCCTGAAGCTGAAAGGCTGAACTTGAGGAGAGCGCCGTGCTGCTGCCTCACTGGCATGAGGCGTCGCGACAGCGTTTGCAGAGCAGACGCCCGCCCAGCGCGCGTGCCTGATCTGCCTGGCGACAGAAGTCGACACTCTGGGTGGAAAGCCACCGCCGACAGCCCTGGCAGCGCGGCAAGCCTTCCTCATCCTGCGACGGGGCGGAAGACGCGCCCTGCTGATTGTCGGCCGCAGCCCCCGGCTGCTCGCCTGCCGCCTGCGGGCTCGCGGGGCCTTCTCGGCTATCCTGATCCAGAGTCTGGTGCCCGGGCTGCCAGTGCGCGGCCTGCAGCCCTCGGCCCCCAAAACCGCACTGCCGTTTCAGGGCAGCCGTAGATGTCACGCCACGCTGGACCGCCAGCGTCGTGTCATCCGACGCCCCTTCCATGTCATCAGACTCTGCCGCCACGGCAGCGCTTTCGCCTGAGGCCCGCGCCAGCTCTTCAGGCGATAGCGGCGGTTGCCATAGATAGGCCAGCGGGGATACCTGAGTGGCAGCGTCGCCCTCCGTCGCGCGCGTGCCGGCGGCCAGGCCCAGCTCCGCCACCCAATCCGTATTGGGGGCCACATGCTGGGTCGCGATGGCGCGCCCCAGCTGGCGCAGGCGGCGCTGATCGAGGCGGTGGGTAAAACTGCGCAGCCGTGTCACGTAAGCGGTCTTGCCGCTCACCTGCAGGCACTGACGCTTGAGGCGCGCGAAGGACAGCAGCGCACGACTGTCCACGATATCTTCCGGCGGCCGACTGACCTGAGCCGCATCAGCCACCACGATGCGATAGCGTAATTGCGGCTGCAGCGTCATCCCCAGGCGCACAGGCAACAACGAGGAGGCCTCCAGCCATTGCACGATGGCGCGGCTACGCTCAGTGATCGTCTGCAAGGGACACGGCGTCACGGCATATGCCATGACGCCATCTTCGCCTGAGGGTGTCTCGCCGCCCTGCGCGACTCGTCCGCCATGGGCCAACAACTCACCGAAGGGAGTGATCGAGAGCGTCAGATCAAAACAGGAAGCATCCAGCACCCAGACCTGCATGAGGCTGTTGATCAGCAGGTGATCGATCTCGATCACGCCCTCTGCCTGCGCCAGGCGCACATCATGCAGCACGACCCAATCATCCCGCGTCCCCAACAAGGCATCCAGCTGGCTTGCCAGTGCACGGCGACGCGCCTGACGGGCACGTATCGCACGCAGGGCCTCCAGCACCTTGTGGCGCTCGGGTGCGGCAAGCGCAGCATCCTGCGCCAGCACCTCGAGCACCAGCAGGTCGTATTCCCGTGAATCGCAGTCCTTGATCAGCATGGGCGCCTCTGGATTAGAGCATTCATATATATAACTCAGTGTAGTGCTCTATTCGCAATCTTTCTTGCCTCTGACTCCGCGGGAGAATCCGCCAGCGGATAGCGGATAGTAGTAACAGAGACTGAGGGTCATCGCTCCTGCGCTGTCTTGGGCGCGGGCTCCCGGTAGGGCAGCATTGCCGTCACCTGCTGACGCGCCTTGCTGATCCAACGTGCCTCCTTCTCGACCGCCTCTGCCACCGCCTCCTGAAGCCCGGGATGCATCAGCCAATGCAGCGACCCGGTGGCATACGCCGCGAAACCGCGACTGATCTTGTGCTCTCCCTGGGTGCCGGGATCGAAGCGCTTGAGCCCTCGCTGCAGGCAGAATTCGAGCCCCTGGTAATAGCAGACCTCGAAGTGCAGACAGTCGGCATGCACTTCGCTGCCCCACCAACGACCATACAGGCAATCACTGCCGATCAGACACAAGGCTGCCGCCACCGGCGCGCCCTGCTCATCTCGCGCCTGCACCAGCAGCAATCGCTCGGGCATGCTGCGCCTGAGCTGCTGGAAGAAATCGAGTGGCAGATAAGGGCGCTGGCCGCGCTCGAGATAGGTCATGCAGTAGCAGCGGTAGAAGGCCTCGATATCGTCAGAGCCAATCCGTGCTCCCTCGAGCCTGGCCAGCGTGAAGCCTTGCTCGGCGACCTTGCGCCGCTCGCGACGGATCTCCTTGCGCCGTTTGGAGCGCAGACTCTCAAGCCAGGTGGCAAAGTCCGGCTCACCGCGTGACTGCCAGTGATATTGCATCCCGGGACGCGAAATCAGCTCCGGAATCGCCGCCTGCCAGTCTTGCCGCTCGTCTGCCGAGACAAACAGCAGATGAAACCCGCTGTGCTCATAACGACGCAGCGCGCTACCCGGCTCAGCCGCGGGTGCGATGCCGGCCTTGAGATGCGGCCACAACCACTCAAGCAAGGCACGCCGGGCTGCGGGCGATGCCAACTGCGACGAGGTGACAAGGCGTGGGCCATCGCTGGGAGTGAACGGCACGGCAGTCAACTGCTTGGGATAATAGCGCCCACCGGCCTGCTCCAGGGCCTCCGCCCACTGCTGGTCGAACACATATTCGCCACGCGAGTGCAGCTTGAGATAGCGCAGCAGCCCCGCCAGCAAGCGGCCGTCGGCGTCTCGCACTACCAGATGGGCAGGATGCCAACCACTGGCGGCGCTGGCCGCACCGCAGCTTTCCAGCGCGCTCAGATAGGCATGCTGCAGAAAGGGATAGTCATCGCCTGCCAGCGCATTCCATTCACTGGCGGTGAGGGCGTCGAGGGAATCCAGCACCTCCAGACGCCAGCCCTGCTTCTGTGCGGCATCTGCGGCGCTCGCAGCCTGCTGCTGGTCTGTCGCCGCCTCTGTCACCGCCTGAGCCGCCTCATCCTCTGCCTGCCATTGCCCTGTCACCGTACTCTCCTCATAGTCTTGCCATGCCCACCGCTGGTGCAGACATGCCGCACATCCCAGGACATGCTAGTGTGTCGTCATGATGCAGGACAACGAGACCCACATGACAGAGACTCCCACGCCGCCGGACGACACGTCCACGAGCGGCTCACAGCCCCAGGGGCACGCTCAAGAGTCCTCGCAAGGGCCCTCTCAAGGCCCCTATGCGCCGACCCCGCCCGCGCAGGACACCCATGCCAGCACGAATCTCATGGCAGTGGCCGCCTTTGCCCTGAGCGTGCTCGGCTGCCTGCTCGCGCCTGCGGCACTCGGCGGCGTCGTGTGTGGTCACATTGCGCGCAGCCAGATCCGCCGCAGTGGCGAAGCCGGTGACAGCTGGGCCCTGGCCGGACTGATTCTTGGCTATCTGCTGATCGCCCTGTCGCTTGCCGGCCTGCTGATGTTCGGCGGCATGATGTTGACCATGTTCGGCATCATGGCCTTCAGCACCTGACCAGCGCCTGGACACTCCGGCTTGAACGTGCAGCGCGCCTGCACGGATAATGCGTCGACATTGCTTCCCCGTGCCAGCGGGGCATGCCTGCCTCTCGCAGCGTCTGCCCTGCCAGCGATTCCGGTTCCCCCGAGCCGCCTTGATACTGAGCGAGCCTCGATGTTGTACTCGATTCTCGATAATGATTTCTACAAGTTCACCATGCAGAACGCCGTGGTGAAACTGTTTCCGTATGCGCGCGCTCGCTACGCCTTCATCAACCGTGGCGAGCATTCGTTCCCGCCGGGGTTCGGCGAGGCCTTGCGCATCGCGGTAGACAACATGGCCGAACTGGCATTGAGCGTGGAAGAGAAATCCTTCCTCGAGCTTCACTGCCCCTTCCTGGACCCGACCTACCGCGACTTCCTGGCGGGCTTCCGCTTCGATCCCTCCGAAATCACCATCACCCAGACCGGTGATGAGCTGGAGGTGCATATCGAAGGCTACTGGTATCGCACCATCCTGTGGGAAGTCCCGCTGATGGCGATGATCAGCGAGCTCTGGTATCAGCTGGGCGGAGATCAACGTGACAGCGATCAGGCCCTGCGCGACAGCACCCTGGCCAAGATCGAGCACTACAAGCGTCTCGGCATCCGCGTGGCGGAATTCGGCACTCGTCGTCGTCACTCCTACGATGTGCACGACAAGGTGGTCGCGGGCCTCAAGGACCACGGCCGCGGCTGCTTCATCGGCACCAGCAACGTGCACATGGCGCAGCGCCACGGCATCAAGCCGATCGGCACGCACGCCCATGAGTGGTTCATGTTTCATGCCGCGCGCTTCGGCTTCAAGATGGCCAACATCCTGGCGCTGGAGAACTGGGTCAAGGTCTATCGCGGTGACCTGGGGATCGCCCTGTCTGACACCTTCACCAGCCAGGCCTTCTTCAAGAGCTTCGACAAGAAGTTCGCCAAGCTGTTTGACGGCGTGCGCCACGACAGTGGTGACCCCATCGACTTCGCCGAGACCACCATCCGTCACTATGAGTCACTGGGCATCGACCCCAAGACCAAGACCATCGTGTTCTCCGATGGTCTGGACACCGACAAGGTCGATCGCATCGTGCGCTACTGCGCCGGGCGTATCGGCATGTCGTTCGGCATCGGCACCAACTTCACCAATGATGTCGGCCCGCAGCCGATGAACATGGTGATCAAGATGACCGAAGCCCGCCCCGAAGGTCAGGAATGGGTGCCGGTGATCAAGCTGTCGGATGTCTCGAGCAAACACACCGGCGACCCCGACATGATTCGTCTGGCGCACCAGGTGCTGTCGCTCAAGGAGCTGGATTGAAGCGCGCGCTCAGCGAACGCTGAACGCCTTGCCATGGCCTCCTGCCAGAGACCTTGAAACAGGCTCATGAAATAGCTTCTAGAAAAAGCCCCACGAAAAAGCCCGCCCGGAAACTTCCCGGGCGGGCTTTTTCATGTCGATCACCTTCAGCACCGGTGACGACGGCTCAGGTCTTGACGGACTTCTTCGGTGTCTTGAAGACCTCATTGAACAGGTTGAGCATGACCTGCCAGGAAGCCGAATCCGCGGCCGCGTCATAGCCCAGCGGCAGATCGTACTTGGCCGCCTTGGCATCCGATTCCGGATTGGTGAAGGCGTGCTTGGCGCCCGGATACTGGATCAACGTGGTGCGCGTCTCGAGTGACTGGAAGGTCGCGACCAGCTTGTCGAGATCCTCCTGCGCCACCAGCGTATCGGCCGCGCCATTCTGGATCACGACCCGGCCGGCAAACGGCTCGGGTTCCTTCACGGCAATCGACGGGCTGCCATGGAAGCTGACGACCGCCTTGAGCGGTGCTCCGGTCAGCGCCATGTTGAGTACCACGGCACCGCCGAAGCAGTAGCCGATCGCCGCCATGCGCTCGCCATCGACTTCCGGGCGTGAGCGCAGCACCGCCAGCGCCGAATTGAAGCTGGATTCGGCCTTGGGCCAGTCACTCATCACTGCAGAGGAGAAGGCGCCGGCCTCCTTGGGGTGCTCGGCCGTGCGCCCACCGCCATACATGTCGACGGCCATGACCACGTAGCCAAGTCCCGCCAATTGTTCGGCGCGCTTGCGGGCGTAGCTGTTCAAGCCCCACCACTCATGTACCAGCAGGATACCGGGACGGCGCCCCTGCGCCTTGGCATCGCGTGCGATCAGGCCTACGTGCTCCTCACCATTGGCCCGATAGGTCACCGTCTCCGTCACCACCTGCGGCCCCTCGAGACGATTGACCAGCGGTGCATCCTCGGCGGCCATGGCCTGTCCGGCGGAAAATACCGACTGTGCAAACAACAGGGTGCCAGCGCACCAGCCACGTAACATTCGCATCGCCTACTCCTTGTATGACGTGATCCACTTGCATGACGCGATCCACAACCCGAGACACCGGCTGCAGGTGTGCCCGATTGATCACCGGTATTGGCTCAATTGTCCTCGCTCAAGGACTGCGATGCCAGCACCACCCGATCGCGACCGCTGCGCTTGGCACTGTAGAGCGCCATATCGGCACGGTGCAGGTAGCCATCCCGGGTCTCCCCCGGCAGCGGTGTCGCCACTCCCATGCTGATGGTGCAGCGCAGTGTCAGCGACTTGAAGCGCACCTCCAGCGCTGCGATCTGTTGTCGCAGGCGCTCGGCCATGCCGACACCGGTGGCGGTACCGGCATCGGTGAGCAGGACGGCAAACTCCTCGCCGCCCAGACGCGCAAAGCAGTCATCGCGCCGCAGCTGGGCACGACACGCCTCGCCAAGACTGATCAGCACCTGATCGCCCGCCGCATGGCCGTGAGTGTCATTGACGCGCTTGAAGTGGTCGATATCAAACAGGATCAACGCCATCTGCTCCCGCGATGACGAGCTCAGCAGGGTGTCGAGCGTGTCGAGGAAGCTGGCCCGGGTCATGGCGCCGGTCATGGCGTCCGTCATTGCTTCATGCTCGCGACGCTGTTCGACCAGCTTGCGCTCATGAATGTTGCGCGACACCGACAGCACGCGCTGATAACGCCCGGTGACGGGATCCATCGAGGGCGTCGAGATCGACTCGAACCACAGCGTATGCCCGGCCTTGTGTTGAATCCTGAAGTCGATTCGAAACACCTCGCCGAGACAGGCGGCACGATGGACCTCCTGCGCGATGCGCAGCATGTCATCGGGATGGATCAGCTGCTTGATCTCCTGGCCGATGATCTCCTGCGGGCGATAGCCGCAGAGCTTTACCACCGAAGGGCTGATGTACTGACAGATGCCGTGGGAGTCCTCGATGCTGACCAGATCGCTGACGGAGTTGAGGATGAAGCGATAGCGCTCCTCGCTCTGGCGCAGCTCATCCTCGATACGGTATCGAGCGGTGGCATCATCACAATAGCCATTCCAGATCACACCGCCCTCGGGGGAGTCGATCACCTGCGGCAGCCCGACACACGCCAGCCTGCGCTCCTGACCATCCGGATGCTGATAGCGTATCTCCGCTTCCCAGGGCGATTGCTGCTGGGCACTGGTCTGCAGTGACATTAGCAGCTGCTCACGCTCGCGACCCGCGATGCGCGCCAGCAGCAGCATGGGGTCGTCGATGACGGCCTGCGGGTCGAGCCCCAACACTTGCGAGGCGACCGGCGAAAGGTAGGTATAACCCCGGCTTATTCATGAGGCCGACCTGAAAACGAAGATGGCGAGTGGTTTTCTCTTGTAGAATCAGGATATTCCTGCCAGAACACGATTCAAGAGGACCACTCGCCATGGGTGAAACCCTAACGAC
>NZ_JADPPY010000120.1:0-371 GCF_018340035.1 Cobetia sp. MC34
TCAGAGTCAAACTTCTCGTGAGAGGCTTGCTCCGATATTTGGTGACCTTGTCACCACTCATCGGCAAGCGCTCACACGAATTACCTGATCAAATTTTTAAAGAGCGTCGCTGTTAAGCGAGGAGGCATATTCTACCTGGAACGTTTGAGAAGTCAAGCACTTGATGATGAGTCAGTCGACTGCCTCTAAGCATCATCAAGCGGTGAGGAGCGTTGCTCGATCACCTGTCCCGTAAGGAATGCGGCGTATTCTAGCGAATCGCCCGGGATTGTCAATCGATGATCTTCGAAGCGGACTTCAAAAACCTCAAGCAAAACAACCACCTGCAAACCTCTTTCACCGCTGGTAACGCCATGCGTCCCCGGCAGCGG
>NZ_JADPPY010000121.1:0-363 GCF_018340035.1 Cobetia sp. MC34
CCACGGTGTGGTTCATGACTGGGGTGAAGTCGTAACAAGGTAGCCCTAGGGGAACCTGGGGCTGGATCACCTCCTTATCGACACTGTCTACTGCTCGCGGCAAGTGCTCACAACGAATTACCTGATCTTATTGCTGGCTTAGCCGGCAGTGGCAAGCGTGCTCATCATAGAGCGCGCTTCTCACTGTTCTCTGAACAGCCGCTCTTTAACAATGTGAATCATGCTGACGATAGATGTGTGCGCCAAGCGCATGTCTATCAAACGATATGTCGGAGAGGTCCGACAGATTCGTAATCCTTGACAGACCCCTTGGGGTTATATGGTCAAGCGATTAAGCGCATACGGTGGATGCCTTGGCAGCCA
>NZ_JADPPY010000122.1:0-317 GCF_018340035.1 Cobetia sp. MC34
CAGAAGACCCAAGAGGAGATCGATACGCTCTATCGCGAGATCGGCAAGCTGACGGTGGAACGGGATTTTTTGTCACGCAGGCTCGATCGTTGAGTCGGGCCCAGCGCCTGACAATGGTCGAGCCGCAAGCGCCCGGCATCAGCCTCCGACGTCAATGCCAGCTACTCGGTATCAGTCGCTCCTCGATGTGCTATCAGCGCAAGGCGCTACGGGCCTATGATCTGGAGTTAATGCGTCTGATCGACGCGGAACATCTGCGCACACCGGTCTATGGCTCACGAAGGATGTCAGCCTATCTCAATCGCTTGGGCCACGCA
>NZ_JADPPY010000123.1:0-317 GCF_018340035.1 Cobetia sp. MC34
ATAGCGAGCGTGAACCACCCGATCCCATGCCGAACTCGGAAGTGAAACCGCTTAGCGCCGATGGTAGTGTGGAGTTTCTCCATGTGAGAGTAGGTCATCGTCAGGCACTTATCCCGAACCGCCCCTGTAGCCTTGCTACAGGGGCGGTTCTCTTTGTGGTCAGTAAAAGCTGCGTAGAGAGTCCTGCATGGTAAGCGTTCGGGCATCACCGCTTGCGAGTGATCACGCAGTATGCTGCCAATGATGGGGCAGAAGTTCGTGCACTTGGCTAGCCTTTTGGGTCGGCAGCCTTTCCAGCACATTCTTCAGGTAGGTAT
>NZ_JADPPY010000124.1:0-303 GCF_018340035.1 Cobetia sp. MC34
GCCAAGACGATGAGCGCGCCGCCTATGAGGAACAGATAGAGCATGGTCACTCTCCCTTGGTGAGCAGCGTGTCGAGCCAGCCACCGGCGAGCAGGTAAAAGAAAGCCGCCAGGCAAGTGGCGGCGATGAGTAGCGGGTGAATCATGACGATGCCTGTTTGAGTGAGGCGTAATCCCCCAGTCGTTTGGCAGTTGCCAACAGGCCGGCGGGCGTGCGCCTCAAGGTGCTGATGATCTCTTCTTGACTGGGTGATGGCACTGGCTTGCGAGACCTGGTGGCTGGCTCAAGCAGTAGTATCGGGTC
>NZ_JADPPY010000125.1:0-303 GCF_018340035.1 Cobetia sp. MC34
ATAGCGAGCGTGAACCACCCGATCCCATGCCGAACTCGGAAGTGAAACCGCTTAGCGCCGATGGTAGTGTGGAGTTTCTCCATGTGAGAGTAGGTCATCGTCAGGCACTTATACTGAACCGCCCCTGTAGCCTTGCTGCAGGGGCGGTTCTCTTTGTGCGCAGGAAAAGTTGTGCTCAGGGTAAGCGACCGGTGATCCCATCTACCGCAGAGTCCTGAATTCCGTCACGTTAGATGTCCATCTATCAATAAGTGGACACTTATCATGACGGAATCAAGCGTGTTGGAAGTTCCTCGCAAGCGT
>NZ_JADPPY010000126.1:0-303 GCF_018340035.1 Cobetia sp. MC34
TATATGATCGGTTACTACAGCAGCCTCAGGCCGCACAAGCATAACGATGGGATACCGCCGAACTTGGCAGAAAAGAACTACTGGAATGCTCAAAGCTCGGTGGCCAAAAACACTTGACCACTACAAAGCGGTGATGCCCGAACGCTTACTTCTTTCCTGAGCACAACTTTTCCTGAGCACAAAGAGAACCGCCCCTGCAGCAAGGCTGCAGGGGCGGTTCGGGATAAGTGCCTGACGATGACCTACTCTCACATGGAGAAACTCCACACTACCATCGGCGCTAAGCGGTTTCACTTCCGAGTT
>NZ_JADPPY010000127.1:0-301 GCF_018340035.1 Cobetia sp. MC34
TAGTGCATGGCTTCGGATAAATAGCCTGTAGTCCCATCCCGCGCATCAATCGCTGGACGCGCTTGCGGCTCACTGCGTGGCCCAAGCGATTGAGATAGGCTGACATCCTTCGTGAGCCATAGACCGGAATCTGTCAACATAGTTGGCACATGAAGTGGTTCTGGCTTTTTAAAGCCCTATTGCCTGCGGTATCGGATCCCGCTCCGGATTCAAATGCACTATCTCCGGCAGGTCGAGTTTTCGGATGTCACCTGACCATCGCTCCGGGTGACGCTGCTTCGCGGCCTCGAAGACCTCTCGG
>NZ_JADPPY010000128.1:0-283 GCF_018340035.1 Cobetia sp. MC34
TATATGATCGGTTACTACAGCAGCCTCAGGCCGCACAAGCATAACGATGGGATACCGCCGAACTTGGCAGAAAAGAACTACTGGAATGCTCAAAGCTCGGTGGCCAAAAACACTTGACCACTACACAGTAACGGCTCTGCCGGCGCTCGCAGCATCGCAAAAATGGTCACGCAGGCAGGAATACAGTTGAGTCGTTATCGGGCCAGCAGGCGGATGAAGCAGCTGGGGCTGATGAGTTCGCAGCCGCCGAGGCACGCCTACAAGAAGGCTGATCAGCCACACC
>NZ_JADPPY010000129.1:0-268 GCF_018340035.1 Cobetia sp. MC34
GGACTCTGACGCCACGTAGCGGCCTTCTTCGTCCAGCAGCCGCGGCACGATCTGCCCAGGCGGCAGGCTGGCGAACTCAGGACGATGGCAAATCTCCAGCACCTGCTGACGCTCTTCCGGCGATAGGGCATGACGCGGGACAGGCCGCACCGCTTGAGGCCGGCGATCCTGATCGCCCCGCACCCAGCGGCGATACGTGTTGGTGCCGATGCCGAGTTCAGCGCATGCCGACTGCAGGCGTGCCCCTTGGGCACGCCCCTCATCGATC
>NZ_JADPPY010000012.1:0-111054 GCF_018340035.1 Cobetia sp. MC34
ATAGCGAGCGTGAACCACCCGATCCCATGCCGAACTCGGAAGTGAAACCGCTTAGCGCCGATGGTAGTGTGGAGTTTCTCCATGTGAGAGTAGGTCATCGTCAGGCACTTATACCGAACCGCCCCTGTAGCCTTGCTGCAGGGGCGGTTCTCTTTGTGCGCAGGAAAAGAAAGCCCGGCTCCCCCAGGAGTCGGGCTTTTTGCGTTCAATGTGCAAATACGGTGCTGAGAGACTGACAGCATGAGGTGCCAGGCAAAATGCCGTAGTCTCTGAGCACGACTCTTCGATGACGGGCTGGGCGATGGATGAGCTGATGTTGGTGGGCGTCATGATGGCGTTGCTGGTACTGGGTGGTTCCTTGATGGGGTGGCTCAGCATGCTGCGCATCAAGGCGCTGGAGCAGCGACTGCGCGATATGGAGGCCAGGCTTGCTCGCGAGCTTCCTGCTCATGGCGCTCCGGTTATGCACACCCCCTTGCAAGAAGGGGGTGTGGACAAATCGCCTGCCGAAGTGCCGCCCCGGGAGGGACTGGCAGCAGCCGATGCAACGCCATCGATCAGCGACTCGCGGACCACTGCATCATCCAGTGGCGGCCACTCTCTGTCCTACCGGCTACTTCAGCGCTTGTTGCATGGCGCTGCCTCCAGTCGTTCAGGCGAGAAGGGGCAGGGCGCAGACCCTGCAAGCAAGGTATCAGAGGTGCTGCCGGGGGGCATGTCACGTCTGCTGACGCTGCTTCAGGAACACTGGATGATTCTTGTGGGTGCCTTGTCTCTGGTGATGGCAGGCATCCTGCTCGTCGGGTACTCCCTTGAGCAGGGCTTACTGGGGCCGGGGGTACGGCTGTCGCTGGGTCTCGGGTTCGGCCTGAGCATGACGGTATTGGCCGAGTGGCTGAGACTGCGTACGTCCCAGTCATCGAGTCTGACCGGCGCCGTCAGCGGTGCCGGCAGTCTGGTGCTCGCGGCGAGCCTGCTGGCTGGTCACTTTCTGCTTTCGCTGGTGTCCATGCCGGTCACCTTCGCACTGCTGGCAGCCTTGAGCCTGTGGATGTTGGAGCGTGCGCGGCACCATGGGCCATGGCTGGCAGCATTGGGCATGTTGGGCGGATATGCTCTGCCTTTGGCGCTGCCCATTCACCAGCAGTGGCAGGAAGCCTCGACCTTGCTGTTGCTGGGGCATGCGGGTGTGATCGCGGCTGCGTGTCGTGTGCTGTACCGGCAGGTCGCGGTGAGCTGGCTGTATTGGGGCGGCCTGGTGGGAGCGCTCGCCTGGTGGTTGCTGTTGATGCCCTTCGGTATCACCTCTGGCACGACATTGCTGGTGGGGCTGTTACCCTGGGTGGGTGGTGTCTGGCTGGCCGTGCTGGCGTTGGGGTATCTGTGGGAGCGGGGGTCATCCACGGGCGCTGCAGAAAAGGATGAGCGACAGGCGAAGACCTCACTTGCGACCTGGTTGCCCTGGCGCGCATCTCTTGAGCTGCGTCAGCACTGGCTCGCCGGGGGCCTTGTCTCAGTGAGCGTCGTGCTGGGACTCTGGCTGCCCTGGCTGGGCAGTCTCGTGCATGGCGTCTCCTTTGACTCCTTGGTGGCGCCTTCTGATATGGCCGGCTCCGGTGTGTCCCAGTGGCAACAGGGGTGGCTGGCTAGTCTCATGCCGATGCTGGTGATTGCCTGGTCTAGTCGCCGCCATGCGGTGCTGTGGTCGATGGTGGTTGCTGGCAACGCACTCTGGTTGCTGGTGTGGGGGCTTGCCCTGACGGCACCGCAGTCGAGCAGCGCGTTGATCAGCCCGCTGATACTGAGTGTCGGCCTGTTGTCGCTGGCGAGTTGGCGACCACGTCATGATGTCGGTGAAAGAGCAGAGAGGCCGCTTGCAGCCTGCTGGTGGGCATTGGCGACCATGGTGCCGCTGCTGGCATGGGCTCTGGCCCTCTGGCAGGGCGTCATGCCATGGGCGGCCGAGGCGAACGATGCAGGAAGGCTGATCAACACAGGGCTGGTCAACATAGGATTGCCGCCATTGATCTGGGGGCTGGTGTGCTGGGCAGGTGCCATGCGCTTCCAGGCGCGTGAAGGCGCTCAGCTTGCCGCAGGACTGTGGCTGCCGGCGCAGGCCGGGATATTCCTTGCCTTGGTGGCAGTGCTGGAGGGGCCATCGCTGACCCTGGCGCTGGCGCTGCAGCTGTTGGGTTTGACCGCTTGTGAATGGCGTTGGTATCGCGAGGGGCATACCGCGGCGCGCTCCGTGTTTGCTGAGCTGTCACGCTTGCTGGCGTGGGGTGTCGTGGCTCGCTTGATGTATGGCATGGCGCATGACGACTATGCCGATATCGCGCACTGGCCACTGCAGATACTGCTGCCGGTATTGGCCTGTGTTGCCATGACCAGTCTCGGCATGCGCCGCCGCCCGCGGACACAGCGCTGGCTGGAAGGTGCCGTTGTCCAGCTTGCCGTCGTGACGGTGGTGATGGAAATCCGTTATGTGTTGACCGGTGGAAAGCCCTTCGAGGGCAGCCTCACCCTGGCGGAGCTTTCCCTGCAGGTATTGGCGCTGGCCGGGGTGGCGGCAAGCTATGCCTGGCGTGCCCGTGGCGACGGTGCTGAGGCCCGGGCAGGGACGCAGCTCTATCGCGTGCTGGCACTGGTGGTTGGCGGAGCAGCCGTGATTCTCTGGAGTGTCGGCGTGCTGGGCATCTTCAATCCGCTCTGGCACCCGGGGGATGTCGGGAGCTGGCCGCTGGTCAATTGGCTTCTGCCGGCCTACGGCCTGCCTGCACTCGGCGCCGCAATGCTCTGGCGCATGACATCCAGGCGCGCATCGGACGTGGATGCGAGAAGCGCCGCGTCACGCTCACGAATGCGCGGGCTGAGTGAAGTGCTCGGTCTGTTGTCAGCCGGATGGTGGTTGGCGCTCAACTTGCGGCATTGCTGGCATGGCGCTGAGCTGGGGCTATGGCATGGCATCGAGCAGGCGGAGCTATATGCCTACAGTGTGCTGATGCTGGTCGTCGCGGCGGCTCTGGTCGTGAGTGGTGCCAAGGTGGGGCAGCAACACTGGCAGCGTATCGGACAGGGCATTCTGATCCTCACCGTGATCAAGGTGGGGGTATGGGATACCGCCACCCTTGAGGGGCTGTGGCGAGTAGGTTCATGGCTGGGACTGGGCAGTGTCCTGATGCTGCTTTCCGCTTTGTTCAATCGCCTGGCGGGGGCGGGAATGCGTGCCGGGGAGCGGAATTGACGAAAAGAGCGTTATCTTTGGTCGTTGTTCTTGGCTCGCAAGCCCATGAATCCGATAGAATGTGCGCTTTTGCACAGGGATAGGCCTCCGCATGACCATCCGTGATCTCATTCGTCTGCTTGGAGATGGTGGCTACCACTCCGGAGAGGCCCTGGGCGAAGAGCTCGGGGTGTCGCGTACGGCGGTCTGGAAGCAGCTCAAGAAACTTGAGGCGCTCGACATTCCGCTGGAAGCCATCAAGGGGCTTGGCTATCGACTGGCCAACCCCATCGAGTTGCTCGATGGTCAACAGATCATCGAGGCGCTGCCGCGCGAGACTCGCAAACACCTGACGCGCCTGTTCGTCGAGGAGTCGGTGGACTCGACCAATACCTTCATCCGCGAGCGCTTTCGTCAGGGAGCCGGCCATGCCGAGGTCTGTCTGGCTGAGGTGCAATCGGCTGGGCGTGGCCGTCGTGGGCGTGAGTGGGAAACCCCCTGGGGGCGCAGCCTGGTCTTCTCGCTTGGCTGGCGCTTCGAATCAGGCGCCGCATCGCTTGAGGGCCTGAGTCTGGCGATCGGCGTGGCGGTGGCGGAGGTGCTCGAGGCCGATGGCCTGCCCGCGCGCCTCAAGTGGCCCAACGATGTCCTGCTGCAGATCCAGAAGGATCAACCCAAGATCGCCGGTATCCTGGTCGAGGTCACAGGGGATGTGTCCGGTCCCTGTGATGTCGTCATCGGTATCGGCATGAACATCGAGTTGCCGGCCTCCCGACGCGAGGCGATCACTCAACCGGTGGCTGCGGTACGTGACATCATTCCCGGTGCTTCACGCAATCGCTATGCCGCGCGTCTGATGGAGTCATTGCTGGCGCTGTTGCCCGAGTTCGAGTCGCAGGGCTTTGCCGGATGGCAGGCGCGCTGGAATGAGCGCAATGCCTTCAAGGGGCGTGATGTGGTGATTCTGCGCGGAGACAGACGAGAAGAAGCCGTGGCAGAAGGTGTCGATATCAATGGAAATCTCGAGGTGCGCATGAATGGCGAAACCATCACTCTCGCCGGTGGCGAGATCAGTCTGCGCGCCGTCTCATGATTCTGGATCTTGATATCGGCAACACCTTGTCAAAATGGCGTCTCAAGGACACCGTTTCCAGCGAGATCCGCTCGCGCGGCGCCGTCTGGACGCGAGAGGAGTGGCGGCCGGGCGCGGACATTCCTGACCTGGATGTCGTCACGGCCGTGCGTATCTCCAGCGTGGCGCGCAAGCAGGTGCTGGATGAGACGGTGGAGTTGCTGCGCAAGCAGGTCGGCGTCGTGCATGTCGCGCACTCGACGCGGGAGGCGCTGGGCGTCACTTGCGGCTATGAAGAGCCGCAACGCCTGGGCGTCGATCGCTGGTTGGGCGCACTCGCCGGCCATCATCTCACCGGGGGCTGTTGCAGCGTCGATTGCGGTAGCGCGATCACGGTGGATTTCGTGCTGCCGGGTGGCAAGCATCTGGGGGGGTATATTCTCCCGGGGCTGCGTCTGATGAAGGAAAGCCTCAAGCTGGGCACGCGCAATGTGGCCATCGACCCGGATACCGAGGTGGATACGCTGCTCGCGCCGGGTCGCAATACGGTAGAGGCCGTCAATCACGGCATCTACATGGCGGCCGTCAGCGCGGTCAATCGTCTCTATGCCGAGGTCTGCGATCGCGAAGGGGTAGCCTTGCCGCTGCTGCTGACCGGCGGCGACGCGCGGGTGGTGGCACGCGGTCTGCGGGTGCCGCATGCGCTGTGGCCAGACATGGTGTATGCCGGCCTGGAGGCGCTGTATCCATTGACCGCTGCCGAGCGGGCAGGGCGCCTGTCAGGTGCGCCCGACCAGCCGCGAGTGCCTGATCTAGAAAAACTTCGCTCAGGGCTTGCGCTCACCCAGATGCTTTGACATACTACGTCCCGTTCTGAGGCGATACATTCCCTCAAGCGCTTGAAGTAGAATGAAATCAAGCACTTGACAGCGTATCCCAAGCGACGTAAGGTTCGTCGTCACAGATGGTGGGGTTCCCGAGTGGCCAAAGGGAGCAGACTGTAAATCTGCCGCGAAAGCTTCGAAGGTTCGAATCCTTCCCCCACCACCAGATTCGCTTATGATGCCGCGTGCATCAGGGCAGCAAGAGTTGGAAAGCGGGCATAGTTTAATGGTAGAACCTCAGCCTTCCAAGCTGATGACGCGGGTTCGATTCCCGCTGCCCGCTCCAGTTCATCTCGCCAGTCGAGATTGCGCAAAGGTTTTGCTCGTGTAGCTCAGGGGTAGAGCACACCCTTGGTAAGGGTGAGGTCGGCGGTTCAAATCCGCCCACGAGCTCCATACAACGGAAAGGCGAGTCGCAGTTTGGCTCGTCTTTTTCGTTTCCGACGACCTCCCAGGTCGCGGTCAAAGATAAGGCTTGTCAGTTTGGGTTGTCTCAGCTATGATGGCGCCCGCTGTTCATTCAGCCTTGTTTTTAGTCTCTGGAACACGCAAGTGTTACAGGCCAGTAGCTCAATTGGCAGAGCAGCGGTCTCCAAAACCGCAGGTTGGGGGTTCGATTCCCTCCTGGCCTGCCATCCTTCCCCAGGATGGTATTCGACTTCTTACCGATTCTCGATTCTAGCGATCGCTGCACCCTTGAGGAGTCTCTTTGATGAAACAGAACGCCGAGGTGCAGGAAGCGCGCCACGACGGGTTCAAGTGGTCGGTCGTTGTCATTCTTCTTGTGCTGGCTGTTGCTGGCAACGCCTATTTTGCTGACCAAGCGCTGCTTTATCGCGTGCTTGGCGTCGTCGTGCTTGGTGTTGCAGCGGCTGCTCTGGCGATCACGACCAACAAAGGCCGTGATGTTGTCGAGCTGGCAAGTAGTGCGCGCCGCGAGATCCAGCGCGTCGTTTGGCCGACCCGACAGGAAACTGTCCAGACAACTGCCATCGTGCTGGGTGCCGTGCTTATCGTGGGCCTGTTGCTATGGCTCATCGATACCACCCTCGGCTGGCTGATGTCCGGCATCGTCAGTTAACGGAGTTTCCATGTCCAAGCGTTGGTATGTCATACACGCCTATTCCGGTTTCGAAAAGCAGGTCATGCGTTCGCTCAACGAGCGTGTGAAGCTTTATGCCATGGAAGATCACTTCGGTGAGATTCTCGTGCCGGTCGAAGAAATCGTCGAAATGCGTGACGGCAAGCGCCGCAAGAGCGAGCGCAAGTTCTACCCGGGCTACGTGCTGGTCGAGATGGACATGAATGATCAGTCCTGGCACCTGGTGAATGAAACCCCGCGCGTCATGGGTTTCATTGGCGGAACCCCGGAGAAGCCGGCAGCGATTACCCAGAAAGAAGCTGACGCCATGCTGCGTCGCGTTCAGGATGGCACCGACAAGCCGCGTCCGAAGACTCTCTTCGAGCCGGGTGAAACGGTGCGTGTCACTGATGGTCCGTTCGCGGACTTCAATGGCGTAGTCGAAGAAGTGAATTACGAAAAGAGCCGTCTGCAGGTCAGCGTGCTGATCTTCGGGCGTGCTACGCCGGTGGAGCTCGAGTTCTCCCAGGTCGAGAAGGACTGATCCCAGGATCATCATCTCACCTGTTTGAATACGAGCATCACGGCAACACGACGGGTCGCCTGAGGCGGCCCGGTTTTACGGGGAGCCGCAAGGCGCTACCACCCATACTGGAGTCCTATCATGGCCAAGAAAGTACAGGCTTACATCAAGCTGCAGGTTGCAGCCGGTAAAGCTAACCCGAGCCCGCCCGTGGGTCCTGCCCTCGGTCAGCACGGTGTCAACATCATGGAGTTCTGTAAAGCGTTCAACGCCGCTACCCAGAACGTCGAGCCGGGTCTCCCGACTCCCGTGGTCATCACTGTCTACTCCGACCGTAGCTTCACTTTCGTCACCAAGACGCCGCCTGCGGCCGTCCTGCTGCTGAAAGCGGCTGGTCTGAAGTCCGGTTCTGGCGAGCCGAACAAGAAGAAGGTCGGTACCGTGACTCGCGCTCAGCTCGAAGAGATCGCGACCACCAAGGAACCGGACCTGACAGCTTCCAATCTGGACGCTGCTGTTCGCACCATCGCCGGTACTGCCCGTAGCATGGGCCTGAACGTGGAGGGTCTTTGATCATGGCCAAGATTTCAAAGCGCGCCCAGGCGATCAACGCGAAAGTTGAATCCGGCAAGGTCTACAGCGTCGAAGAAGCTGTTGCTCTGCTGTCCGAGCTGTCCACCGTCAAGTTCAAGGAGACCATCGAAGTCTCTCTGAACCTGGGTGTTGATCCGCGTAAATCCGATCAGGTCGTTCGCGGCGCTACCGTGATGCCGAATGGCACCGGTAACGAAGTGCGCGTCGCTGTCTTCACCCAGGGCGCCAACGCTGAAGCAGCGAAGGAAGCCGGTGCAGACGTGATCGGCATGGACGACCTGGCAGAACAGGTCAAGAAAGGCGTGATGGACTTCGACGTCGTCATCGCTTCTCCGGATGCCATGCGCGTTGTCGGTCAGCTGGGCCAGATCCTCGGTCCGCGCGGCCTGATGCCGAACCCGAAAGTCGGTACCGTGACGCCTGACGTCGCGACTGCCGTGAAGAATGCCAAGGCTGGTCAGGTGCGTTTCCGTACTGACAAGAACGGCATCATTCATGCCGGTATCGGCAAGATCGACTTCAGTGCTGACTCCATTCAGGGTAACATTGACGCCCTGGTGGCCGAAGTCAAGAAGCTGAAGCCGAGCACTTCCAAGGGTATCTACCTGAAGAAGATCACCCTGTCCAGCACCATGGGCCCGGGTCTGACTGTCGATCACGCCAAGTACGCGTAAGGCAGTCTCAGAATGTTTCACTTTGCGGTCCCCGTGCTCAGCCGCGGGGCGCCGTCAAAGACCGCAGGCGCTGGCCTTGTCACCTCGGTGACGGGGCCGGCTTAATCGCGCCGCGATGCTTGCATTGCGCGTAGCCTGCGCAGATGGTGTCCCAGCCCTGCTGGTGGCAGCCATCCTCCAAGACTCTCCCGCGCAGTTCTGGTGAGAGAGATGGTAAACCACTGGGGAATTCGTTCCCCGGCACGAAATGGAGTCAACACCGTGGCTTTAGGTCTCGAAGACAAGAAGGCAATTGTTGCTGAGGTCAGCGAAACCGCCAAGGGTGCTCTCTCCGTAGTCGCTGCCGACTCTCGTGGTGTAACTGTTGGTGCAATGACCGAATTGCGCAAACAGTGCCGCGAAGCGGGCGTCCAGCTGCGTGTTGTTCGCAACACTCTGGCTCGTCGTGCGCTGTCCGGTACCTCTTACGAGGTGCTGAACGAGTCCTTCGTCGGCCCGACTCTGCTTGCATTCTCCATGGAACACCCGGGCGCTGGCGCTCGTCTGTTCAAGGAATTTGCCAAGCAGGTCGAGGCGTTCGAAGTCAAGGCATTGGCCTACGAAGGCGAGTTCATCCCGGCGGCGAATATCGACCGTCTGGCATCTCTGCCGACCCGCGATGAAGCACTGTCCAAGCTGCTGTCTGTCATGAAGGAAGCTTCTGCAGGCAAGCTGGTCCGTACTATCGCAGCACTGCGCGATCAGAAGGAAGCCGAAGCCGCCGCGTAAGCAGCGCTTTGACCTCCTGGCTGTCTCGTGCAGCCTGAATCGATTTCCGTTTGACTGAGCATCTTTGCTCCGCAAAGTTTAGGATTGCTAAAATGGCACTGACCAAAGAAGACATCATCAACGCCGTCGCTGACATGACCGTCATGGAAGTGGCTGAGCTGATCGAAGCAATGGAAGAGAAGTTCGGCGTTTCTGCCGCTGCCGCCGTCGCTGCTGGCCCGGCTGCCGCTGAAGCTGTTGAAGAGCAGACCGAGTTCGACATCGTTCTGACTGCTGCTGGTGACAAGAAAGTCAACGTCATCAAGGCTGTTCGTGAACTGACTGGCCTGGGCCTGAAAGAAGCCAAGGCAGCTGTTGACGGCGCTCCGGCCACCCTGAAAGAAGGCGTGAGCAAGGAAGATGCAGAAGCAGCTAAGAAGAAGCTGGAAGAAGCTGGCGCGTCCGTGGAACTCAAGTAACTCGTGTTCCAGGCTGCGCACGCTGCGTAAGCTTCCTGGCTGGTGGCGGACTCCGCCACCAGCCTTTTTCTGTTGCAAGACGAATTATGACGGCGAGCCAGCCCGCAAGGGAGGCTTGCCGTCCGCGCCTGATGGACATCGCCGCGCCATCAGGTATGAGCCGACCACGCATCGGTCACCCAAGGTGAACAAGCTGGGGAATACAGATGGCTTACTCATACACTGAGAAAAAACGCATCCGCAAGGATTTTGGCAAACTGCCCCAAGTGATGGATGTGCCTTACCTGCTGGCCATCCAGCTTGATTCCTACCACGACTTTCTCCAGCAGGACAGGGCGCCAGAACAGCGCCTGGAAGTCGGCCTTCACGCTGCCTTCAAGTCCGTGTTCCCGATTGCCAGCTTCTCTGGCAACGCAGCGCTCGAGTATGTCAGCTACCGCTTCGGTACGCCGGCGTTCGACGTCAAGGAATGTCAGCTGCGCGGAGTCACTTACTCTGCACCGCTGCGCGTGAAAGTGCGCCTGATGATCTATGACAAGGAATCGTCGAACAAGGCGATCAAGGACATCAAGGAGCAGGAAGTCTACATGGGGGAAATCCCCCTGATGACAGAGAACGGTACCTTCGTCATCAATGGTACCGAACGTGTCATCGTGTCACAGCTGCACCGCTCGCCGGGTGTGTTCTTCGACCACGACAAGGGCAAGAGCCACTCGTCCGGCAAGCTGCTGTACTCCGCACGTGTGATTCCTTACCGCGGTTCCTGGTTGGACTTCGAGTTTGATCCGAAGGACAACGTCTACGTCCGTATCGACCGTCGTCGCAAGCTGCCGGCTTCCGTTCTGCTGCGTGCCATGGGCATGACCAGCGAAGAGATTCTCGGTACGTTCTTCGACACCACGATGTACCACATCGAGCGCAGCGGCTTCTCCGTTGAGCTGGTGCCGGCACGTCTGCGTGGCGAAACCGCCGCCTTCGACATCAAGGATGCCGACGGTAGCGTGATCGTGGAGGAAGGTCGTCGTATTACACAGAAGCACGTCCGTCAGATGGAAGCCTCCGGCCTCGAGCGTCTCGAAGTGCCGATGGACTACCTGTACGGCAAGGTGCTGGCCCAGGATCAGATCGATCCGGCCACTGGTGAGCTGGTCTGCGAAAGCAACAGCGAGATCACTCCGGAACTGCTGGAGAAGATGGCTCAGGCCAAGATCACCCAGTTCGAAGTCATCTACACCAACGACCTGGATTGCGGTCCGTTCGTGTCCGATACCCTGAAACTGGATACCACGCGTAACCAGCTCGAGGCATTGGTCGAGATCTACCGCATGATGCGTCCGGGCGAGCCGCCCACCAAGGATGCAGCAGAGTCACTGTTCCAGAACCTGTTCTTCAGCGAAGACCGCTACGACCTGTCGGGCGTGGGCCGCATGAAGTTCAACCGTCGCCTGCGTCGCGAAAGCGATACCGGCAGCGGCGTGCTCGATCAGGACGATATCCTGACCGTCATGAAGGAGCTGATCAGCATCCGTAACGGCAATGGCGATGTCGATGACATCGACCACCTGGGCAACCGTCGTATTCGCTCTGTGGGCGAAATGGCGGAAAACCAGTTCCGTGTCGGTCTGGTCCGCGTCGAGCGTGCGGTCAAGGAGCGTCTGTCCATGGCCGAGAGCGAAGGCCTGATGCCGCAGGATCTCATCAACGCCAAGCCGGTTGCGGCGGCGGTGAAGGAATTCTTCGGTTCCAGCCAGCTCTCCCAGTTCATGGATCAGAACAACCCGCTGTCCGAAGTGACGCACAAGCGCCGTGTCTCCGCGCTTGGCCCGGGTGGTCTGACCCGTGAGCGCGCCGGCTTCGAAGTTCGTGACGTTCACGCCACGCACTACGGCCGTCTGTGCCCGATCGAAACGCCGGAAGGCCCGAACATCGGTCTGATCAACTCGCTGGCGACCTACTCCAAGACCAACAGCTATGGCTTCCTCGAGACGCCGTACCGCAAGGTCGTGGATTGTCAGGTCACCGACGATGTCGTCGATCTGTCCGCGATCGAGGAAGGCGATTTCATCATCGCCCAGGCCTCCGCGACCGTCGACGAGAACGGCCGTCTGGTCGACGACCTGGTTCAGGTTCGTCACCGTGGCGAGACCACCTTCATGGCGCCGGAAAAGGTCACCATGATGGACGTGTCTCCGCGTCAGGTCGTCTCTGTCGCTGCCGCACTGATCCCGTTCCTCGAGCACGATGATGCCAACCGCGCCTTGATGGGTGCGAACATGCAGCGTCAGGCCGTTCCGACTCTGAAGGCTGACAAGCCGCTGGTCGGTACCGGCATGGAGCGCTTCGTGGCGCGTGACTCCGGCGTCTGCGCCGTGGCACGTCGTGGCGGCGTCATCGATTCCGTCGATGCCAAGCGCATCGTCGTACGTGTGCGGGAAGAAGAGATCATCGGCGGTGAAGCCGGCGTTGATATCTACAACCTGACCAAGTACGTGCGCTCGAACCAGAATACCTGTCAGAACCAGCGCCCGATCGTGCGCCCTGGCGACGAAGTCGCCATCGGCGACATCCTGGCCGACGGCCCGTCCGTCGACATGGGTGATCTGGCCCTGGGTCAGAACATGCGCCTGGCGTTCATGCCCTGGAACGGCTTCAACTTCGAGGATTCCATCCTGTTCTCGGAGCGTGTGGTGCAGGAAGATCGCTTCACCACCATCCATATCCAGGAACTGACCTGTGTCGCGCGTGACACCAAGCTCGGGCCGGAAGAAATCACTTCCGATATCCCGAATGTCGGCGAATCCGCACTCTCCAAGCTGGATGAGTCCGGTGTCGTCTACATCGGTGCCGAGCTGAACCCGGGCGACATCCTGGTCGGCAAGGTCACGCCGAAGGGCGAGACCCAGCTGACGCCGGAAGAGAAGCTGTTGCGTGCCATCTTCGGCGAGAAGGCGTCCGACGTTAAGGACACCTCTCTGCGTGCCCCGACCGGCATGAAGGCCACCGTCATCGACGTTCAGGTCTTCACCCGTGACGGCGTCGAGAAGGATCAGCGTGCGCTCTCCATCGAGCAGATGCAGCTGGCCGAGGTCCGCAAGGACCTGCAGGAAACCTACCGCATCGCGGAAGAGGCGACCTTCGAGCGTATGCAGCGCAACCTGGTCGGTCAGGCCGTCAACGGTGGTCCGAAGCTCAAGAAGGGCGACGTGCTGACCGATGACTACCTGGAAGCACTGCCGCGCCAGGAGTGGTTCAAGCTGCGTCTGCAGGACGAGTCTCTCAACGAACTGCTGGCTCAGGCCGATGAGCAGCTCGAGATCCGTCGTCGCGAGATGGACGAGCGCTTCGAAGACAAGAAGCGCAAGCTCACCCAGGGTGATGATCTGGCACCGGGCGTGCTCAAGATCGTCAAGGTGTACGTCGCCGTGAAGCGTCGTATCCAGCCGGGTGACAAGATGGCCGGTCGTCACGGTAACAAGGGTGTCATCTCCGCGATCATGCCGGTCGAAGACATGCCGTTCGATGGCAATGGCGAGTCGGTTGACGTCGTGCTGAACCCGCTGGGTGTACCGTCGCGCATGAACGTCGGTCAGATCCTCGAGACCCACCTCGGCATGGCCGCGCGTGGTCTGGGTGTGAAGATCGAGCACATGCTGCGCGAAGAACGTGCCGAGCAGGTCAAGCAGATCCGCGAATTCCTCGACAAGGTGTACAACACCGTCGGCGGTCGCCAGGAAGACCTCTCCGTGCTCAGCGATGATGAAATCATCACCATGGCGCACAACCTGAAGAAGGGCGTGCCGATGGCAACGCCGGTCTTCGATGGCGCCAAGGAACACGAGATCAAGCAGTTGCTCACGCTGGCCGGTATCCCTGATTCCGGACAGATGGACCTCTACGATGGCCGCACCGGCGAGAAGTTCGATCGCAAGGTGACCGTCGGTTACATGTACATGCTCAAGCTCAACCACCTGGTGGATGACAAGATGCATGCGCGTTCGACCGGCTCCTACTCCCTCGTCACGCAGCAGCCGCTGGGTGGTAAGGCGCAGTTTGGTGGTCAGCGCTTCGGTGAGATGGAGGTCTGGGCCCTCGAGGCGTACGGCGCTGCCTACACCCTCCAGGAGATGCTCACGGTCAAGTCCGATGACGTGGAAGGCCGTACCAAGATGTACAAGAGCATCGTAGATGGCGATCACACCATGCAGGCGGGCATGCCCGAATCCTTCAACGTGCTGGTGAAGGAAATCCGCTCGCTGGGTATCGACATGGAGCTGGAAGGCTGACGCCGAAAAGCCACAAGTATTGACGGTCCGCAAAGCCTGGTGTCAGCAGCCAGGCTTTGCCCATGACAACTCCGCAACGGAGCGACCCATGAAAGATTTGGTGAAAGTTCTCAAATCGCAGGCGCAGTCCGAAGAATTCGACGCCATCAAGATTACCCTGGCGTCTCCGGACATGATTCGCTCGTGGTCTTTTGGTGAAGTGAAGAAGCCTGAAACCATCAACTACCGGACATTCAAGCCGGAACGTGATGGTCTTTTCTGTGCCAAGATCTTTGGCCCGGTGAAGGACTACGAGTGCCTGTGTGGCAAGTACAAGCGGATGAAGCATCGCGGCATCATCTGTGAGAAGTGTGGCGTTGAAGTGACCAAGGCGGCAGTGCGTCGTGAGCGTATGGCTCACATCGAACTGGCGAGCCCGGTCGCGCATATCTGGTTCCTGAAGTCTCTGCCGTCCCGTATCGGCATGCTGCTCGACATGACTCTGCGTGATATCGAGCGCGTGCTGTACTTCGAAAGCTTCGTGGTCATCGATCCGGGCATGACGACCCTCGAGAAGGGTCATCTGCTCAACGATGAGCAGTACTTCGAAGCGCTGGAAGAGTTCGGTGATGATTTCGACGCCCGCATGGGTGCCGAGGCCATCAAGGCGCTGCTCGAGGACATCGAGCTGGAAGAAGAGGTCGAGCGCCTGCGTGAAGAGATTCCGCAGACCAACTCCGAGACCAAGATCAAGAAGCTGTCCAAGCGCCTCAAGCTGCTGGAAGCCTTCTACTATTCCGGCAACAAGCCGGGCTGGATGATCATGGAAGTGCTGCCAGTGCTGCCGCCGGACCTGCGTCCGCTGGTACCGCTGGACGGCGGCCGCTTCGCGACCTCGGATCTGAACGATCTGTATCGTCGTGTGATCAACCGCAACAACCGCCTCAAGCGTCTGCTCGACCTCAATGCGCCGGACATCATCGTGCGCAACGAGAAGCGCATGCTGCAGGAATCCGTGGATGCACTGCTCGACAACGGTCGTCGCGGTCGCGCCATCACCGGTTCCAACAAGCGTCCGCTGAAGTCGCTGGCCGACATGATCAAGGGCAAGCAGGGTCGTTTCCGTCAGAACCTGCTGGGCAAGCGTGTCGACTACTCCGGTCGTTCCGTCATCACCGTCGGCCCGACCCTGCGTCTGCACCAGTGTGGTCTGCCGAAGAAGATGGCGCTTGAGCTGTTCAAGCCGTTCATCTACGCCAAACTGCAGGCCTCCGGTCACGCCAGCACCATCAAGGCCGCCAAGAAGATGGTCGAGCGCGAAGCCCCGGAAGTCTGGGATTTCCTCGCCGACGTCATCCGCGAGCACCCGGTGCTGCTGAACCGTGCCCCGACTCTGCACCGTCTGGGTATCCAGGCGTTCGAGCCGCTGCTGATCGAAGGCAAGGCCATCCAACTGCACCCGCTGGTCTGCGCTGCGTACAACGCCGACTTTGATGGTGACCAGATGGCTGTCCACGTACCGCTGACGCTGGAAGCCCAGCTGGAAGCGCGTGCGTTGATGATGTCGACCAACAACGTGCTGTCGCCGGCCAATGGCGAGCCGATCATCGTGCCGTCCCAGGACGTCGTGCTGGGTCTGTATTACATGACCCGCGAGAAGATCGGTGCCAAGGGTGAGGGCATGGCCTTCGCGAACCTGGGTGAAGTCGAGCGTGCCTTCGGTACGCACAGCGCTCACCTGCACGCGATGGTCAAGGTCCGTCTGACCGAGACACTCAAGGACGAAGAGTCCGGCGAGCTGTACGAGAAGACGTCCCTGCACGACACCACCATCGGTCGCGCACTGCTGTTCCGCATTCTGCCGAAGGGCATGCCGTTCGAGCTGATCAACCAGGTGATGAAGAAGAAAGCCATCTCCGGTCTGATCAACGAGGCGTACCGTCGTGTCGGTCTGAAGGACACCGTCATCTTCGCTGACCAGCTGATGTACACCGGCTTCCGTCTCGCGACCTGGTCCGGCGCCTCCATCGGCGTCAACGACTTCGTCATCCCGGACGCGAAGAAGGTCATCATCGACGCGGCCGAAGACGAAGTGAAAGAGATCGAAGACCAGTTCTCCTCCGGTCTCGTGACCGCGGGCGAGAAGTACAACAAGGTCATCGATATCTGGGCGCGTGCCAACGACCGTGTCGCCAAGGAGATGATGGCAGGTATCTCGAAAGAGACCGTCGTCAACTGGAAAGGTGAAGTGGTCAATGACGAAGACGGCAAGCCGATGGAGCAGGACTCCTTCAATAGCGTCTTCATCATGGCCGACTCCGGTGCGCGTGGTTCCGCCGCACAGATTCGTCAGCTGGCTGGTATGCGTGGCCTGATGGCCAAGCCGGATGGCTCGATCATCGAGACGCCGATCACCGCCAACTTCCGTGAAGGTCTGAACGTACTCCAGTACTTCATCTCCACGCACGGTGCCCGTAAGGGTCTGGCGGATACGGCACTGAAGACCGCCAACTCCGGTTACCTGACCCGTCGTCTGGTCGATGTTGCCCAGGATCTGGTCATCACCGAAGCGGATTGCGGCACTCAGGAAGGTCTGATTCTGCACCCGGTCATCGAAGGCGGTGACATCATCGTCCCGCTGTCCCAGCGTGTGCTGGGTCGTGTCGTGGCGCAGGACGTGATCGATCCGGTCTCTGATGAGGTCCTGATCGCACGCGGTACGCTGCTCGACGAAGCCTGGTGTGCTCAGCTCGATACCATGGGCGTCGATGAGATCATCGTGCGTACCACCATCGGTTGTGAAACCGTGCACGGTGTCTGCTCGGCCTGTTACGGTCGTGACCTGGCGCGTGGCCATCAGGTCAACGTCGGTGAAGCCATCGGTGTCATCGCGGCACAGTCCATCGGTGAGCCGGGTACCCAGCTGACCATGCGTACCTTCCACATCGGTGGTGCCGCTTCGCGTGCCTCCGCCGTGGACAGTGTCCAGGTCAAGCATGGCGGCAGCGTGCGTCTGCACAACATCAAGTCGGTCGAACGTGCCGATGGCAAGCTGATTGTCGTCTCACGTTCCAGCGCACTGGCAGTGGCGGATGACCACGGCCGTGAGCGCGAATTCTACAAGCTCCCGTACGGTGCTGAGCTGTCCGTACGTGACGGCGATCCGGTGGCCTCTGGCCAGTCCGTCGCCAAGTGGGATCCGCACACTCACCCGATCGTCGCGGAAGTCGCGGGTCAGGTGCAGTTCACGGACATGGAAGATGGCCAGACCATCAACCGTACCACTGACGAAATGACCGGCCTGTCCTCCATCGAGGTCATCGAAAGCGCTTCACGTCCGTCCGCGGCCCGTGACAAGCGTCCGATGATCATGCTGGTAGACGGTAGCGGCAAGCACGTGACACTGCCGGGCTCGAACACGCCTGTCCAGTACCTGCTGCCGGGCAATGCCGTGGTGTCCGCCGAGAATGGCGCAGCCGTCGGCGTGGGTGACGTCATCGCACGTATCCCGATGGAAGCGTCCGGTAACAAGGACATCACCGGTGGTCTGCCGCGCGTTGCCGACCTGTTCGAAGCACGTCGTCCGAAAGAGCCGGCCATCCTGGCCGAGATCTCCGGTACCGTGACCTTCGGCAAGGAAACCAAAGGCAAGCGTCGTCTGACCATCACGCCGGTGGAAGGTGATCCGTTCGAGCTGTTGATCCCGAAATGGCGCCAGATCAGCGTCTTCGAAGGTGAAACGGTCGAGAAGGGTGAAGTCATCTCCGATGGCCCGAGCAACCCGCACGATATCCTGCGTCTGCTCGGCGTCGCGGAAATGACCAAGTACATCACCACCGAAGTCCAGGAGGTCTATCGCCTCCAGGGTGTCGGCATCAACGACAAGCACATCGAAGTCATCGTGCGTCAGATGCTGCGCAAGGTCGAGATCACCGATTCTGGCGATTCCACCTTCATTACAGGCGACCAGGTGGAATACGCCCGCGTCGTCGAAGAAAACATGCGTCTCGAGGCCGACGGCAAGTTCCCGGCCAAGTTCGATCGCATCCTGCTCGGTATCACCAAGGCGAGCCTGGCAACTGAATCGTTCATCTCCGCGGCGTCCTTCCAGGAAACCACGCGAGTTCTGACCGAGGCATCTGTCACCGGCAAGCGCGATTATCTCCGTGGTCTGAAGGAGAATGTCGTGGTCGGTCGCCTGATTCCGGCGGGTACTGGCCTGGCCTATCACGACGAGCGTCGCCGCCGTCGCGATGGCCTGCCGCTCGCACCGGCCCCGTCGGCACAGGACGTCGAGCAGGAATTGGGCGCTCAGCTCACTGCCCTCGACGCGGACGACGACGACCTCTGAGGTCTTGCGCCCCGCCGTCTCTGACGGCGGGGTTGACGCCCTTGTGGCCCAAGCCCTAGAATATGCAGCCTTTAACAATAGGGCGGGTGAATCCTGTCCTGTCGTTGGAAGGCAGTACAACCCATTGGAGCAAGCAAATGGCAACCGTTAACCAGCTCGTGCGCAAGCCGCGCAAGCGTCAGGCGTCCAAGAGCGACGTCCCTGCGCTGCAGGCATGTCCGCAGAAGCGTGGCGTGTGTACCCGTGTATACACTACTACCCCGAAGAAGCCGAACTCCGCACTCCGTAAGGTTTGCCGTGTTCGTCTGACCAACGGCTTCGAAGTTTCTTCGTACATCGGCGGTGAAGGTCACAACCTTCAGGAACACTCTGTTGTTCTGATCCGTGGCGGTCGTGTGAAGGATTTGCCGGGTGTCCGTTACCACACCGTTCGTGGTGCACTGGATACCTCTGGCGTTCAAGGTCGTAAGCAAGGTCGTTCCAAGTACGGCGCCAAGCGTCCGAAGGCGTAATTCAAAGTTTAATATCGGTCTGATAAGAGTAAGGTCGGGCGTCGCGTCCAACGCGAGGCGTCCCGGGTTTACCTGAAGGACCCTTCTACTGAGGGCTTATCATGCCTAGAAGACGTGTAGCAGCTAAGCGCGAAATCCTGCCGGATCCGAAGTTCGGAAGCGAGCGCCTGGCCAAGTTCATGAACCACCTGATGATCAGCGGCAAGAAGTCTGCAGCTGAGCGCATCGTTTACGGTGCTCTCGATCGTGTTGCCGAACGCTCCAATGACGAGCCGCTGGACCTCTTCGACAAGGCGCTGGAAGCCATCCAGCCGATGGTCGAAGTGAAGTCCCGTCGTGTTGGTGGTGCAACCTACCAGGTGCCGGTTGAAGTTCGTCCTTCCCGTCGTCAGGCACTGGCCATGCGTTGGCTGGTGGACGCTGCGCGCAAGCGCGGCGAAAAGACCATGGTGCAGCGCCTCTCTGGCGAGATCCTGGATGCCGCTGAAGGCAAGGGTTCTGCTGTGAAGAAGCGTGAAGACGTGCACCGCATGGCAGAAGCCAACAAGGCCTTCTCCCACTACCGCTTCTAAACAACGGGGATACTCACCGTGGCACGCAAGACTCCACTTAAGCGTTACCGCAACATCGGTATCTGTGCCCACGTCGACGCCGGTAAGACTACCACTACCGAGCGCGTCCTGTTCTATACCGGCCTGTCTCACAAGGTCGGCGAAGTCCACGATGGTGCTGCCACCATGGACTGGATGGAGCAGGAACAGGAACGTGGCATCACGATCACCTCTGCGGCGACCACCTGCTTCTGGCAGGGCATGAGCAAGCAGTTCGACGAGCACCGTATCAACATCATCGATACTCCGGGGCACGTTGACTTCACTGTTGAAGTCGAGCGTTCACTGCGTGTTCTCGATGGTGCGGTCGTGGTGCTGTGTGCTTCTTCCGGTGTCCAGCCGCAGACAGAGACTGTCTGGCGTCAGGCCAACCGTTACGAAGTTCCGCGCATGATCTTCGTCAACAAGATGGACCGTGCTGGCGCGGACTTCTTCATGGTTGTCGACCAGGTGCGCAAGCGTCTGGGCGCCAATGCCGTGCCGATCCAGATCAACTGGGGCGCGGAAGACGAGTTCAAGGGCGTCATCGACCTGATCAAGATGAAGGCTATTGTCTGGGACGAAGACAACCACGGCATGAACTACGAGCTGATCGACATTCCGGCCGAGCTGCAAGATACAGCTGCCGAATGGCGTGAGCACATGCTCGAGTCTGCTGCTGAAGCGTCCGAAGAGCTGATGGACAAGTACCTTGAAGAAGGCGAGCTGTCCGAGGAAGAAGTCAAGGCTGCGCTGCGTCAGCGTACCCTGGCCAACGAAATCTGCCTCGTGACCTGTGGTTCTGCCTTCAAGAACAAGGGTGTCCAGGCGGTTCTGGATGCGGTCATCGAATACATGCCGTCTCCGCTTGAAGTCAAGGCCATCGAAGGTGAGCTTGACGACAAGGACGGTACCATCGAGACCCGCGAAGCTGACGACAAGGCTCCGTTCGCGGCGCTGGCGTTCAAGATCGCGACCGATCCGTTCGTTGGTACCCTGACCTTCATTCGCGTCTACTCGGGCGTGCTGAAGTCTGGAGATGGCGTCTTCAACTCCGTCAAGAGCAAGAAGGAGCGTGTCGGTCGTATCGTCCAGATGCACTCCAACTCTCGTGAGGAGATCAAGGAAGTTTATGCTGGCGATATCGCCGCATGTATCGGTCTGAAAGACGTGACCACCGGTGACACCCTGTGTGACCCGGATCACAAGATCGTGCTTGAGCGCATGGAATTCCCTGAGCCGGTCATCTCCGTCGCTGTCGAGCCGAAGTCCAAGGCTGACCAGGAAAAGATGGGTATCGCACTGGGCAAGCTGGCCCAGGAAGATCCGTCCTTCCGCGTCGAGACCGACGAAGAGTCTGGCCAGACCATCATCTCCGGTATGGGTGAGCTTCACCTGGACATCCTCGTTGACCGTATGCGTCGCGAGTTCAATGTCGAGGCGAACATCGGCAAGCCGCAGGTGGCTTACCGTGAGACCATTCGTACCAAGGTCGAGCAGGAAGGCAAGTTCGTTCGTCAGTCCGGTGGTCGTGGTCAGTTTGGTCACGTCTGGGTCCGCATTGAGCCTCTGACTGCAGAGGACAAGGGCGACGACGAAGAAATGACCTTCAAGTTCGTGTCCGAAATCGTCGGTGGTGCTGTTCCGAAGGAATACGTGCCGGCCGTCGAGAAGGGCGCCGCTGAGCAGCTCAAGAATGGTGTCATCGCCGGTTATCCGATGATCGACGTCAAGGTCACGCTGTTCGATGGTTCCTACCACGACGTCGACTCCAACGAGACTGCGTTCAAGGTCGCCTCTTCCATGGCGATCAAGGCCGGTGCCCCGAAAGCGGGTGCAGTGCTGCTTGAGCCGCTCATGAAAGTCGAAGTCGTAACCCCTGAAGACTTCATGGGTGACGTCATGGGCGACCTGAACCGTCGTCGTGGTCTCGTTCAGGGCATGGATGACTCTTCCACAGGCAAGATCATCAATGCACTGGTGCCGCTGGGTGAGATGTTCGGTTATGCGACCGACCTGCGCTCACAGACCCAGGGCCGCGCAAGCTACTCCATGGAGTTTGCGAAATACGACGAAGCGCCGAACAGCATCGTCGAAGCCGTCATCAACCAGAAGTAACCGATTAGCTAACGAAAGAGGTTATAGCAGTGGCTAAGGAAAAATTTGAGCGTTCGAAGCCGCACGTCAACGTCGGCACCATTGGTCACGTCGATCACGGCAAGACCACTCTGACTGCGGCACTGACTCGTGTCTCTGCAGAAGTTTTCGGTGGTGACGCGCGTGCGTTTGACTCCATCGATAACGCCCCGGAAGAGCGTGAGCGTGGTATCACCATCTCCACCGCTCACGTGGAATATCAGTCCGAAGTGCGTCACTACGCGCACGTCGACTGCCCGGGTCACGCCGACTACGTCAAGAACATGATCACCGGTGCTGCCCAGATGGACGGCGCTATCCTGGTCTGTTCCGCTGCTGACGGCCCCATGCCGCAGACTCGCGAGCACATCCTGCTGTCCCGTCAGGTCGGCGTTCCGTTCATCGTTGTCTTCCTGAACAAGGCTGACATGGTCGATGACGAAGAACTGCTCGAGCTGGTCGAGATGGAAGTTCGTGAACTCCTGAGCGAGTACGACTTCCCGGGCGACGACACTCCGATCATCATCGGCTCTGCCCTGATGGCTCTGGAAGGCAAGGACGACAACGGCATGGGTACTACCGCCGTTGCCAACCTGATCAAGGCCCTGGATGCGTACATCCCGGAGCCGGAGCGTGCTATCGACCAGCCGTTCCTGATGCCGATCGAAGACGTCTTCTCCATCTCTGGCCGCGGTACCGTCGTCACTGGCCGTATCGAGCGTGGTCTGGTCAAGACTGGCGAAGAGATCGAGATCATCGGCGTGCGTGACACCACCAAGACTACCGTTACCGGTGTCGAGATGTTCCGCAAGCTGCTGGACGAAGGTCGTGCTGGCGAAAACGTCGGCGCCCTGCTGCGCGGCACCAAGCGTGATGACGTCGAGCGTGGCCAGGTTCTGGCCAAGCCGGGCTCCATCAAGCCGCACACCAAGTTCGAAGCCGAAGTCTACGTCCTGTCCAAGGAAGAAGGCGGTCGTCACACTCCGTTCTTCAAAGGCTATCGTCCGCAGTTCTACTTCCGTACCACTGACATCACTGGTACCTGTGAGCTGCCGGAAGGCGTCGAGATGGTCATGCCGGGCGACAACGTCCAGATGGTCGTGTCTCTGATCGCTCCGATCGCCATGGAAGATGGTCTGCGTTTCGCTATCCGTGAAGGCGGTCGTACCGTCGGCGCTGGCGTCGTGGCCAAAATCGTCGAGTAAGGTTCTCCTTACCTGACACAGAAGGGGGCCCTGATGGGCCCCCTTTTCTCGCATGTTTGACACCTGATGTCAGTCTGCCTATAATGCGCATCCTTTGAATGCGTGGGTGACGGCCTACGCCGTCGACATCCATTGGAGTTTTGGGCAATGCAAAACCAGAAGATTCGCATCCGGTTGAAAGCATTCGACCACCGTCTGATCGACCAGTCCTCTGCAGAGATCGTTGAAACTGCAAAGCGTACCGGTGCTCAGGTTCGTGGCCCGATCCCGCTGCCGACCCGTCGCGAGCGTTACACCATCCTGGTCTCTCCGCACGTCAACAAGGACGCGCGTGACCAGTATGAGATTCGTACCCACAAGCGCGTTCTCGACATCGTCGAGCCGACAGAGAAGACTGTCGACGCGCTGATGAAGCTTGACCTGGCTGCCGGTGTGGACGTCCAGATCAAGGTTGACTGATACCTCACTAGTCACTGCGGCCCAGCGCTCTCACTGATAGAGCAGCAGCCGCCACGCCGGGATGGCGTCATACAATGTGCTAGTGGAATGCTCTGGAAAGGGCAGCCATAGCGGGTGACAGCCCCGTACACTAAAGGAGACTGAACATGTCTATCGGTTTAGTCGGTAAGAAGGCCGGGATGACCCGTGTCTTCACCGAAGCTGGCGCCTCTGTGCCGGTTACCGTGATTGAAGTTGAGCCGAACCGCATCGTGACCATCAAGTCTCTCGAGACTGACGGCTACAATGCTATTCAGGTGACAACTGGCTCTCGTAAAGCCAAGCACCTTACCAAGGCAACTGCTGGTCAGTATGCCAAGGCGGGTGTTGAGGCTGGCCGTACCCTGATGGAATTCCGCCTGAACGAAGGCGACGAAGCTCCTGCAGTGGGCGGCGAACTCACCGTATCCCTCTTTGAAGCTGGTCAAAAGATTGACGTGACCGGCACCTCCAAGGGTAAAGGTTTCCAGGGCGCAGTTAAGCGCTGGAACTTCCGCACCCAAGACGCTACCCACGGTAACTCACTGTCGCACCGCGCGCCGGGTTCCATCGGTAACTGTCAGACCCCGGGCCGCGTCTTCAAAGGTAAGAAGATGGCTGGCCAGATGGGCAACGTCCGTTCCACCGTCCAGAGCCTGGAAGTGGTCCGCGTCGACGCTGAACGCAATCTTCTGCTGGTCAAGGGTGCCGTTCCAGGTGCTCCGGGCGGCGAAGTGATCGTGCGTTCCGCTGTGAAAGCTCGCTGAGGGGAATTAACCGATGAATCTTAATCTTGCAGGTGCAGGCGGCGCAGTAGACGTCTCCGATGCCACCTTTGGTAAGGACTTCAACGAGGCTCTGGTTCACCAGGTCGTCACCGCCTATCTGGCTGGTGCACGTCAAGGTACCGTGGCTCAGAAGACCCGTTCTGACGTGTCCGGCGGTGGCAAGAAGCCGTGGCGTCAGAAAGGTACTGGTCGTGCACGTGCCGGTACCATCCGTTCCCCGCTGTGGCGTTCTGGCGGTGTGACCTTTGCGGCGCGTCCTCAGGACCACTCGCACAAGGTCAACCGCAAGATGTATCGCGCTGCCATGCGTTCCATCCTGTCCGAGCTGGTCCGTCAGGATCGCCTGGTCGCGGTCGATGCTATCAGCGTCGAAGCTCCGAAGACCAAGCTGCTGATCGCCAAGCTCCAGGAACTGGGCCTTGAGAAAGCGCTGATCGTCACTGAAGAGCAGGACGTCAACCTGTACCTGGCCGCGCGCAACATCCCGTATGTTGACGTCGTCAATGTCGCTGGCGCTGACCCGGTCAGCCTCGTCGGTTACGACAAGGTGCTGATGACTGTCGCTGCCCTGCGCAAGTTCGAGGAGAACCTGGGATGAATCAGGAACGCGTATTCAAGGTCCTGCTTGGTCCTCACATGACCGAGAAGGCCGCGGTCGCTGCCGAGAACAACCAGTACGTGTTCAAGGTTGCCAGCGACGCGACAAAGCCCGAAATCAAGAAAGCCGTCGAAGCGCTGTTTGGTAAGAAAGTCGATCGTGTTCAGGTTCTGAACATGAAAGGCAAGACCAAGCGCACCGCTCGCGGTGTTGGTCGTCGCGCTGGTTATCGCAAGGCCTATGTAACTCTGGCCGCCGGCGAGACCATCGAAGACTTCTCTGGCGCCGAGTAAGGCAGGAGTACGGAACATGGCAATTGTTAAGACAAAACCTACCTCCGCCGGTCGCCGCCACCTGGTAAAGGTCGTCAATGACGAACTTTTCAAAGGTCGCGCGTACGCTCCGCTGCTTGAAAAGCAGTCAAAGTCCGGTGGTCGTAACAATAATGGTCGCATCACTACTCGCCACATCGGCGGTGGTCATCGTCACCATTACCGTCTGGTCGATTTCAAGCGCAACAAGGATGGCATTCCGGCCATCGTTGAGCGTCTGGAGTACGATCCGAACCGTAGCGCGAACATCGCGCTGGTGAAGTACCTTGACGGCGAACGTCGCTACATCATTGCACCGAAAGGTGTCTCTGCTGGCGATCGTCTCGAGTCTGGTGTTAACGCACCGATCAAGAAAGGCAACGCTCTGCCGCTGCGCAATGTCCCGGTGGGTTCCACCGTTCACTGTGTAGAGCTGAAGCCAGGCAAGGGCGCCCAGATCGCTCGTAGTGCAGGTACCAGTGCCCAGGTCGTGGCGCGTGACGGTAACTACACCACGCTGCGTCTGCGCTCTGGCGAGATGCGTAAGGTGCTGTCCGAATGCCGTGCAACTCTCGGCGAAGTGGGCAACTCCGAGCACAGCCTCCGTCAACTGGGCAAGGCCGGTGCTAAGCGTTGGAGAGGCGTGCGCCCGACTGTTCGCGGTGTCGCGATGAACCCGGTCGATCACCCGCATGGTGGTGGTGAAGGTCGTACCTCTGGTGGCCGTCACCCGGTCAGCCCGTGGGGCGTCCCGACCAAGGGTCACAAGACTCGCAAGAACAAGCGCACCGATAAGCTTATCGTCCGTCGCCGCAAGGCCAAGTAACAGATATTGAGGGGTAACGGCTGTGCCACGTTCACTGAAGAAAGGTCCTTTTATTGACCTTCATCTGCTGAAGAAGGTTGAGACAGCAGTGGAAAAGAACGACCGCAAACCGATCAAGACCTGGTCGCGTCGTTCCATGATCCTGCCGAACATGGTCGGGCTCACCATTGCCGTCCATAACGGTCGCCAGCATGTCCCGGTTCTCGTTTCTGAGGAAATGGTCGGTCACAAGCTCGGCGAGTTTGCTGCCACCCGCACATACCGCGGGCACGCTGCAGATAAAAAAGCCAAACGGTAAGCCAGAGAGGATTTAAGAGATGGAAGTAGCTGCTAAGCTGCGCGGCGCTCGTTTATCCGCCCAGAAGGCCCGTTTGGTGGCTGACCAGGTGCGCGGTAAGCCGGTCGCCGAGGCGCTGAATCTGCTCGCTTTCTCACCGAAGAAGGCCGCGAAGATTGTTCGCAAGGTTCTGCAGTCCGCGATCGCGAATGCGGAAGAAAACAACGGCATGGACATTGACGAGCTTCGCGTCTCGACTATCTGTGTCGACGAGGGCATGACGCTCAAGCGCATCCAGCCACGTGCCAAAGGCCGTGCGGATCGTATCTTGAAGCGCACTTGTCATATCACCGTCAAGGTAGCCGAGAAGTAGGAGACGACCAATGGGTCAGAAAGTTAATCCGACAGGTTTCCGACTGGGTATTGTCAAGGATCATACCTCTGTCTGGTACGCCGAAGGCGCTACCTATGCCGACAAACTGAACAACGATCTGCAGGTGCGTGGATTCCTGGAAGAGCGTCTGAAAAGCGCTTCCGTGAGCCGCATCAGCATCGAGCGTCCGGCAAACAACGCCCGTATTACCATTCACACCGCCCGTCCGGGTATCGTGATCGGTAAGAAAGGTGAAGATGTCGACCGCCTTCGTCGTGAAGTTTCCGAGATGATGGGCGTTCCCGTCCACATCAACATCGAGGAGATTCGCAAGCCGGAACTCGATGCCAAGCTGGTTGCTGCCAATGTGGCAGGTCAGCTCGAGCGTCGTGTCATGTTCCGTCGTGCGATGAAGCGTGCTGTGCAGAACGCAATGCGTCTGGGCGCCAAGGGCATCAAGATTCAGCTCTCTGGTCGTCTCGGCGGTGCCGAAATCGCCCGTACCGAATGGTACCGCGAAGGCCGCGTTCCGCTTCACACCCTGCGTGCTGACATTGATTACTCCACCTTCGAAGCTCACACCACCTACGGCATCATTGGTGTCAAGGTCTGGATCTTCAAAGGCGAGATCCTCGGTGGCATCGAAGAGGTGCGAGCCAAGGCGAAGCAGCCCGCGTCCGCACCCAAGAAGAAAGGCAAGTAAGGGGGTAATCGATGTTACAGCCCAAGCGTATGAAATTCCGCAAGATGCAGAAAGGTCGCAACCGTGGCCTGGCGCATCGCGGAAGCAAGGTAAGCTTTGGTGAGTTTGGCCTGAAAGCCACCGGCCGTGGTCGTATCACCGCTCGTCAGATCGAAGCTGGCCGTCGTGCCATCACTCGTCACGTCAAGCGTGGCGGTAAGATCTGGATCCGTGTCTTCCCAGACAAGCCGATCTCCAACAAGCCGTTGGAAGTTCGTATGGGTAAAGGTAAGGGTTCTGTCGAGTACTGGGTCGCTCAGATCCAGCCCGGCAAGGTCCTCTACGAGATCGAAGGTGTATCCGAAGAGCTGGCCCGTGAAGCATTTAGCCTGGCCGCTATGAAGATGCCGATCTCCACCACCTTTGTTAAGCGGACGGTGATGTGATGAAAGCCCAAGAACTCCGTGAAAAGTCAGTCGAGGCGCTCCAGGAGCAGTTGTTCGAACTGCTGCGTGAGCAATTCAATCTGCGCATGCAGAAGGCAACAGGCCAGCTGAGCCAGGTTCACCTGCTCAAGCAGACTCGTCGCCAAATTGCTCAGGTTAAGACTGTGCTCAACCAGAAGTCAGGTGAGTAAAATGGCCGAAGAAACTAAAGCACGCACACTCACCGGCAAGGTGGTGAGTGACAAGATGGAAAAATCCATCGTTGTCATGGTCGAGCGCCGTGAGCGTCACCCGATCTATGGCAAGTACCTGAGACGCTCCACCAAGCTGCACGCCCATGATGAGGCGAATCAGGCTCGGATCGGTGACACCGTCTCTATCGCCGAGACTCGTCCGCTGTCCAAGAAGAAAGCCTGGACCCTGGTCGAGGTGGTTGAACAGGCCAAGGGTTAATCCCTAGGCCAGTTCCCACCAGGCAGTCAGATTAGGTTTGGAGAAAACCGATGATTCAGACTCAGACAATGCTGGATGTCGCCGACAACAGTGGCGCGCGCCGGGTGCAATGCATCAAGGTGCTGGGTGGTTCACACCGCCGTTACGCTCGTGTTGGAGACATCATCAAGGTCACCGTCAAAGAAGCTATCCCGCGTGGCAAGGTCAAGAAAGGCCAGGTCATGAAGGCAGTGGTCGTTCGTACCAAAGCCGGTGTCCGTCGTAATGACGGTTCCGTGATCCGCTTCGACGGTAATGCGGCCGTTCTGTTGAACAACACCAACGAACAGCCGATCGGTACCCGTATCTTCGGCCCGGTTACCCGTGAACTTCGCAGTGAGAAGTTCATGAAGATCATTTCCCTGGCGCCCGAAGTGCTGTAAGGAGCGGAAGCGGATATGCAAAAGATCAAACGTGACGATGAAGTCATCGTCATCGCCGGGAAGGACAAGGGCAAGCGCGGTACCATCAGCAAGGTGCTGAAAGGTGAGCGTCTGCTCGTGTCCGGTGTGAATATGATCAAGCGTCACACCAAGCCCAACCCGATGCTGGGCACCCAGGGGGGTATCGTCGAGCGCGAGGCTCCGATTCACGCGTCCAACGTGGCCATCTTCAACCAGGAGACCGGCAAGGCGGATCGTGTCGGAATCCAGGTACAGGAAGACGGTACTAAGGTACGCATCTTTAAGTCGACTCAGAAGCTGATCGACGCCTAACGCGAGTCGGGTACAACATGGCGAACTTGAAAGAACGTTATCAGAACGAAGTGGCCGCCCAGCTTAAAGAGCAGTTCGGCTACGCCAATGTGATGCAGGTTCCCCGCATCACCAAGGTGACCCTGAACATGGGTATCGGTGAAGCCACCGCTGACAAGAAGCTGATCGACAACGCGTTTGCCGATCTCCAGATGCTTTCTGGTCAGAAGCCCATCGTCACCAAGGCACGCAAGTCCATCGCTGGCTTCAAAGTCCGCGAAGGATGGCCGATCGGTGTTAAGGTGACCCTGCGCAGCGATCGTATGTGGGACTTCCTGGACCGTCTCGTGAACGTGGCTATCCCGCGCGTTCGTGACTTCCGTGGTCTGAACCCGAAGTCCTTCGATGGCCGTGGAAACTACTCCATGGGTGTGCGTGAGCAGATCATCTTCCCGGAGATCGAGTATGATAAGATCGACCGGATTCGTGGCCTGGACATCACCATCACCACTAGCGCCAACACCGATGATGAAGGTCGTGCGTTGCTGGGCGCGCTGAACTTCCCGTTCAAGAAATAAGGGTGGATCATGGCAAAGAAAAGCATGGTTGAGCGCGAGCTCAAGCGCACCAAGCTGGTCGCTAAGTACGCCGCCAAACGCGACGCACTGAAGACCATCATCAACGACGTCAACGCTTCTGAAGAAGAGCGCTTCGACGCACAGCTGAAGCTGCAGCAGCTGCCGCGTGATGCCAGCCCGGTCCGTCAGCGTAACCGCTGCCGTATCACTGGCCGTCCGCACGGCTACTACAACAAGTTCGGCCTGAGCCGCAACAAGCTGCGTGAAGCCGCTATGCGTGGTGACGTGCCTGGTCTGACCAAGTCCAGCTGGTAACACCACTGCAAGAATTCAGGAGCGCAACGTAAATGAGCATGCAAGACACTCTGGCGGATATGTTCACTCGTATCCGCAATGCGCAGATGGCCACCAAGGAGACGGTTACCATGCCGTCTTCCAAGCTCAAGGTTGAAGTGGCCCGCGTATTGAAGGAAGAGGGTTATATTTCCGAGTTTGCCGTCGCAGAAGGCGCCAAGCCGGAACTGACCGTGACCCTCAAGTACTTCGAAGGCAAGTCGGTTATCGAGAGCATCAAGCGTATTTCCAAGCCGTCCCTGCGCCAGTACAAAGGCAAGGGTGAGCTTCCGAAAGTCGCAGATGGCCTGGGTATTGCGATCGTTTCCACCTCCCGGGGCGTGATGACCGATCGTGCGGCCCGTCAAGCTGGTGTCGGCGGCGAAGTCCTCTGCACCGTATTCTAGGAGTTTGGAATGTCCCGCGTAGCCAAGTATCCGGTTAAATTGCCGAACGGCGTCGAGGCAAAGCTCGACGGCGACAAGCTGACCGTGAAGGGCAGCAAAGGCCAGCTGGAACTGACCGTCCACCAGGACGTGGTCATCTCTATGGAAGAAGGTCAAATGACCTTCGCTCCGTCCGAGACCGCCAAGAACTGGGCAATGGTTGGTACCACTCGTGCTCTGGTCAACAACATGGTGTCTGGTGTTTCCGTAGGCTTCACAAAGTCTCTGGAAATCAATGGTGTGGGTTATCGTGCCCAGGCCAAAGGCCAGACAATCAACCTGACACTGGGCTTCTCACACCCGGTCGACTATGAACTGCCGGCAAGTGTTACGGCTGAAACGCCGAAGAACACTCAGATCGTCCTCACGTCTGCTGACAAGCAGGCTTTGGGTCAGGTCGCCGCAGAGATTCGCGCATTCCGTCCGCCGGAGCCCTACAAGGGCAAAGGTATTCGGTACAGCGACGAAGTCGTCCGTCGTAAAGAAGCCAAGAAGAAGTAAGGCAGGGTTATGAACGCGAAGAAAGAATCTCGTCTCCGTCGTGCCCGCCGCGCTCGTGCGAAAATCCGCGAGCTGGGCGTGTTTCGCCTGTGCGTGAACCGCACCCCGCGTCACATCTACGCGCAGATCATCTCGCCGGATGGCGGCCAGGTCCTGGCCACCGCATCCACGCTCGACAAGAGCCTGCGCGAAGGTTCTACCGGTAACTCGGACTCCGCCGCCAAGGTGGGTGCTCTGATTGCCGAGCGCGCGAAGGAAGCGGGTATCAAGCAAGTGGCTTTCGATCGCTCCGGGTACAAGTACCACGGTCGCGTGAAGGCCCTGGCCGATGCCGCACGTGAAGGCGGCCTGGAATTCTAAAGGGTTTTACGATGGCGAATATCGAACAGAAGGGCGGTGACCTGCAAGAGAAGCTCGTGCAGATCAACCGCGTCGCCAAGGTAGTCAAGGGCGGCCGTATCTTCGGTTTCACCGCTCTGACTGTCGTTGGTGACGGCAATGGTCGTGTTGGCTTCGGCCGTGGCAAGGCGCGTGAAGTGCCGGTCGCGATCCAGAAGGCAATGGACCAAGCTCGTCGCAACATGATCAAGGTTGACCTGAAGGGCCACACCCTGCAGTACCCGGTGAAGGCTCGTCACGGCGCATCCAAGATCTACATGCAGCCAGCGTCCGAAGGTACCGGCATCATTGCCGGCGGTGCGATGCGTTCCGTGCTCGAACTGGCAGGCGTCCATGACGTCCTGGCCAAGTGCTACGGTTCCACCAATCCGGTCAACGTGGTGCGCGCGACCATCAACGGTCTCGCTGCCATGAAATCTCCGGAAGACATCGCCGCCAAGCGTGGCCTGTCTGTCGACAAGATTGCGGGGTAAGGCACCATGGCAGCTAAGATCACGGTAACCCAGATCCGCAGCACCATCGGCGTCCTCGAAAAGCACAAGGCCACTATGAAAGGTCTTGGCCTGCGCCGCATCGGTCACACTGTCGAGCTGGAAGACACCCCCGCGGTACGCGGCATGATCAACAAGGTTCACTACCTTGTCCGTGTTGAGGGAGAGTAATCCATGAAATTGAATACCCTGAGTCCGGCCCCGGGCTCCAAGCACGCTGCAAAGCGTGTCGGTCGTGGTATCGGCTCCGGTCTTGGTAAGACCGGCGGTCGTGGCCACAAGGGCCAGAAGTCCCGTTCCGGTGGCAGCGTCAAGCCGGGCTTCGAAGGCGGTCAGATGCCTATGCAGCGTCGCCTGCCGAAGTTTGGTTTCACTTCCGCGAAGTCTCTGATTTCCGAAGAAGTGCGCCTGAGCGAACTGGCACTGGTAGACGGCGAGATCGTCGACCTCGAAACGCTGAAGAAGGCCAACGTGCTTCGTGATTCCACGAAGTTCGCGAAGGTCATGCTCTCCGGCGAACTGGACAAGGCAGTCACGGTTCGCGGCATTAAGGTCACCAAGGGTGCCCGTGCTGCGATCGAAGCTGCCGGTGGCAAGGTAGAGGACTAAATGGCTAAGTCAGGAAACGTACCGGCGATGCAGGGAAGTGGGTTGAGCGAACTCTGGGCGCGTTTGCGCTTCGTGTTCATCGCCATCGTGGTGTACCGAATCGGTGCACACATCCCCGTTCCCGGTATCAATCCTGACCAGCTTGCTGCCTTGTTCAGGGAAAACCAGGGCACCATCCTGAGCATGTTCAACATGTTCTCCGGTGGTGCACTGGAGCGAATGAGTATCTTCGCGCTGGGCATCATGCCCTACATATCCGCGTCGATCATCATGCAGCTCCTGACGGTGGTCTCGCCTCAGCTTGAGCAGTTGAAAAAGGAAGGCGAGGCCGGCCGTCGCAAGATCAGCCAGTACACGCGCTACGGCACGGTAGTACTGGCCCTGGTCCAATCGATCGGCATGGCAGTCGGACTGGTCGGAAACGGTGTCGCCTATTCCGCTGACTTCAGCTTCTACTTCACCGCCGTGAGTACGTTCGTGGCTGGTGCAGTGTTCCTGATGTGGCTGGGAGAGCAGATCACCGAGAAGGGTATCGGCAACGGGATCTCACTGATCATCTTTGCTGGTATTGTCGCCGGGCTGCCGAGTGCCATCGGCCAGTCTTTCGAACTGGCGCGCAATGATGGTGCCTGGAATGTGCTTCCGCTGCTGGCGCTGACGCTGCTCGCAGTCATTACCGTTGCCTTCGTGGTGTTCATCGAACGCGGCCAACGCCGCATCACGGTGAACTATCCGCGCCGTCAGGTTGGCAACAAGATGTATGCAGGTCAGAGCAGCTACTTGCCGATGAAGGTCAACATGGCCGGGGTCATCCCGCCGATCTTCGCGTCAAGCATCCTGCTGTTCCCTGCGTCGATGGGTCAATGGTTTGGCCAGAGTGAAAGCATGCAATGGTTGCAGACGGCATCTCAGGCTCTCGGGCCGGGTCAGCCACTGTATATCTTGCTTTTCGCTGCCGCTGTAGTATTCTTCTGCTTCTTCTACACGGCGCTGGTCTTCAATCCGAAGGATGTTGCTGACAACCTCAAGAAGTCAGGAGCGTTTCTGCCGGGTATTCGCCCAGGCGAACAGACCGCCCGTTACATCGATAAGGTGATGACTCGCCTGACGCTGTTCGGCGCCCTCTACATCACCCTAGTCTCCCTGATGCCTCAATTCCTCGTTGTTGCATGGCAGGTTCCGTTCTATTTCGGCGGCACCTCTCTGCTCATCGTGGTCGTGGTGGTCATGGACTTCATGGCCCAGGTGCAGTCGCATCTGATGTCAAATCAGTATGCGTCGGTGATGAAGAAGGCCAACCTCAAAGGCTATGGCAGCGGTGGCATGATGCGCTGATTGCGCAGCCCCTGTTAGCAAACTGGAGAGAACGATGAAAGTTCGAGCTTCCGTCAAGAAAATTTGCCGTAACTGCAAGATCATTCGGCGTCGTGGCGCAGTGCGGGTCATCTGCACTGAGCCCCGCCACAAGCAGCGTCAGGGTTAATTCCCTCGACCCGCTTAGCTGAATACAAGCTCGGGTGCTGGCATACCCCCTTGTTCCCAATGGGATCAAGGGGTATGCTATTGCGCCCTTTGTGGATGTAAAATCCGCCGCTAACCTTTCGGAGAAAACTGATGGCCCGTATTGCTGGCGTCAATATCCCGGACAACAAGCACGCGGCGATCTCGCTGACTTATATCTTCGGGATTGGCCGTACGCGTGCACAGCAGATCTGCGCCGCTCTCGGTTTAGAACCGAGCGTCAAGATCGCTGATCTGTCTGTTGAACAACTGGACCTGGTTCGTGCCGAGGTGGGTAAGTACACCGTCGAAGGCGACCTGCGTCGTGAGATCACGCTGAACATCAAGCGTCTCATGGACCTCGGTTGCTATCGTGGCCTGCGCCATCGTCGTGGTCTTCCGTTGCGCGGTCAGCGCACCAAGACCAACGCACGTACACGCAAAGGTCCGCGTAAACCGATTCGCAAGTAAACGAACTGGCGTTTAGACAGGAAACATCTAATGGCTAACCCGAGTAAGCGCAAGAAGGTTAAAAAGCAGGTAGTGGATGCCATCGCGCATATCCACGCCTCTTTTAACAACACTATCGTGACGATCACAGACCGCCAGGGCAATGCTCTTTCCTGGGCAACTGCCGGTGGTTCGGGTTTTCGTGGTTCTCGCAAGAGCACCCCGTTCGCTGCGCAAGTCGCAAGTGAACGTGCAGCGACCGCTGCAGCCGAATATGGTGTGAAGAACGTCGACGTGCTGGTCAAGGGCCCGGGTCCGGGTCGTGAGTCCGCCGTGCGTGCTCTCAATGCCGCAGGCTTCCGCGTGCAAAGCATCACCGACGTGACCCCCATCCCGCATAATGGGTGCCGTCCGCCGAAGAAACGCCGCGTTTAAGGAGACAGACTCATGGCTCGTTATATTGGACCGAAGTGCAAACTGTCTCGTCGTGAAGGCACCGACCTCTTCCTGAAGAGTGGCGTGACTCCGTTCGAGAAGAAGTGCAAATCCGAACAACCCCCGGGTGTTCATGGCCAGCGCCGTCAGCGTCTTTCAGACTACGGCCTGCAGCTGCGTGAAAAGCAGAAGGTACGTCGCATGTACGGCGTGCTGGAAAAGCAATTCCGCAACTACTACAAAGAAGCCGCTCGCCTCAAGGGTGCGACCGGTGAGGTTCTGCTCCAGCTCCTCGAGACTCGTCTCGACAACGTCGTCTACCGCATGGGCTTCGGCTCCACGCGTTCCGAGGCACGTCAGCTGGTCAGCCACAAGGCGATCGCCGTGAACGGCCGTACCGTCAACGTTGCTTCCTTCAAAGTGAAGGCTGGCGATGTGGTCACCGTTCGTGAGAAGGCCAAGAACCAGGCTCGCATCCAGCAGTCTCTGGCACTCGCTGCCAACCGCGGTGATGTCTCCTGGGTCGACGTCGACTCCAAGAAGATGGAAGGCACTTTCAAGGCTGTCCCCGAGCGTGGCGACCTGTCTGCCGATATCAACGAAAACCTGATCGTCGAGCTGTACTCCAAGTAATGTAACGCCGGGCCGATTCGTCGGCCCGGCTGGAGTACCCAGATTATCCGTTTGGCAGCCTTAAAGGTGTTCTTATGCAGCGCTCAGTGACAGAGTTTCTCCGTCCTCGCGATATCAAGGTCGAGGAAGTCAGCGCCCATCACGCGCGAATCGTCCTCGAACCCTTCGAGCGTGGTTTCGGCCACACCCTGGGGAATGCTCTGCGTCGCATCCTGCTTTCTTCCATGCCCGGCTGTGCCGTCGTGGAAGCTGAGATCGAAGGCGTTCTGCACGAGTACAGCGCCATTGAAGGGGTGCAGGAGGATGTAATCGAAATCCTGCTGAACCTCAAGGACGTGGCCATCAAGATGCATGGTCGCGACGAAGCTGTGCTGGCGCTGAACAAGAAGGGCCCGGGTATCGTGACTGCTGGCGACATCGCTGGCGACCACGATCTCGAAATCGTGAATCCGGATCACGTCATCGCTCACCTCAATGATGGTGGCGAGCTGAAGATGCAGCTCAAGATCGCTCGTGGCCGCGGCTACGAAGCGGCAGATGCTCGCATCTCTGCTGATGACGAATCACGTGCCATTGGCCGCCTCCAGCTGGATGCGACCTTTACCCCGGTTCGTCGGGTCTCCTATGCCGTCGAGGCTGCGCGTGTTGAACAGCGCACCAACCTCGACAAGCTGGTGATCGACCTGGAAACCGACGGCACACTGGATCCGGAAGAAGCGATCCGCCGCTCCGCAACTATCCTGCAGGAGCAGCTGGCCGCCTTCGTTGATCTGGAAGCAGACAAGGAACAGGAAGTCGAAGAAGAGGAAGATCAAATCGATCCGATCCTTCTCCGTCCCGTAGACGATCTTGAGCTGACTGTTCGCAGTGCGAACTGTCTCAAGGCCGAGAATATCTATTACATCGGTGATCTCATTCAGCGCACCGAAGTTGAGCTGCTGAAGACCCCGAATCTCGGCAAGAAGTCCTTGAATGAAATCAAGGACGTGCTGTCCGCGCGTGGTCTGTCCCTCGGCATGCGGTTGGAAAACTGGCCGCCCGCAAGCCTGAAGGACGACAAGGCTTCCGCTTAAGGAAGCCCGGTCGGCTCAAGCCCCAGACTGGTAAGGAATCACAACCATGCGTCATCGTAAGAGTGGTCGTCACCTGAACCGTACCAGCTCTCACCGTGAAGCCATGTTCAAGAACATGTGCATCTCTCTGGTAGAGCACGAAGTCATCAAGACTACCCTGCCGAAAGCCAAGGAACTGCGTCGTCATATCGAGCCGCTGATCACCCTGGCCAAGCAGGACACCGTTGCGAACCGCCGTTTGGCGTTCTCTCGCACGCGCTCCAAGGAAGCGGTCGGCAAGCTCTTCAATGAGCTCGGCCCGCGCTACACCTCCCGTCCGGGCGGTTACCTGCGCATCCTGAAGTGCGGCTATCGCGCCGGTGACAATGCCCCGATGGCATTCGTCGAGCTGGTCGATCGTCCGGTTGCCTCCGAGGCAGCGGGCGAAGAGTAAGCTTCGGCTTGCTTCGTCCACAAGAAAAGGCCAACCCTCACGGGTTGGCCTTTTTTTATGCCTGGCAGTTGGCCGGGTGACACGGGCGTGTCATTTGCCGGAGATTCACCTCGCCCCGGGGTGTGCTGAGAGTGTGCTGGGGCGAGGTGAATCAGAGGAGCGGAAGGGGCGTGAGCCGGCGCCTAGCTGCTGGTCTCGGCCTTCTTCTTGCTGCTCGCGGTGGCACTGGTGGCTTTCTGGCGCTCCAGCAGCGGGGCCAGGAAGCGACCGGTGTGCGAGATCTCCTGCGTGGCCAGTTGCTCCGGCGTGCCTTCGGCGATGATCTGGCCGCCGGCTGAGCCGCCCTCCGGGCCAAGGTCGATCAGCCAGTCGGCGGTCTTTATCACATCCAGGTTGTGCTCGATCACGACCACGGTGTTGCCGTGATCGCGCAGGCGGTGCAACACGACCAGCAGCTGGCGAATATCCTCGAAGTGCAGACCGGTGGTCGGCTCATCGAGAATATAGAGCGTCTTGCCGGTATCGCGCTTGGCCAGCTCGCGTGCCAGCTTGACGCGCTGGGCTTCACCGCCGGACAGCGTGGTCGCACTCTGGCCGAGGCGTACGTAGGAGAGGCCGACATCCATCAGCGTCTGCAGACGACGGGCGATGGCCGGAACCGGCGAGAAGAACTCCAGCGCCTCCTCGATAGTCATCTCCAGCACTTCGTGGATGTTCTTGCCCTTGTACTGCACTTCAAGCGTCTCGCGGTTGTAGCGCTTGCCCTTGCAGACATCGCAGGGCACGTACATGTCGGGCAGGAAGTGCATCTCGACCTTGATCAGGCCGTCGCCCTGACAGGCCTCGCAGCGGCCGCCCTTGACGTTGAAGCTGAAGCGGCCCGGCTTGTAGCCGCGGGCGCGTGCTTCCTGGGTGCCTGAAAACAGCTCGCGAATCGGCGTGAAGATGCCGGTATAGGTCGCCGGATTGGAGCGCGGCGTCCGCCCGATGGGGCTCTGGTCGATATCCACCATCTTGTCGAACAGGTCCAGCCCTTCGATGGTGCCGTAGGGCGCGGGCGTCAGGGTGGTGGCCCGATTGAGCTCACGCGCCGCCAGCGGCATCAGGGTAGCATTGATCAGCGTCGACTTGCCTGAGCCCGAGACCCCGGTGATGCACGTCAGCAGGCCTGTCGGCAGCGTCAGCGTCACATCCTGCAGGTTGTTGCCGGTGGCACCGGTCAGGCGCAGCACCTTGTCAGGGTTGGCCGGAAGGCGGTAGGGCGGCACGGCGATCTCGCGCTCGCCGCTCAGATATTGCCCGGTCAATGAGCCAGGCGTGGCCTCGATCTGCTCCGGCGTGCCCTGGGCGACGATCTCGCCACCATGCACGCCGGCGCCCGGGCCGATATCCAGCACGTGGTCGGCGGCGCGAATCGCGTCCTCATCATGCTCGACCACGATCACGGTGTTGCCCAGGTCGCGCAGATGGATCAGCGTCTTGAGCAGGCGATCATTGTCACGCTGATGCAGGCCGATGGACGGCTCATCGAGGATGTACATCACCCCGACCAGGCCGGCACCGATCTGGCTGGCGAGACGGATACGCTGCGCCTCACCGCCAGACAGGGTGTCGGCGCTGCGCTCCAGGGTCAGATAGTCGAGGCCGACATTGACGAGAAATTCGAGGCGCGCCTGGATCTCATGCACGATCTTGGCGGCGATCTCGCCCTTGCGTCCCGGCAGGCTCAGCTTGCCGAACTCTTCCCATGCTTCACCGATCGGCTGACGCACGACCTCGGAGAGTGTGCGGTCATCGACATAGACGTTGCGCGCTTCACGACGCAGGCGCGAGCCGTCGCAGCTCGGGCACGGCTGGACCGCCAGATAGCGGGCGAGGTCCTCGCGCACCATGTTGGATTCGGTCTCGCGGTAACGGCGCTCCATGTTGGGCAGCACGCCCTCGAAGGGGTGCTCGCGGGTCACCTTGCGGCCACGGTCATTCACGTAGCTGAAGGCGATGTCCTCGCGGCCGCTGCCGTTGAGCACGGCGTCACGCGCTTCATCGCTGAGCGACTCCCAGGCCGCTTCCAGCGCGAAGCCATAATGCTCGGCAACGGCCTGCAGCTGGCTGAAGTAGTAGACACTGCGGCGGTCCCAGCCCTTGATGACGCCTTCGGCCAGTGACAGCTCAGGATGGCTGATCAGCTTGTCGGGATCGAAATACTGCTTCACGCCGAGGCCGTCACAGGTCGGGCAGGCGCCCGCCGGGTTGTTGAAGGAGAACAGGCGCGGTTCCAGCTCGGCCAGCGCATAGCCACACACCGGGCAGGCGAAGCGCGAGGAGAAGACGAGGTCTTCCTGTTCGCCATCCATGAAGTGCAGGCGCGCGCTGCCGTCGGCCAGATTCAGCGCGGTCTCGAAGGATTCGGCCAGGCGCTGCTTGAGGTCTTCGCGCACCTTGAAACGATCGACGACGACGTCGATGTCATGCTTCTTGTTCTTCTCCAGCGGCTTGAGATCATCCAGCTCGACGATCACGCCGTCGATGCGGGCCCGCACGAAGCCCTGGGCGCGCAGCTCTGACAGCAGCTGGAGGTGCTCACCCTTGCGGCCACTGACCACGGGAGCCAGCAGCATCAGCTTGCTGCCTTCCGGCAAGGCGAGCGCCTGATCGACCATCTGCGAGATGGTCTGGGCTTCCAGGTCGATCGCGTGGTCCGGGCAGCGCGGCGTACCGGCGCGTGCATACAGCAGGCGCAGGTAATCGTAGATCTCGGTAATGGTGCCGACGGTGGAGCGCGGGTTGTGCGAGGTCGATTTCTGTTCGATGGAAATCGCCGGTGACAGACCTTCGATATGGTCGATGTCCGGCTTTTCCATCATCGACAGGAACTGACGTGCGTAGGTGGACAGTGATTCGACGTAGCGCCGCTGTCCCTCGGCATAGAGAGTGTCAAAGGCAAGTGAAGACTTGCCGGAACCGGAAAGTCCGGTCACCACGATCAGCTTGTCACGCGGCAGTTCGACATCGATGTTCTTGAGGTTGTGGGTGCGCGCACCCCTCACCTGAATCCTGTCCATTGCCACCTCGGGCTGCGTCGATAAAAGCAACGATTATAAGGCGCGGGTGAAACACCCGGCAAAGGCTGCATGCTTTCAAAGCCGCCAAGCGGGCCTTAGAATATGCAGTCCATTGGTGGGCGACCACCGTTGGATGTCACATCTCGGCGACCCACGTGGTCGGCCTCCCTCTTCTTGACTGTCATGCTCCGGAGCCCGCCGCCGCCCATGAAAACCTCTCGACTGCTCGCGCCGGAACGCCGCGCCATCGTCGGCCTTGCCAGCCTCTATGCGACTCGCATGCTGGGGCTGTTCATGGTGTTGCCGGTGCTGGCGCTCTATACCCGTGACTTCGCCGGAGCGACGCCGACACTGGTCGGTGTGGCGCTGGGTGGCTACGGGCTGACCCAGGCATTGCTGCAGATTCCGTTCGGCTGGCTGTCAGACCGACTGGGGCGCAAGGCCGTGATCGGCTTCGGGCTCGGGTTGTTCATTCTGGGCTCGCTGGTCGCGGCGACGGCCGACAGCATCGAGATGATCATCCTCGGGCGCTGTCTGCAGGGCAGCGGCGCCGTGGCGGGAGCGATCATGGCACTGCTGGCCGATCAGACCCGGGAGGAGGTTCGCACCATGGCGATGGCCTCCATCGGCATGTCGATCGGGGTCGCCTTTGCACTGGCGATGGTCGCAGGGCCACTGGCTGCAGATGCCTTCGGCCTGTCGGGGGTCTTCTGGTTGACCGCCGTGATGGCCGTCGCGAGCCTGTTCGTGCTCTGGAAGCTGGTGCCGGCTGCGCCCAGGCGTCAACATCAGGATGTGGGGCTTGATAGGCGCCAGCTCAAGGGTATCCTCGCGAATTCCGCCTTGTTGCGCATGGATGTGTCGATCTTTGCGCTGCACATGATCCTGACCGCCTGCTTCGTGGCCATTCCCCAGCAGCTGGTCAATTTCGGCATCGCCCCCGCGCATCATGGCTGGATCTACCTGCCATTGATGGGGCTGGCCTTTGTCGCCATGCTGCCGCTGGTCGTCGTGGCCGAGAAGTATCGGCGCATGAAGCCCGTCTTCCTGGGGGCCGTCGCGACCATCGCGACAAGCTTGCTGCTGCTGGGAGTCGATGGCATCGAGCATGCGGGGCTGGCGATGTTCCTCGGCCTGCTGTGGCTGTTCTTCGTCGCCTTCAATCTGCTTGAGGCGACCTTGCCGTCGATGATCTCAAAGCTGGCCCCGGCCGGTGCCAAGGGCACGGCGATGGGGGTCTATTCCACCAGTCAGTTCCTGGGCGCCTTCGTGGGCGGTGTCGGGGGCGGCTGGTTGACCGGGCATTTCGGTCTGAGCGGCGTGTTCTTCGCCATGGGACTGGTCGCCATTCTGTGGCTGGCCGTGGTGTGGGGCATGCAACCGCCGCGACATCTGGGCAGTGAAGTGATCGGCCTGTCACCCGAGGCCGCGCAATTGTCGGCCGTCGAGCTGCAGACACGCCTGCTGGCGATCGCCGGCGTGGAAGAGGCGCTCGTGGTGCGTGAGGAACGGGTCGCTTATCTCAAGGTCACACGCGATACACTGGATGACAAGGCGCTGGCCCGCTTCACTCGCCAGCGTGATGACGAAACTCCGGCAGGCGCGGAAGTGCCTGCCAGCTGAACCCTGACATCGGCAACACATTGCCGGTGCACTCGATACCTTCTCCGGTGCCCATGGCGCGCCGGTCTATTTGCAGGAGTAATCTTCATGGCTCGTGGCGTAAACAAGGTCATTCTGATCGGTAATCTCGGTCAAGACCCGGAAGTTCGCTTCACCCCGTCCGGTAGTGCGGTGTGCAACCTGAACCTCGCGACGACGGACACCTGGAATGATCGCCAGAGCGGTCAGCGTCAGGAACGTACCGAATGGCACCGTGTGGTGATGTTCAACAAGCTGGCTGAAGTGGCCCAGCAATACGTCAAGAAAGGCTCACGCCTGTATATCGAAGGTCGCCTGCAGACGCGCAAGTGGCAGGATCAGAACGGCAATGACCGTTACAGCACCGAAATCGTGGCCAACGACATGCAGATGCTGGATACGCGTGGTGAAGGTGGCGGCGGCAACTTCGCTGGTGGTCGCCCGCAGCAGGCGCCTCAGCAGGGCGGCCAGCAACCGGCCGCAGCACCCCAGCAGGGTGGCCAGTTCGGTGGTCAGCAGCCGGCCCCGCAGCAAGGTGGCCAGTTCGGTGGTCAGCAGCCAGCCCCTCAGCAAGGCGGTCAGTTCGGTGGTCAGCAGCCGGCACCTCAGCAGGGCAACAACTTCGGTGGCCAGCAGCCTGCGCAGCAGAACAGCTCCCAGAACAACAATTTTGGTGCGCCGCCCGCGGGCAGCTTCGATGATTTCGATGATGAAATCCCGTTCTGAATAAAGTTTTTCGTCTGTGCGCCGATAGAACGCGCAAGCGATAGCGATGAAAAGGCCCTCGTTCAGCGAGGGCTTTTTTTTTGAATTAACCATAAGATGTTCGCGTTTTTGTTTATGTAAGCGTCTGTTTTTCATGAATTATTTCTGATCATGAAAAATGGTGCCGAGCGCGACATCCAGTGGCTTGTGCCGCGCGTAAGGGAGGTTGAGCGCCACTCCATTGCGGCTCATACATGCGTTGCAAACGAGCGTTGTGCAAAAACGCTTCATGGCCGTATTCTCTTGGTATCTCGCCGTTGGACTGCCAGTGTTGTCGGGTGGCAATCCATGGCCTGAGAAGCCTGTCGTGGTACTCCAGAGGGGGTGCTGGCGACATGACGCCGTTGTCGGATTTCCGCCCCTATCTTGCCGACTGTGGCATGCCCCTGATGATTGAGGTTATTCATGCATGGCAGTTATTCCTACCCACTGGTCGCCCTGTCAATCGTGGTCGCCGTGCTGGCTTCACATGCAGCGCTGCAGCTGATTCGTCAGGTCGCGCTGGCCCCTTCGCGCGCCACCAGCCTCGGCTGGCTGGTGGGCGGAGCCGTGGCGATGGGGCTGGGTGTCTGGGCCATGCATTTCATCGGCATGCTGGCGTATGAAAGCCAGGCTTCGGTCACCTATGCGCCCGGCCTGACGGCGTTGTCGGTGCTGATCGCAATGCTGGCCTCGGGGCTGGCGCTCTGGGTGAATACGCTGCCACGCCTGACGCCGATGCTGTTGATGACGAGCGGGACCATCATGGGCGGCGGCATCGCCACGATGCACTACACCGGCATGGCGGCGATGCAGATGCACATGCCATACCGCTATGACCCGCTGCTGTTCGCGGTGTCCATCGTGGTGGCGGTGGTGGCCGCGACGGCGGCCCTGTGGCTGGGAGGTTTCTTCTTGCGCCAGCGCCGCCCCAATCGCATCTATCAGGCCCTGGCGGCCGGCGCGATGGGACTTGCGATCGCCGGCATGCATTACATCGGCATGGCGGCGATGGAGATGATGCCGCTGACCACGCCCATCATCTCTCCCGCCGGGGCGGGCATGAACTCCGGGCAGAATCTGTGGCTGGCCCTGGCCATCGCTATCGCGACCCTGGCCGTGCTGGGGCTGGCACTCCTAGCCATCAGTGCCGAGCAGCGCATGCGTCGCAGTCGCCATTACCGCTCGCGTCTGGATGGCCTGCTGGAGTATCGGACCCGGGAGTTGCGTCATGAGCGCGATCAGGTGGCGGTCATGCTGGATTCCATCGATGAAGGAGTGATCAGCCTTGATCACGAGGGCCATATCCAGCACATCAATCCCATCGCTGCCGAACTGTGTGGCTGGGACCCGTCGTTGGCCCGCGGTCGTCCCTGGGTGCGCATCTTGCAGCTGCGCCATGAAGGTACGTTGCAGTCGGTTGCCAGCCAGCTGGAAGGGGTCTTGCAGCGTGGCGAAGTGGTGCACATGTCCAGCCAGACGCTGCTGGTGGCACGTGATGGCAGTGAATGTGCCGTGGAGCTCAAGGCCTCGCCCGTGCGCCGTCGCAGTGGGGATGTCGAGGGGGCCGTACTGGTCTTCCGCGACATCAGCTATCGCCAGGCCATGATTCGGCGCCTCAACTTTCAGGCGCATCACGACAGTCTGACCGGCCTGCACAATCGCACCGCCTTCGATGACGCTCTCACCGCGGCGCTGGCCGATGGCGGCTTTCACCAGCTGCTGTACCTGGATCTCGACTTCTTCAAGGTGGTCAACGACACCTGTGGGCACGCGGCGGGAGACACCGTATTGCGCGAGCTCTCCGCGCTGATGCGAGCACATGTGCGGGAAACGGATGTACTGGCACGCCTGGGGGGCGATGAATTCGCCGTGCTGCTCTATCGCTGTTCTCGCGAGCAGGCCATCGAGCGTGCCGAAGCGCTGTGCGCGGCCGTCAGTGCCTATCGCTACTATGATGAGGGGCGGCCATTCCAGTTGGGCGTCAGCATCGGGGTCGCGCCGGTCGAGGGCGGTGTCCAGGCCTCCGAAGTCCTGCGTCAGGCGGATGGGGCCTGCTACATGGCCAAGCAGAGCGGGCGCAATCAGGTGCATGCCTACCATGACGGAGATGCGGGGTTCGAGCGCGCCCAGCGCGAGGTACAATGGCTGCCGCTGCTGCACGAGGCGCTGGAGAATGATCGCTTCACGCTGTATATCCAGCCGATCCGCTCGCTGAGTGATGCCACCAGCAAGCCCTACTATGAGGTGCTGCTGCGCTACGTCAACGACTCGGGCGAGCACCTGGCCCCGGCGCACTTCATGGCGACGGCGGAGCGATTCGGCCTGATGCCCGAGATTGATATCTGGGTCGTCACCCAGGCGCTGCAGGTGCTGGAGTCCGATGATGGTCGCATCGAATCGGACGCCGTGCTGGCGATCAACCTCTCCGGCCAGAGCATGGGTGACCTGCGCATGCGCGATCAGCTGGCGGCGCTGGTCACGCAAAGCTCCGTCATGCCCCAGCGGCTGTGCTTCGAGATCACCGAGACGGCGGCCATCAGCAATCTGGCCCAGGCGCGCGAGTTCATCTATAGCATGCGCCGGCTCGGCTGCAGCTTCGCCCTGGATGACTTCGGCAGTGGCATGTCGTCCTTTGCCTACCTCAAGGAGCTGCCGGTCAACCAGCTCAAGATCGACGGCGCCTTCGTGCGCAACCTGACTCGCGATAGCCTCGACGCCGCCATCGTCTCCGCCATCTGTGGCATCTGTGCCCAGATGGGCATCATCACGGTGGCGGAATATGTCGAGCGCCTTGAGCTGATCCCCGCCCTCGAGCTGATCGGTGTCGACTTCGTGCAAGGCTACGGCATCGGTCGCCCTCACCCGATCGGCGCCCCTTTGATCCCCATCACTCCACGCAACAACGGGCCTGCAGCCAGTCTGCAAGGTTGATAGAATGACACCTTTGCATCGTCGCCTCTTGCGGCGATGCTCCTGTTTGCTGGAGCCTGCCTGTGAAACTCTTGCTGCTAGATGCCGGGCATTGTCTTGGCCTGGGTCTGATTCGTGCGGCCGGTACGCGCGCCGATCTTGAGCTCAACGCCGTCGAGTCTGACCGTATTGGTGCCGATGACATCCGCGCCAGCCAGGCGGATGTCGTCATCGTGCCGCCGTTCGCACGCCCGGCCGATTCCGCACCTGCCGAGGTGATGGCGCATGCCGAGGCGGTGGAGCAAGTGCTGGCCGCCTGCATCGAGACCGGCACACCGCTGGTGTGGTGCGTGGCAGATCAGATGTTCGAGCAGGGCGGCGAAGGCTTGCTCGACGAGGACGAGGTGCCCTCGCCGATCGATACGGCGCTGCGCCGCGTCATCGCGACCGGTGATCGCATCCGTGCCGAGCTGCCCAATCACCTGATCGTGCGTCTTGGCCCGCTGTTCGGCCCGGAAGGGCGTGATGCCTGGCTGCCGACGCTGATCGAGCGCCTGCTGGCGGGGGAAGAGGTGCGTGCCGCCGAAGACGTCATCCTGTGCCCGACCAGTGTCGATGCCGTGGCGATGGCGTTGATCGGCATGCTCCAGCAACAGCGCTGCGGTGCGGGTGCCTGGGGGGCCTACCATCTGGCCGGCACCGAGCCCATCAGCACCTACGCCTTCGTCAGTGTCGTACGCACCCAGTTGATCACCCGCCTCGAGGGGCTTGGCGAGACGGTGGCCGCGGGCCCGCTCAAGGCGCTGACCCTCAACGCCGGTACGCCGCTGCGGCGTGTGCTCAACTGTCGTCGCGTGCTGGACACCTTCGGTGTGCATCAGAAGCCGTGGCGCCTCGAACTATCCCGCCTGATGGATGACTGGATCGCGCAGCGCGCCTCCGGCTCATCTCGCCCTGATTCGATCTGACCTGTGGAGACTGTGCCTGTGAATGCGCTGCGTAGCGTGCTGTTTTATGTAGGTTATTTCATGGCGTTGCTGCTCAGCGCCGTGGTGCTGGTGCCGCTGGCGGCCTGCCTTCCGCTACAGGCGCGCTACCGTGTCCTGCATAGCTACAACCATATCGTGCTGTGGTGGTTCCGTCTGACCTGCGGCGTGAAGGTGCAGGTGACTGGACGTGACGCCTTGCCTGAGGGGGCCTGCGTGCTGCTGGCCAACCACCAGAGCGAGTGGGAAACCATCTATCTGCAGGTGGCCAAGCGCCCGCTATGCACCGTGCTCAAGCAGGAGCTGCTGAAGATTCCGGTCTTCGGCTGGGGGCTGAAACTGCTGGAGCCGATTCCGCTGGATCGCACCCAGCCGGCCAAGGCGCTCAAACAGGTGCTGTCAGTGGGTACCCAGCGCCTCAAGGACGGCTTTACAGTGCTGATCTTCCCGGAAGGCACGCGCATCGCGCCGGGGACGCGCAAGAAGTTCAACAAGTCCGGCGCCGCGATTGCCTGCCGTGCCGGCGTGCCGGTGGTGCCGGTGGCGCACAATGCCGGTGAGATCTGGCCCAATGACAGCTGGATCAAGCGCCCGGGCACCATCCATGTCGCCTATGGCCCGGCCATCGAGACGGCGGGGCGCAAGCCGGATGCGGTGATCGCCGATGTCGAGGCCTGGGTCGAGGCCAAGCTGCAGGAAATCTCCAGTGTCCAGCGTCCGCCGCTGGAAGAGGAAGCGGCGGCCGATAGCGTCGGCGCCTGACTGTCTCTCGCCTTCACTGTTGCTCGGCTGATGCATCCGGTGCTGCCAGCGAGCACCGGACAGCCACCAAAAAGGCCGCCCCGAAGGGCGGCCTTTTCGTGTCTAACACCAGCGCGTATCTGCAGACTGCATGTCTGCTGAACGCGTGCTGAATCAGTCCTGGAAACGTTCCAGAATCAGGCAGGCGTTGGTGCCACCGAAGCCGAAGCTGTTGGACAGCACACGGTCGATCTTGACGCCATCACGACGGGTCGTGACGATGTCGAGGCCTTCGGCGCGGTCATCCAGCTCGCTGACGTTGGCAGACGCGGCAATGAAGTCGTTCTCCATCATCAGCATGGAGTAGATAGCTTCCTGCACGCCAGTGGCGCCCAGCGAGTGACCCGTCAGCGACTTGGTCGAGCTCATTGCCGGGCTGGCGGCGCCGAAGACTTCCTGGATGGCCTTGAGCTCGGCCACATCGCCCACCGGCGTCGAGGTGCCGTGGGTGTTGATGTAGTCGATATCGCCATTCACGGTTGCCATCGCCTGACGCATGCAGCGTGCTGCACCTTCGCCGGACGGTGCCACCATGTCGTGGCCATCGGAGGTCGCGCCATAGCCGGTCACTTCGGCGTAGATCTTCGCGCCGCGTGCCTTGGCGTGTTCCAGCTCCTCGAGTACCAGCATGCCGCCGCCGCCAGCGATGACGAAGCCATCACGGGTCTTGTCGTAAGGACGCGACGCGGTTTCCGGCGTGTCGTTGTAGCTGGTGGACAGGGCGCCCATGGCGTCGAACAGGCAGGACAGGGTCCAGTGCTCTTCTTCACCGCCACCGGCAAACACGATGTCCTGCTTGTTCAGCTGGATCTGTTCCACGGCGCTACCGATGCAGTGGGCAGACGTGGCACAGGCCGAGGAGATCGAGTAGTTGATACCCTTGATCTTGAACGGCGTGGCCAGACAGGCAGAGACGGTCGAGCCCATGGTGCGAGTGACGCGGTAGGGACCGACGCGACGCAGGCCCTTGGCGCGCATCACGTCTGCGGCCTCGACCTGGTTCGCGGAGGAAGCGCCACCGGAACCGGCGATCAGGCCGGTACGCTCGTGGGAAACCTGCTCTTCGGTGAGACCGGAATCGGCAATCGCCTGCGCCATGGAGATGTAGGCATAGGCCGCAGCATCCCCCATGAAGCGCAATTGCTTGCGATCGATGTGGTCTTCGAGATTGATGTCGACAACGCCGGCCACGTGGCTACGGAAGCCCAGCTCGGCGTATTCCTCTTTGCGGCGGATACCAGAACGTCCTTCGCGGAGCGATTCCAGGACCTGCTGGCGATCATTGCCCAGGCAGGAAACAATGCCCAGCCCGGTGACTACCACTCTACGCATGGGAGCCTCCCGTTCAGAAGTTCGCAGTGGAGGTGAACAGACCGACGCGCAGGTCGTTGGCCTGATAGATGTCGCGACCGTCAACTGTCACTGTACCATCGGCGATGCCGAGGATCAGCTTGCGAGTGATGACTCGCTTGATGTTGATGGTGTAGGTCACTTTCTTGGCGGTCGGCAGCACCTGGCCAGAGAACTTGACCTCGCCGCAGCCCAGCGCGCGGCCACGGCCCGGATTGCCCAGCCAGCCGAGGTGGAAGCCCACCAGCTGCCACATGGCATCGAGGCCCAGGCAGCCCGGCATCACCGGATCACCCGGGAAGTGGCAGTCGAAGAACCACAGGTCCGGAGAGATATCCAGCTCAGCAATCAGCTGACCCTTGCCGTGGCTACCGCCTTCCTCACTGATGTGAGTGATGCGATCCAGCATCAGCATGTTGGGAGCAGGCAGTTGCGCATTGCCCGGGCCGAAGAGTTCGCCCTGGCCACAGGCCAGCAGCTCGTCGCGAGTAAAGGAGTGTTGCTTGGTCACTGAGTCATTCCGAGTAGCGGGATGGTAATGCCGTACGAGGCACCTGAGCGCCTGAATGGGGCTAGTCTAATGGCTGGCACCCCTGAATGCACGTGGGGGCCAGACTAAAGGGCGGCAAGGGCGGGTGCAAATAAGTCCTACAGCTGGGGGGGAAGTGGTCGATAGGAGCTAGTGTGTGATTCGCGCGGGATCCCCTTTGCCGGCATCGGCCGCAATCCGCTGGAGCCATGCCGAGAGTGGCCCGCTGCCTGCAAATGCAGGATCACCCCCGATGACCCCTTCCACCGAGAGCTGCTTATGTGGCCGCAAGCCCACTTCAATCGGCCCCTGATCATCGGGGCGTTCGTTGCCTTGACAGCGCTGCCCTGGTTGCCGGGGCTCGAGCTGCGTCTTGCCGCGTTGCTGCCTGCCGTTCTGGCGGGGCTGGACATCGCGCGCCAGCGTCGTCGCCAGCTGCTGCATCGTCAGCTGCTGGAAGCCGCCGTGCACCTGAGCAGTGATGGTCTGGTGATCAGTGATCGCCACAATCGGGTGCTGGCCGTGAACGCCGCCTTCAGTCATATCACCGGTTACGCACCGGAAGAGATCATCGGTCGCAACCCTTCCCTGCTGTCTTCCGGGCGCCATGACGAGGAGTTTCACGCCCGTTATCGCCAGGCGCTCGAGGCCAATGGCCACTGGGAAGGCGAGGTCTGGAACCGGCGCAAGCAGGGGGATGAATACCCCGAGTGGCTGCGAGCACGCCGTATCGAGCAGGGCGGCGACGTCTTTCATGTCGCTCTCTTTACCGATATCACCCGCCACAAGGCACGCGAGCAGGATCTGCAGCGCCTGGGGCTGGAAGATGCCCTGACGGGCCTGCCCAATCGCCGCCGGCTGGGCGACCTGCTGGTCAGTCGCCTCAATGGCCTGCGCGCCGGGGAGGCGATGGACCTGGCATTGATCGATATCGATGCGCTCAAGAGCATCAATGATGCCCTGGGCGCGGAAGGGGGCGATCGCCTGCTGCAGCAGTTCTCCCAGCGTCTGACGGCGCTGGCGCGTGGCGGTGTGGTAGGGCGCATCGGCGGCGACGAGTTCGTCATTCTGCGCTCCACGGCGGGTGGCGAGCATACCGCCTGGGTGGATGAGCTGCGCCAGGTGCTGACCAAGCCTTTCGAGATCGGCGATCAGGCGCTGCACCTTGCGCTGTCGATCGGCAGCTGCCGCGCCCCGGAGGATGGCGCTGATGCCGATGTGCTGATGCAGAGTCTGGAAAGTGCCCTGTATGCCGCCAAGCGGCATGGCCGCAATACCGACATGCGCTTCCAGCCCGCACTGGATGCTGGTGGTGACCTGCAGCTGGGGCTGGCGAATGACCTGCGGGTCGCCATCGAGAGCCAGGGGCAATTGCAGCTGCACTATCAATGTCAGCACGACGCCAGCACCGGCAAGGTCGCGAGTGTCGAGGCGCTGTTGCGCTGGAAGCACCCGCTGCGGGGTGCCATCTCACCGGCCGAATTCGTGCCGCTGGCCGAGCGCCATGGCCTGATGCTGCGCCTGGGCAACTGGGTGCTGCGCGAGGCGGTACAGCAGCAGGCCAGCTGGCGGCGCGCCGGTCACCGCCTGTGCATCTGGGTCAATGTCTCGGCCTTGCAGCTGATCCAGGGTGGCTTTGAGGCCTCGCTGGCGGGCCTGTTGATGGAGTATGGCGTGCCTGCCAGCTCCATTGGGCTGGAGCTGACGGAATCGGTATTGCTGGATGAGCGTGCCGGCGACGTCTCACGGCGCCTGGCGGCACTACGCGCTCGCGGCCACCAGATCGCGGTGGATGACTTCGGCACCGGCTATTCGTCACTCGCCTATCTGAAGGACCTGCCGGTGGACAAGCTCAAGCTGGACCGCGCCTTCATCCGCAGTCTACCCGGCGAGCGTGCGGATGCCGCCATCACCATGGCGGTGCTGGCGATGGCCAAGGGCCTGGGCATGGAGATGATCGCGGAAGGCGTCGAGACCGCCGAACAGCGTGAATATCTGGTATCGAATGGCTGCGGCTGGATCCAGGGGTTCTACTTCTCGCGGCCGGCACCCGCGGGGGAGGTCATCGAGCGGCTCAATGGCTACGAGGCCGGCAATCTGGCCATCAAGGCTGCCTGATGTCCTCAGGCGCGCTCGGCATGCCCCTGCAGACGTGCGATACCCAGGCACAGGCCGCCCCAGATCAGCGCCTGCGCCGGTAGCAGCCAGTCGGCGAGGGTCACATTGGCGAGCTGCGCCCCGCCGTAATAGGACAGCGGGGCACTGATGGCACCGCCAGCCGCCGCAAGCCAGGGCCGCTGCCACAACCAGCGCAGCGCATGATGGATCGTGCTGGCGAACAGTGGCCACAGACACCACATCCAGACAGGCAGGGGCAGCCAGTGCTCCCAGTCAGGCGTGTCCGAGGTGATGGTGTAGCCACCGGCCAGTGACAGGCTGCCATCCACCACCATGCCCAGCGCCACGAAGGCGGCCAGCCAGCGCAGCTCGCGCAGGCGCTCACTCGTCGGCACGATCAGCCACAGATGCACGGCCAGTATCAGCGGCGTGGCCAGCAGGGCGACCGTCGAGCCGGCCAGCACGCAGCAGAACCAGCCGAGCTGGAAGAGCCCGGCATTGAGTAGTGCTCCAGGGCGCTCGGACAGCATGTTCAGGCGTCCCAATCCTGGAGCCCCGCCTGTGTCGGGCGCGCCCCCGGCCCCCCCCAGCAGCAGCTGACAGGTGCCGATGGTGCGCTCGCGGAAGCCCCCCTCGCAGTACGCCAGGTAGTAACGCCACATGCGCACGAAGCGCTCGTCGTAGCCCTGCGCATAGACCTCCCCGAGACGCGCCTCGAAGCGCTGCCCCCAAGCCTTGAGCGTGGCGGCGTAGTGCAGGCCGATATCCTCGAGCTGCAACAGGTTCAGCTGGGTATCCTGTTGCATGGCGCTGAGAATCGCCGCATGGGACGGCAGGAAGCCGCCGGGGAAGATGTAGCGCTTGATGAAGTCCATCTCGCGGCTGGCGGCCACGAAGCGCTGATCGCGAATCGTGATGGCCTGCAGCGCGATCAGGCCTGACGGCTCGAGCAGGCGCTCGAGGGTCTTCAGATAGGTCGGCAGATACTGATGGCCGACCGCCTCGATCATCTCCACCGAGACGATGCGATCGAAGCGACCTTCCAGTGCCCGGTAGTCTTCCTTGAGCAGCGTGATGCGATCTTCCAGCCCTTCCGCGGCGATACGCGCCCTGGTATAGGCGTGCTGCTCATCGGAAATGGTCGTGGTGGTCACGCGGCAGCCGCGTGTTCTTGCGGCATGGATCGCCAGCCCGCCCCAGCCGGTGCCGATTTCCAGCAGGTGATGCTGAGGCCCGAGTTCCAGCAGGTTGAACAGCTTCTCCAGCTTGTGGGTCGAGGCCGCTTCCAGGCTGGCCTCGGGATAGGGGAACACCGCCGCGGAATACATGCGGTGCTCGCGATCGAGGAACAGCTCGAAGAGATCATTGCCGAGATCGTAATGCGCCGAGATATTGCGCTTCGAACCCGCCAGTGTATTGCGTGCCAGCGCGTAGGCGACGCTCAGCGCCCACTTGGACAGGCGCGACGTCCCGCTGTCCACCGAGTCATTGACCTGTTCGAGGTTGTAGGCGAACAGGCGCACCAGCCCGACCAGATCATCCGTCTCCCACTGGCCATCCATGTAGGCCTCCGCCGCCGCGACGGTGCCACCCAGCGCCATGCGCCGCCACGCGCGTGAGTCATGGATACGCAGCGTGACGTTGCGCGCGCCGCCCTTGCCCAGCACGTGGCGCTCACGGCCTTCCAGCACCGTCAGGCTGCCACCCTCGAGCTTGTCGAGCATGCGCAGCAGGCGTGGCCGCAGCAGCCGCGTCAGGCGGTCCGCCGGTGCCCGGGTCGTGGCCAGTGTGGGGGGAGCGGGTTCGAATTGGCTCATGATGAGTTCCTCATGATGAAGACGGCGAGCGCGGATGGTCGAAGATCGGCACGCGCTTGAGCGCCAGACGCAGCGCCTCGAAATGAATGCCTGCGACCGTCTTGAGCGTCATCCAGGGGAAACGCAGCAGCAGGCGATGAAAGGCGCGCGGCGTAGCCGGTTCCAGATGCAGGCTCAGGCTGGCATCGAACAGCGAGTGCTGCGCTTTCCGCGCCGTATCCCCGGAGAGGGGGTGGTTTTCCATGTGCAGCAACAGCTCATCCGCGCTGGGGTCGTTGAAGCGCCAGTGATAGCGCATGCCCATCGGCATGAAGGGCGAGACATGCATGCGCTTGTCGAACTGCGCCGCCTGCATGCGTCGCTGCGGGTCCGTGCGGGCGGCATACAGTACGCGCTCTCCCCAGGGGATATTGGTTACCTCACCGAGCACGGCGCCCAGCTGGCCTGAGGCGTGATAGAGGTAATAGAGGCGGATCGGGTTGAAGCCGATCCCGAAGTGGCGCAGCTGGGTCAGCAGAAAGATGCGTCCCTGCGGCAGCGGCGCGTGATCGCCATTGCGGGCAAGCTCGCGCTGGCAGGCGGCGCGCACCCGTTCCTCGAGTGGGCCATCGGCAATGTCGTGGACCGCGGCCGGCAGATGGTCACTGTCGCGAAAGGCCAGTGGCGCGGCGTGACTGGCGCTCACCAGGCGCTTGCCGGCCATCAGTGCCGGCAACTCATCCAGTGCCAGCCATGCCATGGCGACGCGATAGCGAAAGGCATGCTGGCGCGGCGCGTGGCGACGGTGGCGCAGCGTGCCATAACCGATGCGGCTGGCGGGCGCCTTCAATCGTCTGCCTCGCGCGCACCCAGTGCCTCGGCGACCCGCAGCGCACTCCATACGCCATCCTCGTGAAAGCCGTTGCGCCACCAGGCGCCACAGAAATGGGTTCGGCCCACCGCGCCCTCCGCCTTGGCCTGCGCGCCGGAAATCTGCGTGAAGCGTGCCTTGGCGGCTTCGGCGGCCAGCGTGAAGCGCGGGTGGTCATAGGCATAACGGCCCAGCACCCGAGCGGGATCAATCGCGTCGCTGTCATTGAGCGTGATGCAGAAGGTCTCGCGGGGCGGGTGCTCGCGCTCATCAAGGCGTTGCAGGATGTTCATGTCGTAGGTGACACTGGCCCGCTGGGCGTCGTCGCGTCCATCGAGGCGGTAGTTCCAGCTCGCCCAGGCTGCCTTGCGCCTGGGCAGCAGCGAGGTGTCGGTATGCATCACCACCTCATTGCGCTGGGTCGTGATCGCCCCCAGCACCGCGCGCTCCTGCTCGCTGGCATCGCCGAGCAGCGCCAGTGCCTGCGGCGCATGACACGCCATCACCACCTGGTCGAAGCGTTCACGGCGGCCATCGGCATGCTCAAGCGTCACGCCGTCGGCGTCACGCAGGACCCGGGTGATCTTGCTGTTGAGGCGAATGCGCTCGGCATAGCCCTCGGTCAGCGGCGCGATATAGGCGCGCGAGCCACCGACCAGCGTGAACCACTGTGGGCGATCATTGACCGACAGCAGGCCGTGATGGCGGAAGAAGCGCACGAAGAACAGCAGCGGGAATTGCGCGATGTCCGCGATGCTGGCGGACCAGATCGCTGCGCCCATCGGCAGCAGGTCATGCTCACGGAATACCTGCGAGTAGCCATTGGCATCCAGGTAGCTGCCCAGGGTCGCGCCCTCGGCGAGCTTGCCGTTGTCCAGGTCGGCGGCAGCCTGCTTGTTGAAGCGCAGGATGTCGCGCAGCAGGCGATAGAAGCGCGGGCGCAGCAGATTGCGCTTCTGGGCGAACAGCGACAGCAGGGTATGGCCGTTGTACTCGAAGTCCTCGGCGGTGGTGTGCACCGAGAAGCTCATCTCGGTGGGCTGATAGGCCACGTCGAGGCGTTCCAGCAGGCGCTGGAAATGCGGGTAGGTGCGGTCATTGAAGACGATGAAGCCGGTGTCGATGGCCCAGTCGCTGCCATCGGCGCACTGTACATCCATGGTGGCGGTGTGACCGCCCAGGCGCTCGGCTGACTCGAAGACATGTACTTCATGCTTGCGACTCAGGTAGTAGGCCGCTGACATGCCGCTGACGCCGCTGCCGATGACGGCGATGCGCTGGCGGTCCAGAGGTGCTGTCGCGTGTGTCGTTGTTGTATTCATGCCACTCCAGAAGGAAAACGAGTCGAACCATGTCGTCAGCAGCTGGGCTGCGGGAAGGTGCACTGGCAGGCCTGTTTGCCTCACCGGCAATGAATCGTCAGTCGCGGGTCATGCGCAGGCCGATGCTGCGGCGCAAGGGGGCGGGCAGGATGCCCAGCAACTTGACCAACAGCGTGAAGCGGCGCGGGAAATGGATGTCGAGCCGGTGACGCGCGAGCCCCGCCACGATCGCCTCGACCGCCTGGTCGACAGTGACCTGCATCGGCATCGGGAAGTCATTGCGTTCGGTCAGCGGCGTCTTGACGAAGCCGGGGTGAATCACGCTGACATCGATGCCCTGGTTGTCGAGGTCCAGTCGCAGCGACTCCAGGAAGTAGCTCACCGCGGCCTTGGAGGCGCCATACGCCTCCGCGCGTGGCAACGGCAGGTAGGCCGAGGCACTGGAGACCGCTGCCAGCTGCGGTCGCTCACCGCCGTCTGCCGCTGCCATGCGCAGCAGCGGCAAGGCGCTTTCGATCACATCCACGGCGGCCTGGAAGTTGGTCGCGAACACGCGGTGGACCAGGTCTGCCTCGAATTCCCGTGCATCCAGATATTCGCAGGTGCCAGCGTTGAGCAGTGCAAGGTCGAGTCCACCAAAGCGGGCCTCTATCTGGCTGGCCGCCGCGCGGATGGCCTCACGGTCGGTGAGGTCGAGCGTCACGACCAGCGCTTCCCCGGGGCCTTGCTCGGCATCGGCTGCGATGGCTTCCAGCTTGTCGGCGGAGCGCGCGCTCAGGGCGACCCGGTGGCCATCCGCCAGCAGCCGGCGCGCCAGACCTTCGCCGATGCCGGAGCTGGCGCCGGTCAGCCAGATGCGTTTGCGAGCCTTTGCAGTCGTCGATGTGGTCGTCGATGTGGTGCTCGAACCATGACTGGCCATTTCCCCTCCTTGGCATGTATGTGTCTGGCGTGCCTGTCTGTCTCTGCGTGTCTGTGTGTCTGTGTGTCTGCGTGTCTGCGTGTCTGCGCCTTGCCTGGCCTGGCGAATCTGGATGGCACTGACTCAGAGAACGCCGGGCGTGTCCGTATGGATGTCGCCAAGGTTCAACCCTCTGCTGCTCAGTCCATGCGACGTTTCAGCAGGCCGATCACGTTGCGCAGTACAGGCACCTGCTCGTAGAGCAGCTCACCGGCATCGAAGAAATCACGGTGCTGGATGACCTTCCCGTCTCGGAACTCGAGGCGTGAGGCGCCCTGCACGCTGATGTCCTTGCCCCCGTTCAGACGGGTATGGCGATAGGTCATCGTCCAGCTTAGCCAGGCAAGTCCCTGTTCATTGCCTTCATCCGCAGGGCCGGCGGCTTGCGCAGGCACCGGCCCCAGCGGGTGATGAAAGACGAAGTCGATGGCGGCGACATTCATGTACAACCCTGAGAAATAGGCGTTGAGTGCCGTCAGACCGCGGACTTCATGCAGGGGGTCGCGGAAGACGATATCGTCACTGTAGACTGATTTGAGCAGTTCTGTAGAGGTTTTGTCCAGCTTTTCGTAAAGACGACATACCCGAGTCAGGGCCGGGCTCATCTCGTCGGGTAGCGATTGCATGGCAATGCTCCTGAAGGGGGGATACAAGAGCGGCCTGCTGAAGATCAGCAGGCCGCTTGAGGGGTCATTCGCTTTTTGACAGCGCCTTGAAGGTATCCAGCGCCCGCTGGCGGGCGGCCTTGTGATCGACGATCGGTCGTGGATAGCCCGTCTGTTGGCAGTCATCCGCACTGGGCTGGTGGCGCCGCTTGGCCGGCAGCTCGGCCAGTTCCGGCACCATGCTCGCGATGAACTCGCCGCCCTTGTCGAAGCGCTGGCCCTGGGTGGTTGGATTGAAGATGCGGAAATAGGGCGCGGCATCGGTGCCGGTGGAAGCCGCCCATTGCCAGCCACCATTGTTGGCGCCCAGCTCACCATCGACGAGATGGGTCATGAAGAAGGCCTCGCCACGCCGCCAGTCGATCAGCAGATGCTTGGTGAGGAACATCGCCGTCACCATGCGCAGGCGATTGTGCATCCAGCCGGTCTGCACCAGCTGCCGCATGGCGGCATCGACGATGGGGTAGCCGGTGCGGCCCTCGCACCAGGCGGCGAAGCCTGCGTCGTCATCGCGCCACTGCAGGGCCTCGGTATGGCGCTGGAAGGGACGGTGGCGATTGACGCGCGGGAAGCCGACCAGGATGTGCTGGTAGAACTCACGCCAGATCAGCTCGTTGACCCAGCTGGTCAGGCCGACATCGCCATCGGCGAGGCTGCCGTTCTCTGCCAGTACGGCGGCGTAGCATTGGCGGGCCGAGATCATGCCCAGCGCCAGATAGGGCGAGAGCTCGCTGGTGCCACGGGTGGCGGGGATATCGCGCTGTTCGTGGTAGCGGCGCGCGCGGAAGGTCAGAAAGCGTTCCAGACGCTCCTGTGCGGCCTCTTCGCCGGCCGGCCATAGCTCGGCGTCCAGCGCTGTCGCCGGCTTGCCCTTGAGCGTCTCGGGCAGTGGCGGGATGGCGTCGCCGTGGATCTCGCGCCCCTGGGCGTCTCGGGGCGTGGCTTGCACTTCAGGTGCCTCATTCAGCGCCAGACGGCGGGAATCGACTTCCTTGTGCCAACGCTTTGAGAAGGGTGTGAAGACGCCGTAGTAATCGCCCTTGCCGGTCAGCAGCTCGCCGGGCGTGAAGGCCAGCATGTCGGTGTAGCGATGCAGGCGGACGTCGCTCTCGGCAAGGCGCTCACGCACGCGCCTGTCGCGCTCACGCTCATTGACGGCATATTCGTCATTGAAGTGCAGGGCCTGGGCACCCAGCTCGTCGCATAGTGCAGCCAGCGCCTCGGGCACCTCAGCGAAGGTGTCGCAGTCGAGCACCTTGAGCGGGATGTGATAGCCGGCGAGTGCCTGTTGCAGGACATGCAGGCCGCGGCGCAGGAAGTCGAGCTTGTTGGCGCCGTGGCCGTGCTCGACCCACTGCGCCAGGCAGGGGGCGACGACGGCCACGACCGGGCCGCGTGCGGCGGCCTGCGAGAGAGCAGTGTTGTCGTGTACGCGCAGGTCACTGCGCAGCCAGACCAGCTGCAGGGGAGCCCCCGCTGGCGCGGAGGCGGGGGAAGAGGCGGAAGGTGAGTCAGATGACATCGGGGCTCCTTGGCGATCGGTGAAACCAATGCCGAGCAGGAGCCTGCGATCAACGTGCCATCAAGGACCTCAGGCGAGCGACCGCCTGAATCGGGTCGGCCCCCAGGCCTTCAATGGGCCCGTCTACCAGCTCCTGCTGGCGAATCTGGGCGGCCGGGCCAGCGATGGCCAGCGGCACGCTCAATTGTTCTGCGACCCGCGGCAACTGACGGCGCATGACATCCGAGCGCTCGGCCTGGGTGCCGACCAGCACCACGGCCTGTGCCTGCAGGCGCTCTGCGGCCAGCGGCAGTTCCGCCAGCGGCAGTGGGCCATCCAGCAGGCTGACGTGATAGCCGGCGTCGCTGGCGACCAGCGCGAACAGCAGCAGCCAGCTCAGGCCCGGCTCTTCCGGCAGGCGCGTCAGCGTGATGTGCGGGGCGTGACGCTCCTGATTGGCAAACACCAGCCGGGCACCGATGCGCGAACGCAGGAAGCTCTCGAAGAAGCACTGGGCCAGGCGGGTGCCGAAGGTGGCGGTACCGCGCTCCTCGAGCTGCTCGAGCAGCGGACGCCACAGGCGCTCGACCACGCTGCTGACCGGGTACAGCGCCAGACTCTGGTTGTACAGCTCGGCCAGGCGCGCCTCGTCCTGGGCGTCGATGGCGGCCAGTGCCAGCTGCTGCTGGCCACTCCAGCTGCCTTCGTCCGGCATCGGCGTGCTTTCCGGCTGCGGCTGGTCGAGCAGCTCGCGTACCTGGCTGACAGGTACTCCGCGGTTGAGCCACTGCAGGATGTGTTCGATCCGCTCGATGTCCTCGCGGGCATACAGGCGATGCCCCTTGGGCGTCCGGCGGGGCTCGATCAGTCCGTAGCGGCGTTCCCAGGCTCTCAACGTGACCGAATTGACGCCGGTCAGGCGAGAGACTTCGCGGATCGGAAACAGCGGCGAACTGGCAGTTTCCGTGGCCTTGTCAGTCATGAATGGTGTTACCTCTGGCGGTGACGAGGCATCCCGGGTGAAGCACAGGTGAGGACGACACACAGGGTAAAGTTGAAGTGTCGTCACTTGGGGCGCTGTGGGATACCGGCAATGCATCTTGTGCACTAGCTGTACATGTGGGCATCAGGATGGCGCAGCCGCCAGAGCCTGACAAGAGGCAAGCTGCGTCGCATCCCCGGTGCGCATGTTTTGAAGGTGCATCACAGCGCCTTTGACGCCGAAGGTCCCGTCATGAAATCGGCCGTCTAGGCGTTGTCCTGTTGCTCCACAATCTGGATCAAGGCCTCGACAAAGGCCGGATGTGCACCCACCGGGTCAAGCAGACTGATGGGGCAGTCGGGGTGCTGGCGCTGCGAGTCTTCCAGCATGGCGGGCACGTCCTCGCGCAGATGACGGCCGGCCGCGAAGAACAGCGGCAGGATGTCGATACGTGCGGCACCGTCTGCCGCCAGGGTATCGATGGTGTCGGTCAGCAGCGGATCGCACAGTTCCATATAGGCCAGACGCGTCGGGCGCTTGAGGCGGGAAGCCAGTGTGGCTTCCAGTGCCTCGAAGGGCTCGCGCCAGCGCGGGTCACGTGACCCATGGGCCAATAGAATCAAGGCGTTGTCGTGATCTGTGGACGTAGTCATGCAGCTATCCTGTGGGCGATGAGGGGTCGCGGCAGCGTATCAGCTGTCGGCGAGGGTGTTGAGCAGCTGTTCGGCTACCTCGTGTCCTGACAGCCAGGCGTCCTCGACGCGCGGGCCACGCAGGGCGTCTCCGGCCAGCCATAGCCCGGATGTCCCCTGGCCATAGCCCTTCTGGTCATAGACATTGTGGACATGGCCATTGTGGCCGGCTGCCGCTGAGGTCTGCGGCAGCGTCTGGGTCGGGTGAGCGTAGCGCCAGCGATGCGCCGTGAGGGTGACCTTGCCCTGGCTCCAGCCCGGCGCCAGCTCGCGGAGCTCGGGCAGTGCCTCGAAGGCCTGCCACAGCAAGGTCGCGACTTCCTGTGGCGACTTCTCCAGATTCGCTCGGCTCCAGCCGGCGGTCGCCAGTAGGCTCAGGGTCTCCCGGGCATGTGTCGGTGGCTGGCGGCCGGGACGCGAATGCTGGCGCATCACGCAGCGCAGCGGGCCATCATCACCGCGGCTGACCAGCAACCCTTGCCAGTCGGCGTCGCCCCCCAGCGCGGGTAGCGGCGTCTCCAGAGTGGCCATTAGTGTCCAGGTCGGCGCCATCTCCACCTGCGCCAGCGCCTCACTCAGGGCCGGGGCCAGCGAGTCCTCGGCGAGCGCCGCCCCCTGGGCGTCGGTGCCGGCCGTGCTCAGCAGGGCGCGTGCCTGCGGCGCCGGTGCGCTGATCACCACGTGATCGAAGGGGCCGTGCTGATCACCGTCGCTGTCCTCGAGTCGCCAGCGCTTGCCTGATGCTGTGCCTTCGTCCGCGATCAGGCGCGTGATGCGCGTTTCGCTGTGCAGGCTGGCGTGGGCCGGCAGCTGTTCACTGAGGTGGCGGCTCAGGGCGCTCATGCGCGGACTGGCTACGTAGCGGGTGGAATCATCGCGCAGCCGCTGCCATTGGCTCTCGTCAGATGGCGACTTGCCGAGGCTCAACAGTCTCTCACCCCAAGTTGCGACGACGCCTGCGGCCCGCCACTGCTCGAGCGCGGACTGGAAGCGTGGATCACGCGCCGTGAAGTATTGCGCGCCGATGTCGATGGGGCCTTCGCTCGTGCGGCGACTGGCCAGGCGTCCGCCGGGGCCGCGTGCCTTCTCGAATATCGTCACCGCATGGCCCTGTGCGGCCAGTCGGGTGGCGGCGGACAATCCGGCGATACCGGCACCGATGATGGCGATGGACGATACTGGCATCTGGAGGCGACTCCTGCGCGGGCGGTGTTCAGGGGGGGGCGGGTCGTCATGTGACCCGACAGCAGATACGCTAAAGTTAACTTCTTGTGCATAATTGTACAATGTAAGTATAGATTTATGGCGGAAGTCGGCACACTCGATGCTTCATCGCCGAGGAGGGCAACATGCGAATATTGATAACAGGTGCAACGGGGTTCGTCGGCCAGGCGCTGTGTCAGTCACTTGCCGCGGCGGGCCACTCGCTGGCGGTCGTATCGCGCCGCCCGGAGCGTGCTGAGCGCCAGTTTGCCGACCTGGGGCTGACGGTGGTCGCGGCGGATTCGTCACTGGCCTTCAAGGATTGGCAGCCTGAGGGCATCGTCAATCTGGCGGGGGAGTCGATAGCCGGGCGGCGTTGGAGCGAGGATCACAAGCGTGAACTGCGCCGTTCGCGGCTGGAGACCACCGAGCATCTGGTGATGCTGTGTCAGCAGTTGGCCGCCGAAGGCCATCCACCGCAGGTGATGGTGTCCGGCTCGGCGATGGGCTATTACGGCGCACAGCCCAAGGCGGGCGAGCCGGACGATGTCGAGATCGACGAGCAGGCGACGCCCTACGACGATTTCAATCATCGCCTGTGTCGTGACTGGGAGGCAGCCGCCATGCCCGTCACCGAATACGGCGTGCGGCTGGCCATCATCCGTACTGGCCTGGTGATGGAGGCCGATGGCGGCACGCTGGCCAAGCTGCTGACGCCCTTCAAGCTCGGGCTCGGGGGGCGGCTGGGTGATGGGCGCCATTACATGCCGTGGATCCACCGCCACGACATGATTCGCATCATCGAGCGTCTGCTGGCGGATGACAGTCTCAGCGGTGCCTTCAATGCCAGCGCGCCGCATCCGGTCACCAACATGGGCTTCACCCACGCTCTGGCCCGCGGTCTGGGGCGTCCGGCGATTCTGCCGCTGCCGGCCAAGGCGCTTGAGCTGGGGTTGGGGGAGATGAGTACCCTGCTGCTGGAAGGCGCCCGCATGGTGCCGGCGCGTCTGCTGGCTGCCGGCTTCACCTTCGACTACCCGACCCTCGACGTGGCCTTCGCCGATATCCTGTCACGCAAGTGAGCCTTGGCAGCAAGGCGACGCTAGAAGGGCAGCGGCGCTTCCAGCACCAGTGGCGGTGCCTCGCTGTCGCTGGCTGGCGGAATCACCAGGCGCGCTGCATGCAGTAGCAGGCGCGGGCTGGCATTGAGTGCCGCCCCGCGCGCATAGAAGCCATCGCCGATGATCGGATGGCCGAGCGCCAGCATATGCAGGCGTAGCTGGTGTGAGCGCCCGGTATGCGGCGTCAGCGCTACACGACTGGCGGCGAGGGTCTGAGGCGTACCATCCGGGCGCTGGCCCTCGAGCGTCAGACGCTGCTCGACCCGATAATGCGTCAGGGCCGACTTGCCATGCGTGAAGTCGACGATCTGACGCGGGCGGCGTGGCCAGTCACAGCGCAGCGGCAGGGCGATACTGCCCTCGCCGGGCGTGAGATGCCCTGCCACCACGGCCAGGTAGCGTTTCTCGATGGTGCGCGACTGGAAGAGCCGCGACAGCCGCCGCTGGCCCTCGACGTTGCGCGCCACCAGCAGCACCCCGGAGGTCGCCACATCCAGACGGTGCACGGCGCGGGTATCGTCGCTCAGCTGGCACAGGCGCGAATGGACACTGTCGAAGCGCGACGGATCACGCCCCGGTACCGAGGGCAGCTCGGCCGGCTTGTCGATGGCCCACCAGTCATCGCCCGCCGCCAGCAGCGACAGCCCCACCTTCGCGACACGCTCGCCTTCCTCGGCCAGGCGCTCTCCCTGCCAGCTCTGCCCTGACGCTGTCTCGTCGCTCTCTGGATATGATCTCGCCATGAGGGTGCTCTGTAGTAATGAAACGATAGGATGAAACGAAAAGGGTGAAGCGTAAGTGACGGACCGCGGGTGTGGCACGCAAGCGATGGCATCGTCGCGGCCGCTGGTCGATCTGGCAAGTCCAGCGGGCCATTGTCGCTGGCGCACACGGCAAAACGCCCCACCTGCCGGTGGCAGATGGGGCGTTTCAGGTGCATCACTGACGACTGCGGTCAGCTCAATGCTCGTGGGCATCCACGGTGACGATGACGCGCACGCTGTCCAGGCGCAGACGGGTGGTCTCGATGGCGCCATCCAGCGCGGCACGCTCCTGACGCAGCGCTTCGAGCTCTTCCTCGCGCACGGCCGGGTTGTGGCTGGCCAATGCTTCCAGGCGCGCCAGTTCGGCACTGAGCTGCTCGCGCATCTGCTGCTGGGCCTGCTCGACGATGGTCGGCAATTCGCGCTCGGCTTCCTGCTCGGCATCGCTCATCAGCTTGCGCAGCGTGGCGTGGCTCTGCTTGATCAGGTCGCGCGCGACCGCCTTCTTGACCGGCTTGAGGTTCTTGGCCAGTCCGCCGAAGGACACCTTGTCGGACAGGTTGCTGCCGGTTTCATCCAGCAGGACACGGATGGCGGTCGGCGGCAGGAAACGGCCCAGACGCAGGCCGCGCGGCGCGGTGGATTGGGTGCGGAAGACCACTTCCGTCATCAGGCGGCCACCGGGAATCGCCGGGTGCTTGAGCAGCGCCAGCGCGGTGTTGCCCATCGAGCCGTCCAGGATACGGACCAGCATCTCGCGTACCAGCGGGTGCTCCCACGACAGGTGCTGCACGTCTTCGCGTGACAGCGCGGTGGCGCGGTCACTGGTGACGCTGAAGCCTTCCTCGCCCTTCACCAGCCCCGGCAGGCCGTCGAGCATGTGCGGGCCCGGTGCCAGATAGGTGATGCCGTCGCCGAGGTCCCGGCTCTCGATGCCGAAGATGTCGAAGGCGCGCTCCAGATAGCCGGGCAGTGCCTTGTCGTTGTCCAGCGTCTCGATGGCGGCGATGACTTCCTCGGCGCGCTCGTGACGGCAGGCATTGAGTTCCAGCAGGCGGTTGCGGCCGGACTGACGCTCTTCCTGCAGGGCATCGAAGCGCTCGCGGGTCTGCTCGATGATGCTGTCGATCTCTTCGCTGTCGAGCAGGGCTTCTTCCAGCTCGTCGCCGAACTGGGCGTAGAGCTCGCTGCCGATGCCGTGCGGCGCGCTGAAGGCGTCCATGCCGTCACGGTACCAGCGCAGTAGCTGGGCGCCCGGCGAGCCTTCGAAGACCGGCACGTGGATCTCGATCGGGAACTGCTGACCGATGCGATCCAGACGCCCGATGCGCTGTTCGAGCTGGTCCGGATGTACCGGCAGGTCGAACATCACCAGGTGGTGACAGAACTGGAAGTTGCGACCTTCCGAGCCGATTTCCGAGCACACCAGCAGCTGCACGCCTTCCTCTTCGGAGGCGAAGGCCGCGGCGGCGCGGTCGCGCTCGACCAGGCTCATGCCCTCATGGAAGACCGGTGCATGCACACCGCCCAGCACGCGCAGGCCTTCGGACAGCTCACGCGCGGTATCGGCGGTATGGCAGATCACCAGCGCCTTCTCGTTGCCGAGGTCGGTCAGGGTTTCCAGCAGCCACATGACGCGCGGGTCGATCTGCCACCAGGGCTCCGCGTTCATGCGGTCATCGGGCAGGGCGCGATACATCTCGTCGAGGAACAGCACCACCTCGGGGTGGTTCATGCCGGTCTCGATCAGCAGATCATCGAGATAGTCCTCGTCACGCTCCAGCTTGCGCACCACGCGACGGTAGGAGGAGGGCAGCTCAAGCTCATGGACGTGCAGGCGACGCTCGGGGAAGCCGGCGACATGGGTGCGTGAGTTGCGGAACATCACGCGGCCGGTGCCGTGGCGGTCGAGCAGCTGGTCGCGCAGCTGGCGACGCGCGCTGTCGCGCTGGGCATCGTCGGCATCGCTGTCCATCAGGGTGTCGAGCAGGGCGCGGCTGTCGCTGTCATCCAGCACGCTGGCGAGGCTGTCGAGACCGGACTGATCGGCGGGCAGCGCTTCCAGGGCATCGATGGCGCTGGCGACGGCCACATAGCCCTGTTCCTCGGCCTTGAAGCGCTCGATGTCGTGATAGCGCTCCGGGTCGAGCAGGCGCAGGCGCGCGAAGTGGCTCTCGAGCCCCATCTGCTCCGGTGTGGCGGTCAGCAGCAGCACACCGGCGGTCTGGCGAGCGAGGGATTCGACACAGGCGTAGCCCGGGCCGACCTTGTCTTCGCTCCAGTCGAGGTGGTGGGCCTCATCGACGATCAGCATGTCCCAATCGCAGGCGGCAGCCTGGACCTGACGCGACGGGTTGGCGAACAGCCAGTCCTGGCTGGCCAGAATGATCTGGTTGCCTTCGAAGGGGTTGCGCGTGCCGTAGGCCTTGCACTGCTCCTCGTCGAGCAGCGAGACATCCAGCGCGAAGCGGCGCAGCATCTCGACCAGCCACTGGTGGGTCAGGCTCGCCGGTACCAGGATCAGCGCTCGGCTGGCGCGGCCGCTGAGCAGCAGGCGGTGCAGGATCAGGCCGGCTTCGATGGTCTTGCCGAGGCCGACTTCATCGGCCAGCAGTACGCGCGGCGCGTGACGGCGCGAGACTTCATCGGCGATGTAGAGCTGGTGCGGCACCAGGTCGACCTTGGGGCCGGACAGGCCCAGCGCCGGGCTCTGCTCGACACGATGGAAGTGGCGCAGGGTGCGGTAGCGCAGGTCGAACCAGTCATTGCGGTCGACCTGGCCGGTCAGCAGGCGATCACGTGCCTGATTGAACTGCATCTTGTCGTTCAGACGGGCTTCGGGAAGCTCGATGAGCTCGCCGGCATGCTCGCCGCTGCGCTCACAGATGTAGACGATCTGGCCGCGCACTTCCTTGAAGTCATCGACGATCAGCCATTCGCCATCGTCGGACTGGATGCGGTCGCCATTGCCGAAGGCCACCCGGGTAAGGGGCGCTTCGCGCAGACTGTAGGTGCGGGTTTCTTCGCTGGCGGCAAAGAGCACGGTGACGGTGCGGAAGTCGACATTGAGGATGGTGCCAAGGCCGAGATCAGCCTCGCCGTCACTGATCCAGCGCTGACCGGGAATGAAGTCGCTCATGAAGCCTCGGGGTAGGACAAAGACGGGAATCGGGAATACAGGGGCGCGGTATCTTACCGGATCAGACGCCGTGGCTTAAGCGCCTTTTCTTGCGGCGAGCGTCTTTGTCGCACCGAGCGAGGCCCCCAGGGTGTCGCACTATGGCCGTGACGCCGGTAGCAGGGCGTCCAGCTGGGCGCGGCTCAGCTCGCCGATATGACGCTCGATCAGCTGTCCGTCGCCATCGAAGACGAGGGTCGCGGGCAGTCCCTGCGCCTCGGCCAGCGCCATCAGTTGCATGGCGGGGTCGAGCAGCGCGTACTCGAGCGTCAGCTGTTCGCTTTTCAGAAAGCGGGTCACCGCCAGTGCCTGCTCGCCCTGATTGGCGAGTACCACGGTGACGCCGGGTCTCTGATCGGCCTCCGCCAGCAGTGGCATCTCGCGTCGGCAGGGCGGGCACCAGGTGGCCCATAGATTGACGATCACGCGTTCGTCCCGGATGTCATTCAGCGCGACGGGGCGGCGGTCCAGATGATTGAGGGTGATGGCAGGCATCGCCTCGATGGCGGAGGCGTTGCCCAGCGGGTCGAGTTGCTTGAGGCCGAGGAAGGCGGTCAGCCCCAGCGTCAGACTGCCCAGCGCGATGACCTGGCGAATCGCGCCATGCCGGCGCAACAGCCACAGGCTGGCCAGGGTCGCGACCAGCATGCCGCCGAACAGGTGGTAGCCCGGTTGCCACAGCTTGAGGATATCCAGCGGTGCCTGCTGATAACTTGCCCAGTGCAGCGCGACATGAGTGAGGCGCGCGCCGATCACCCAGCTGACCAGCATGCGATTGAACCAGCGCGAGGGGCTCAGCGGGGGAGAATCGTGAGCGGGCGCGGTCGTGCCCCTGGCGTGCATGCGTGCCAGCAGACGAATCAGCAGCGAGAACTCGATCAGCATCACCAGGGCTGCCACGAAGGCATAGAGGCGTTCGACGGAAATCAGGGCAGGGCCCAGGGCGATGGCGTCCATGCGTTTATCCTCTGGCGGTGTCCGGGGGAGCGTTCAGGGCAGCAATACCTGTCGGCCACTGTATGTGGCAAGTGCTTGGCAAACGCTCGGCAGGCGCTGCAGTCGCGAGGCTCGAGTATGCGATAATCGACGGACTTCGACATCCACGCCTCGCGCTGAGCATTGCTCTGCCGCCGAGGACGCTGCAAGGATATCCCCATGCTGTCACATCATTATGACCGTAGCCGTGCGATCGCCGTTGCCAGTCAGGCCAGCGGCCTGATCGCCATCGTCGCGCTGGAGACCTGGCTTGGCGATGCCGCCCGCCCTTGGCAGGGGCTGGTATTCGCCCTGATGCTGGCCTTCGGTCTCGGCCTTGCCCTGCGCAGTTACTACCTCAAGCAAAAGGCCCGCCGCGACCGTGAACGTGCTGGTCGCGAGCGGGCCCGCAAGGCGAGTGACAGCTGGATGTCCGACTGACTCGCCGCTCGATATGGTTCAGTGCGCGCTATGAGTCAGTAACTCTGCAGCCGGTAGCCGTCGCGCTCCATGCAGTATTTCAGCAGTGTCTGCTTCTCGTTGGCGGACTTGTCGGTCAGGCCAAGCTCGTACTGGCAGCCCGCATAGGTATTGTGGGCTTGTGTGCTGTTGGCGCCGGGCTTTTCCCATTGCGCACGTGGGGTGGCGCAGGCGGAGAGCAGTGAGGTCAGCAGCAGGGACAGCAAGGCAAGACGCAGTGTGTGCATGGGGCATCCTGAGGGATGTAGCGCGTTGGGGAGTGCGTCGCAGGCGCGAGCAAGCAGAAGGAAGCTTGTGAGGTAGGAAAAACCTTCCAGCATCAAAAAAGCCGCTGATCAGTGATCAGCGGCTTTTTCATATATCTGGTCGGAGTAGCAGGATTCGAACCTACGACCTCTGCCTCCCGAAGGCAGCGCTCTACCAAGCTGAGCTATACTCCGATGCGTCGTGAGCTTGTCTCGACGGAGGTGAATTATACGCAGGCAGCTTTGCTTTGCAAGCCCTTGAGGTCAAAAAGTTTTATCTGAGTCTCAAGGGGCAATTCCGCTGCCGAGAAGCGCGCTTCTCTTCACCTCATCCTGCCAGCGTTTCTCGCCACGCTGGCGGGGGTTTTCTGCTGTCATGATGGACTGACGGACCCACTGACTGATGACCTGCCAGGCAGGCCATCGTCATGCGGGTATCAGGCCTGGCGGCCAACGCTCAACAGCGCGATGCGCTCGAGGCTGTCGCGGAATTCGCTCTCCGGCAGTGCCTTGAGCTCGCTCAGGGCGTTGTCGGCCATCTCCTGGGCGCGGCTGCGGGTATAGTCGAGGCCGCCCGTGAGGCGCACCACTTCCAGTACCTCGTCGAGCTGCTCCAGCCCACCTTTCTCGATGGCGCCGCGCACCAGACTGGCCTGCGCCGGGCTGCCGACCTGCATGGCGCGAATCAACGGCAGGGTCGGCTTGCCTTCGGCCAGGTCATCACCGACGTTCTTGCCCATGGTCTCGGCATCGCCCTGATAGTCGAGCAGATCATCGATCAGCTGGAAGGCGAGGCCCAGGTAGCGGCCATAGTTCTGCAGCGCGCTGACCTGTGCCGGGGTCACGGTGTCGTCGGTTTCCCTGGCCAGAATCGCGCCGGCATGTGCGGCCGCCTCGAACAGCATGGCGGTCTTGCCGTGAATGGTCTCGAAGTAGGCGGCTTCATCAATGTCGGCATTGCCGATATTGGTCAGCTGCAGGACTTCCCCTTCGGCGATGGTGCAGGTGGCAGCGGAGAGAATCGCCATCACGTCCATCGAGCCGACTTCGACCATCATCTGGAAGGAGCGCGAATAGAGGAAGTCACCGACCAGCACCGAAGGCGCATTGCCCCAGGTGTCATTGGCGGTGGAGCGGCCACGGCGCAGGCTGGATTCATCCACGACATCATCGTGCAATAGGGTCGAGGTGTGCATGAATTCGATCAGCGCGGCCAGATGAACGTGTTTCTCGCCTTGATAGCCCAGCGCGCGGGCTGCCAGCAGCACCAGCACCGGGCGCAGGCGTTTGCCACCACTCTGGATGATGTACTGACCGATGGTCTGGACCAGCGGCACGCGCGACTCGAGCTGCGCGAGGATGGTGCGGTCGACGGCGGCGAAGTCATCTGCCACTGCCGCGTGAAGGGTCGATGCGTCGGCTTGCATGAGATCGTCGTGCCCGTAGCGAGAGGTGAGGCCGCCGTGGCGTGCCGTTTGGCGGTAATGCTATGGGGCACCCCTATGGCCGTCAAGGCGTGCACCCGCGCAAGGACGCTGGCTGGCGGCCGATTGGTCGCGTAAACCTTGACATTGCTTGTCGGTCGCGGCACGTGGCGCTATAATACGCGGCCGTGACTCATCCCGCTCCCTGTCAGATGGCTCCAGAAGGGGCGCCACTCGCAGCAGGCCACCCAAGAGCACACCCTTGATGAGTCCGATGGAGAGAATCATGTACGCAGTTATCAAGAGCGGTGGCAAGCAGTACCGCGTTCAGGAAGGCCAGACCCTGAAGCTCGAGAAGCTTGAAGTCGCGACTGGCGAAGCTATCCAGTTTGACGAAGTCCTGATGGTCGCTGAAGGCGACGACATCAAGGTCGGCGCTCCGCTGGTTGAAGGTGCCAAGGTTTCTGCCGAGGTCGTGTCTCACGGCCGTGGCGACAAGGTCACCATCATCAAGTTCCGTCGCCGGAAGCACTCCATGCGTCGTTCGGGCCACCGTCAGTGGTTCACCGAAGTCAAGATCACTGGTATCTCTGCTTAATTGCAGCGCTACCCACCATAGGAGAATTATCCAATGGCACATAAGAAGGCGGCGGGCTCTACCCGCAACGGTCGCGATTCTGAATCCAAGCGCCTTGGTGTGAAGCTGTTCGGTGGCCAAGCGGCTATCGCCGGCAACATCATCGTGCGTCAGCGCGGCACCCGTTTCCACGCTGGTACTGGCGTCGGCATCGGCAAGGACCACACTCTCTTCGCGCTGGCCGACGGCCACGTGAAGTTCGAGACCAAGGGTCCGAAGAACCGCAAGTTCGTCAGCATCGTTTCTGCCTGAAACGTCTGACAGCTTACGCAGACTGCTCGATGCCCCGGTGTCGCATGGCAGTCTGCAAGGAAGCCCCGCTCAGGCGGGGCTTTTTTGTCGCATGACGGCCCGGGTCGTCGTCAGGAGAGAGCAGCATGCAGTTCCTTGATGAAGCGTCGATCATTGTAGAGGCCGGACGTGGCGGCAATGGTTGCCTGAGTTTTCGCCGTGAAAAATACGTGCCGCGCGGTGGTCCCGATGGGGGCGACGGCGGGCACGGCGGCAGTGTGTACCTGATCGGGGATGACTCGCTCAATACCCTGATCGACTTCAAGTTCCAGCGCTACTATCAGGCGGAGAGCGGCGATGCCGGTCAAGGCCGCCAGATGGCAGGCAAGGCGGGCGAGGATCTGATCGTCAAGGTGCCGGTCGGCACCACCGTGATCGACGAGGAAACCCTCGAGATCATCGGTGACGTGACGGAAATCGGTCAGCTGTTGCTGGTCGCGCAGGGCGGGCGTCGTGGTCTGGGTAACATCCACTTCAAGTCCTCGACCAACCGCGCGCCGCGCCAGACCTCCAAGGGAACCTGGGGCGAGCGTCGCAACCTGCGCTTCGAGATGAAGGTGATGGCAGATGTCGGTCTGCTCGGCATGCCGAATGCCGGCAAGTCGACGCTGATCCGCGCCGTCTCCGCCGCCAAGCCCAAGGTCGCCAACTACCCGTTCACCACCCTGGTGCCGAACCTCGGTGTCGTGAAGATCGGTAGCCACCAGCACTTCGTGATGGCCGATATCCCCGGTCTGATCGAAGGCGCTGCTGACGGCGCTGGCCTGGGTCTGCGCTTCCTCAAGCACCTGACGCGTACGCGCCTGTTGCTGCACGTGGTGGATATTGCGCCCTTTGACGAGAGCGACCCGGCCTATGCGGTCGAGGCGATCCTCAAGGAGCTCAAGAACTTCTCCGCAGCACTGACGGAGCTGCCGCGCTGGCTGGTGATCAACAAGATCGACCTGCTGCCCGAGGACGATCGCGACGCGATGGTCAAGGACCTCGTCGAGCGCCTGGGCTGGGAGGGCGAGCTGTTCGTCGTCTCCGCGGCCAGCGGTATCGGCACTCAGGAGCTGGTGCAGGCCGCTCACCGCTGGTTGGGCGAGCAACGCCTGCAGCTGGCGGAAGATCCGGAAGCTGCCGAGGCACATGCCGCCTTGCTGGCGCGCATGGAGAACGAGTCGCTGGAGCGCGCTGAAGAGCGCCTGACACGTCGCAAGCGCAAGAAGGATGACGAAGAAGAGGACGATGACGACTTCAATGACGACGATTACGACGTCGAAGTCGAATACGCGCCCTGAGGTATCAGTTCGTCCGGTGGCTGTCCTGCGCGGCAGCCACCGAGTGACGAGCGACCCGCTTCGCGATTCACGCCCCGCCCCGAACCTCATGGTTTCGCGGCGGGGCGTTTTCGTTGTCGGGGCCGGCGAGGAGTGATGACAGCGGGCGGGCGGGAGCAGACAATGGCAAGCAGGGAGGCAGAGCCTGCCGGGCGAGGGATTTCATGACAGGAGAGAGCACGGTGTCGGAGCAGAAGGTGGCGGAAGTGGCGGAACTGGGCAGTCAATCGGGGCGCGAGACCTTGGCCAATGCACGACGCGTGGTGGTCAAGATCGGCAGTGCGCTGCTGACCGATGACGGCCGCGGGCTGGATGATGCCGGTATCGGCCGTTGGGTCGATCAGATCGCGGCGCTGCACGCGCGGGGTGTCGAGGTGATCGTGGTGTCCTCCGGGGCGATCGCCGTTGGCATGTCGCGGCTGGGCTGGTCGGCTCGCCCCAGCGGCGTGCATGAGCTGCAGGCGGCAGCGGCGGTCGGTCAGAACGGCCTGACCCAGTGCTATGAAGAGCATTTCCATCGTCATGGCCTGACCACGGCGCAGATTCTGCTGACTCACGATGACCTCTCCAACCGCAAGCGCTACCTGAATGCACGCTCGGCGCTGCGCACCCTGGTCGACCTGCGGGTGGTGCCGGTGATCAACGAGAACGACACCGTGGTCACCGACGAGATCCGCTTCGGCGACAACGACACCCTCGGCGCGCTGGTCGCCAACCTGCTCGAGGCCGATGCGCTGTTGCTGCTCACCGATCAGGAAGGCCTCTATGATGCCGACCCGCGTCATGACCCGGCGGCCAGCCTGATCGAGGAAGCCCAGGCCGATGACCCGATACTGGTCAAGGTGGCCGGCGGTGGCGGCGTGCTCGGGCGTGGCGGCATGGCGACCAAGGTGCGCGCGGCGCGTCTGGCGGCGCGCAGTGGCGCATTGACCGTGATCGCCTCTGGTCGTCAGCCCGAGGTCATCACCCGGCTGGCTTCCGGTGAGCGCTTCGGCACGCTCCTCTTGCCGGAGCATGCGCCGATCGCGGCGCGCAAGCGTTGGATCGCGGGGCAGCTGCAGGTGCGCGGCACCCTGACGCTGGATGCCGGCGCCGTCAGTGTGTTGACCACGCGTGGCTCCAGCCTGTTGCCGGTGGGCGTCAGGAAGATCGAGGGCGCCTTCAAGCGCGGTGATCTGGTGCAGTGCGTCGATGAATCCGGTCAGCGCATTGCCAAGGGCCTGGTGAATTACAGCGCCGAAGATGCCGGGCGGATTCTCGGCCTGCCCAGCCATCAGATCGAAGCCACGCTGGGCTATATCGAGGCGCCGGAACTGATCCACCGCGACAACCTCATCGTGCTGTAGCACCCATGAGGCCTGCTTCCTGGCTCTGTGCCTGGGGCAAGCTCAGACTGGCGATATGCGCTCGGGTCATGCTAGACTCTGCCGTCCTGTCGGGTGCTGGTCCGCCCCGATGGCGAAGGTTTGACGGGGCTTCCACGTCAAGTCGCTGATTTCTCGAAAGTCTTCACTTCAGTGTCGAAAGGCGAGAGATGATCGGACTCGCTGTCGCGGTGCGACAACGTCTTCCAAATTCAAGTTCATGAGTACGCGCCTACGGGTGGACTCATAAGGAGCATCAAAGTGGCAAATTCCAAGCAAGCACGTAAGCGCGCTCGTCAGGCTGAAGTTCGTCGTCAGCACAACTCCGCACAGCGTTCCGCCGTGCGTACCAGCATCAAGAACGTGCTGAAGACCGTCAAGACTGGCGATCACGCTGCTTCCATGGCCGCTTTCAATGTCGCGCAGAAGGTCCTCGACCGTTACGCCGACAAGGACATTCTGTCCAAGAAGAAGGCCGCTCGTCTGAAGAGCCGTCTGAACACTCGCGTCAAGGCACTGGCTGTCTAAGACGTGTGAGTGTGAAAAAACCGGCTTCGGCCGGTTTTTTTGTGTCTGTCTGTCGAGTGGATGACATCGGTGTCAGGTCAGGGAAGCGAGAGGGGTGTCAGGGTGAGCAAGCCGCAGGATGAGTCGCCCGCAGGCGAGAAGGGAGTCAGGGGAGAAGACGGCAAGGCCGAGGCCGCCGCGCAGTCCGCTTCACAGGTGAGTGCCCAGGGCGAGACCCGCTCGGGCGACAGCCTGCCGGTGCGGGGTGGTCTGTTGCGCTCCGGGTTGATCGTCAGCGTGATGACGATGCTGTCGCGCGTGCTGGGCCTGGCGCGCGATGTGACCATCGCATCCCTGCTGGGCGCCGGCAGCGGGGCGGACGCCTTCTTCGTCGCCTTCAAGATCCCCAACTTCATGCGCCGCCTGTTTGCCGAGGGTGCCTTCAACCAGGCCTTCATTCCGGTGCTGTCGGAGTATGCGACTCGCCGGACGCGGGAAGAGGTCCGTGAGTTGCTGGACGCCGTCAGCGGCAGTCTTGGCGTCATACTCGCGTTGATCACCGCGCTTGCGATGCTGTGCGCACCCTGGCTGGTGTGGGTCTTCGCGCCCGGGTTCGGTGACGATGCCGGCAAGCTGGCGCTGACCGGCGACATGCTGCGCCTGACCTTCCCGTATCTGCTGCTGATCTCGCTGACCGCCTTCGCGGGCAGCGTGCTCAATACCTGGAATCGCTTTGCGGTGCCGGCCATCACGCCGGTGCTGCTCAACCTGAGCCTGATCGGTGCGGCACTGTTGCTGGCCCCGCGCTTCGAAACACCCGCCATGGCGCTGGCCTGGGGGGTGCTGATCGCAGGTGGCGTGCAGCTGCTGTTCCAGGTGCCGTTCCTGTTGCGCCTCGGCCTGATGCCCAAGCCATGGCCGAATTTCGCCCATGAAGGCGTGCGCCGCATCCTCAAGTTGATGACCCCGGCGCTGTTCGGTGTCTCGGTCTCGCAGATCAATCTGCTGCTGGATACCGTGCTGGCCTCGTTTCTGGTCACCGGCAGCGTGTCGTGGCTCTATTACTCCGACCGTCTGGTCGAGCTGCCGCTGGGCATCATCGGCATCGCCATCGGGACGGTGATTCTGCCGGCGCTCTCCAAGCGCCACGCCGAGCAATCACTGGAGCACTTCCAGAAGATGCTCGACTGGGCGCTGCGTTCGGTACTGTTGATCGGTGTGCCGGCGGCATTGGCGCTCGGCGTGCTGGCCGAACCGCTGCTGATCACGCTGTTCCACTACGGCGCGATGACCGACAACGATGTGGTGATGTCGGCCCAGAGCCTGCGTGCCTACAGCTTCGGGCTGCTGGCCTTCATGTTGATCAAGGTGCTGGCGCCGGGCTTCTATGCGCGTCAGGACACGAAAACGCCGGTCAAGATCGGTATCATCGCGATGGTCGCCAACATGGCCTTCAACCTGGCGCTGATCGTGCCGCTGGCGCATGCCGGGCTCGCGCTGGCCACGGCGCTGTCGGCCTTCCTCAATGCGGGTCTGCTGGCACGCGGCCTGTATCGTGACGGCGTGCTGCGCTTCCAGCCCGGCTGGGGACGCTATTCCCTGACGCTGATCGGCGGTTGTGCCCTGATGGGCGGCGGCCTGATGTGGCTGTCGCCGGACTGGACCACCTGGCTTGGTTGGGGCCTGTGGGAGCGCTGTGCGATGATGGGAGCGCTGGTCGTCGGCGGTGTACTGGCCTATGCGGTGTGGTTGGGGCTGTGCGGTGTCCGCCCGCGCCATTTCCGCATGCAGAGCTGAGTCTGCTGCCCGGGTGCCATGCAGGTTGGTGCCCCCGGTTCCAGCTGTTTTCTCCCTGGCGGGGCAACGGTGGCTGTCAGCGCCGTGCCCCTTCGCTATAATCGACCACTTTCGGCGGCTTGTGTGATGCACGCATGGACTTGATCAGAGGACTCCACAATCTCGCCCGCCTGCGCAAGCAGGATGGCAGTCGCGGCTGTGTGGCCACCATCGGCAATTTCGATGGCGTGCATCTCGGCCACCAAGCGATTCTGGAGCAACTTCGCGAGCGCGCGGCGGCCTATGGCCTGCCCGCCACGGTGGTGGTGTTCGAGCCGCAGCCGCGTGAGTTCTTCGCGGGTGACAAGGCGCCGCCGCGGCTGACGCGTCTGGCGGACAAGGTGCGTCTGCTGGGCAGCCATGGCGCCGAGCGCGTGCTGTGTCTGCCCTTCAATGAGACGCTGCGCTCGCTGTCGGCACGTGAGTTCATCGAGCAGGTGCTGATCGATGGACTCGGCGTGCGTCATCTGGTGGTCGGTGACGATTTCCGCTTCGGCTGCGATCGCGCCGGAGACTTCGCGTTGCTGGAACGTATCGGCGCCGCCGAAGGCTTTGCGGTGGAGCATACCCGCACCTTCGAGATCGCCGGTGAGCGTGTTTCCAGTACCCGCGTGCGTGAGGTGCTGGCCGCAGGCGACATGGCGCTGGCCGCCCGGCTGCTGGGGCGTGCCCACCACTGGCAGGGACGCGTGGTCGCGGACCGCCAGCTGGGTCGCACGCTGGGCGTGCCGACCGCCAACCTGCCGCTGCCGAATGCGCCGCTGGCAGTCTCCGGCGTCTACGCGGTGATGGCGCACCTTGCCGACGGCCGCGACTGTCCGGCGGTGGCCAACATCGGCTGGCGCCCGACGGTCGGTACGCCGCGGCCGGTGCTCGAGGTCCATCTGCTGGACTTCGCGGAAGACCTCTATGGCCAGCCGATGCGCGTCAGCTTCTGCGCCTTCCTGCGCGGTGAACAGCGCTTCGATGGCCTGGAAGCCCTCAAGGCCGCCATCTACGCCGACATCGCCCTGGCGAAGCGCTTCTTCGCGCTGGCCGCGGGCGAGACGCCTGCCGGTGATGAGCAGGCGTTGCTCGATTGCATGACCTCGATGGCTGACCTGCCGCTGGCCAGCCGTCCGCTGAGCGCACTGATGACGGATGCGCCGACGGCACCCTTACACGGCACTGCTGAGGTGTCTGATTCCACAGCTCGGGAAGCCCAGGCTTCCCGCCCCCACGACGGCTGACCCGAAAGGCTATGAGCGACTACAAGCACACTTTGAATCTGCCCGATACCGACTTCCCGATGCGCGGCAATCTCCCCAAGCGTGAGCCGGACCAACTGGCACGCTGGAACGAGATTGACCTCTACGCGCGTCTGCGTGAAGCAGGCAAGGGCCGTCCGAGCTTCGTGCTCCACGACGGCCCTCCCTATGCCAACGGCAATATTCACATCGGTCATGCCGTCAACAAGATTCTCAAGGACATCATCGTCAAGTCCAAGACGATGGCGGGCTTCGACGCGCCTTACGTGCCGGGTTGGGACTGTCATGGTCTGCCCATCGAGCACAAGGTCGAGACGACCCACGGCAAGCACCTCGAGTCCGAGAAGGCGCGTCATCTCTGCCGTGAATACGCCGGCGTGCAGGTGGAAGGCCAGAAGCACGAGTTCATCCGTCTCGGTATCGTCGGTGACTGGGGCAACCCCTATCGCTCCATGGACTTCGCCAATGAAGCCGGCGAGATCCGTGCGCTGGCCGAGATGGTCAAGGGCGGGTATGTCTTCAAGGGCCTGAAGCCGGTCAACTGGTGCTTCGACTGCGGCTCTGCGCTGGCGGAAGCGGAAGTCGAGTACGCCGACAAGACCTCTGACGCCATCGACGTCGCCTTCGCGGCAGACGATAGCGCGGCGCTGGCCAAGGCCTTCGGCCTCGAGTCACTGAGCAAGCCGGCGGCGATCGTGATCTGGACCACCACCCCGTGGACCATCCCGGCCAACCAGGCACTCAACGTGCACCCGGACTTCGTCTACTCGCTGGTCGACACCGGCGAGCGCCTGCTGGTGCTGGCCGAGGAGCTGGTCGAGGACAGTCTGGCGCGCTTCGGTCTGAGCGGCGAGACGCTGGCGACCGTCAACGGCGCGGCGCTGGAGCTGATCAACTTCCGTCACCCGATCTACGATCGTCTGTCGCCGGTCTATCTGGCCGACTACGTCGAGACCGGCGCCGGTACCGGCATCGTCCACTCCGCGCCGGCCTACGGTGAGGATGACTTCCATACCTGCCGTCGTTACGGCATGAGCTTCGACGAGATCGAAAGCCCGGTGCAGGGTAACGGCGTGTACGTGCCGGACCTGCCGGAATTCGGTGGCCAGTTCATCTGGAAGGCCAACCCGAACATCGTCGCGCGTCTGGAAGAGCTCGGCGCGCTGATGGCGCACGAGAAGATCAGCCACAGCTACATGCACTGCTGGCGCCACAAGACCCCGGTCATCTATCGCGCGACGGCCCAGTGGTTCGTCGGCATGGACATTGCCGGCACCGACGGCGTGACTTTGCGTGACAAGGCGCTGTCCGCCATCGAGGATACCGCCTTCATCCCGGCGTGGGGGCAGGCGCGTCTGAAGAGCATGATCGCCAACCGTCCGGACTGGTGCATCTCGCGTCAGCGCAACTGGGGCGTGCCGATCCCGCTGTTCCTGCATCGCGCGACGGGGGAGCTGCACCCCGACAGCGTGGCGCTGATGGAAGCGGTCGCCGATCGCGTCGCCGAGCACGGTATCGATGCCTGGTGGTCACTCGATAGCCAGGAGCTGCTGGGCGATGAGGCCGAGAACTACGAGAAGGTCACCGACACGCTGGACGTGTGGTTCGACTCCGGGACGACCCACTGGCATGTGCTGCGTGGCTCGCACCCGCATGGTCACGAGCAAGGCCCGCGTGCCGACCTGTACCTGGAAGGCTCCGACCAGCACCGTGGCTGGTTCCACTCGTCACTGCTGACCGGCTGTGCCATCGACGGCCACGCGCCCTACAAGGCGCTGCTGACTCACGGTTTCACCGTGGATGCCCAGGGTCGCAAGATGTCCAAGTCCGTCGGCAACGTGGTCGCACCGCAACAGGTGATGGACAAGCTGGGCGCCGACATCCTGCGCCTGTGGGTGTCCTCCAATGACTACTCCGGCGAGATGGCCGTCTCGGACGAGATCCTCAAGCGGACCGCCGATGCCTATCGTCGTATCCGCAACACCTCGCGCTTCCTGCTGTCCAACCTGAACGGCTTCGAGCCCGAGCGTGATGCGCTGGCCTTTGACGACATGCTGGCGCTGGACCAGTGGGTGGTCGATCGTGCCGCCCAGCTGCAGGCACGTGTCGAGCTGGCCTACGAGGAATACCGCTTCCTCGACATCTATCAGCAGGTGCTGACCTTCTGCTCGCGTGAGCTGGGCGGCTTCTATCTGGATGTCATCAAGGACCGCCAGTACACCACGCAGCCGAACTCGCGTGCGCGTCGTAGCTGCCAGACGGCGCTGTATCACGTGATCGAGGCGCTGGCACGCTGGATGGCGCCGATCCTCTCCTTCACCGGTGAAGAGATCTACGCCAACATCCCGGGCCCGCGCAAGGACACCATCTTCCTCGAGACGGCCTACACCGGCCTGACGACTCTGGCGGATGATGCGGCCATGGGGCGTGAGTTCTGGGAGCAGGTGCTGCACGTCAAGCAGGCGGTCAACAAGACGCTGGAGGGCGCGCGCAACGCCGGTCTGGTCAAGAACGGCCTGGCGGCGGAAGTCACCCTCTACGTCAATGACGAGCTCAACACGCTGCTGGCAAGTCTCGGCGACGAGCTGCGCTTCGTGATGCTGACCAGCGGCGTGACCCTGGCGCCTCTCGAGGCGGCCGGTGAGGCGGAAGAGACCGAAGTGTCCGGCCTCAAGGTGGCGGTCAAGGTCAGCGAGAATGCCAAGTGCGAGCGTTGCTGGCACCACCGTCCGGAAGTCGGCACCCTGCCGGAACATCCGACGCTGTGCAGCCGCTGTGTGACCAACCTGCCGGATGGCGAAGGCGAGACGCGTCACTTCGCTTGATCGCTGATGCGACCGCGGCATCGTTCAGCCTCCGCTGAGCGCTGATATCGAACGCCGGGCTCTGGCCCGGCGTTCGTGTCTTGCCGGTCGCAGACTCATTTCACGACAGGAAGGTAACATGACGTCTTCTTCACAAGGCCCCGCGACGGATACCCCCTCGGCCGGCAGTGAGCCGATGCGCTCGCCGCTGCGCTGGCTGTGGCTGTCGCTGGTGATCGTGGTGCTGGACCTGGCCACCAAGTGGCTGGCCAGCAGTTCGCTGGTCTATGGTCAGGCCAACGAAGTGCTGCCGATCTTCAATCTGACGCTGCTCCACAACACCGGCGCGGCGTTCAGTTTTCTGGCCGGCCATGATGGCTGGCAGCGCTGGTTGTTTGCGGGCATCGCGGTGGTGGCAGCCATCGGCCTGAGCATCTGGCTTGCGCGCCTCAAGCGTCACGAGACCTTCACCGCGCTGGGCATCGCGCTGGTGCTGGGGGGCGCGCTTGGCAATCTCTATGATCGTGTCGTGCATGGCTACGTGGTGGACTTCCTGTCCTTCCACTGGGGCAATGCCTTCTTCCCGGCCTTCAACGTGGCGGACGTCGCCATCAGCCTGGGAGCCGTGGCACTGATTCTTGAATCTTTCCGTGGCCGCTCCGAATGAGCGCCACAAGCGAGGTCAGCATGAGCGAGCATCGTATCGCCGATAACATGGAGGTCAGCCTCCATTTCCGTCTGCGTCTGGAAGACGGCACCGAGGTGGACTCCACCTTCGACAAGACACCGGCCACCTTCCAGGTGGGTGACGGCAATCTGCCGCCGGGCTTCGAGCGTTCGATCATGGGCATGGCGGCGGGCGAGACCGGCAGCTTCACGATCACGCCGGAGCATGCCTTCGGTCAGCACAATCCGCAGAACGTCCAGACCGTGGCGCGCAAGAGCTTCGATGAAGAGATCGAGGTCGGCATGGTGATGTCCTTCGCCGAGCCGTCGGGTTCGGAGCTGCCGGGCATCATCCGCGAGATCGATGAGCGTGACGTCAAGGTCGACTTCAATCACCCGCTGGCCGGGCGTACCCTGACCTTCGAGGTCGAGGTACTGTCAGTCGCCCCCGCGACCACGCACTGAGTCTTCTTTCCAGAGGTGCGCTCCCCGTGAGCGCACCTCGCCATCAAGCGGAGCCTGTCATGCAGATCAAGCTGGCCAACCCGCGCGGTTTCTGCGCCGGAGTGGATCGCGCCATCGATATCGTCAACGGGGCGCTCGACGTGTTCGGGCCGCCGATCTACGTGCGTCACGAGGTGGTGCACAACCGTTTCGTGGTCGACTCCCTCAAGGAGCGCGGCGCCATCTTCGTCGAGGAACTGCACGAAGTGCCGGATGACGTCATCGTCATCTTCTCGGCACACGGTGTCTCGCGTGCCGTGCAGGAAGAGGCCGAGCGTCGCAACCTCAAGGTCTTCGATGCCACCTGTCCGCTGGTGACCAAGGTGCACATGGAAGTCCTGCGCTATGCGCGCAAGGGTCAGGATTGCGTGCTGATCGGTCATGAGGGCCACCCGGAGGTCGAGGGCACCATGGGCCGCTATGACACTTCCAAGGGTGGCACCATCCATCTGGTGGAAGACGAGTCCGATGTGGCGCGTCTGGAGGTCAAGGACCCGGAGCAGCTGGCCTTCGTCACCCAGACCACGCTCTCGATGGATGATACGGCGCGGGTGATCGACGCGCTGCGCGAACGCTTCCCGGCGATTCAGGGCCCGCGCAAGGATGACATCTGCTACGCGACCCAGAATCGCCAGGACGCCGTGCGCATGCTGGCGGAAGCCTGCGATGTGGTGCTGGTGGTCGGCAGCCCCAACAGCTCCAACTCCAATCGCCTGCGCGAACTGGCCGAGCGCATGCAGACCTCCGCCTGGTTGATCGACGATGCGCAGCAGATCGAGGCCAGCTGGCTCGAGGGTATCGGCAGCATCGGCATCACCGCCGGGGCCAGTGCCCCCGAAGTGCTGGTGCAGGGCGTGATCGATCGTCTGATGGCGCTGGGAGCCTCGGCGCCCGAGGAGCTCGAGGGCCAGGAGGAAAACATCGTCTTCTCCATGCCCAAGGAGCTCAAGGAGCGCTTGATCGCCTCGGATCAGATCCGCGAGCTGTAACGCCTTGTAAGTTTCTGCCAGTGAAGAAGCCGCGACCCTGTCGCGGCTTTTTTGTGCGCGCCATTCGCATTTTGCCATCCAATTCAGCAGTTTTTTGTATAAGCAACGGCATTCTTGAGCACGATCGTTGATCGATCTAGTGCGTATTGAAAAAAAATGTAATGCGCAGTTACCAAAATGATACATAATAGAGGTATGGTTCGTACTCTGGAGAATTCCCCATGCCACGACTGTTCTCGGTCACCGGTGTCAGCAGTGCAGGTGCACGCCGCAAGCCGAGACCGGGGCGCGGGGCAGCTGGCAGGCGTCGGGCCAAGGGCTTCACCCTGATCGAGATGATGATGGTGGTCGCGATCATCGGCATTCTGGCGGCGGTCGCCATTCCCTCCTATCTCGGTTATGTGGAACGCAGCTGGCGCTCGCATGCTCAGCAGGCACTGGGGCAGCAGGCCAGACAGTTGCATGGCTTCTACTACCAGAATTTCTCCGAGGCGCCCGTGGGGGATGATGACCAGCCGACGGATGGCGTCAGCCGTATAGAGGACGGCGGTGGCAATCTTCGCTACCTGATCACGTATCGCAGTCTGTCTGCCTCGGCCTTCGTCCTGCAGGCGACGCCTCAAGGGGCACAGCTCAATGATGACTGCGGCGTGCTGTGGATGGACCAGGACATGAATACCGGTGCCGAAGGAGGAGGTCGGTGCTGGTGATGGTGGGCCCCCAGAAGACAGACTCGAGTCCGGCACGGCCGGTCGACCCTCAGCGGCAAGGAGAAGTATCTCTTATGCGCCAATCCCGTGGTTTCACCCTGATCGAGCTGGTCGTGACAGTGGCGATCATTGCCATCATCGCGACCTGGGCGGTGCCGGCCTGGCAAGGCCTGGTGCAGCGCTCTCAGGTGGAGTCCGATGTGCGTGCCCTGACCCATGCGCTCGGCATGGCGCGCAGCACCGCCACCACGCGCGGTGTGGATGTGAGTGTCTGTCCCTATGCGCCGAGCGTCGCCACCCCCAACCCCACGACCTGTGATGATGACTGGGCGAATGGCTGGGTCGTCTATGTCGGGAGTACTTCCAACTTCACCCTCGACGACCGCCTGTGGATTCATCAGGACAGCAATGCGGTTGCCCAGTCGGGGGGCGCTTCCAGGATCACCTACAACGATCGCGGCACGCTGACTAGTGGCAACAGTACGCTGGTGTTCTGTGCGGCCTCCGATGCTACCTCTGTGGTAGTGGCGCCTTCAGGCCGTGTACGCCTTGAATCAGGAGGGGACTGCTCATGACAGCATCGTTGATGACCACATCCCTCAAGCAAGCCCTGCAGCCGCGAGCGCTGAGAAAGACATTGCTGTCTCGCCTGCAGCGGCGCCGTTCCGCTCGGCATTCACAGCGCGGCGTTGGCCTGATCGAGGCGCTGGTCGCGGTCATGCTGCTGGGGGTTTCCCTGCTGGGGCTGGGGTTGTTGCAAGTTCAGACGCTTCAACATCAGCCCGTCAGCTACAGCAATACCGTGGCACAACTGCTGTCGCTGGACATGGCTGAGCGTATCCGCGCCAACCTTGAGGCCATCGATCAATATGATGATGCCGACACCACCAATGCGCCGGCGGATGGATGCAGCTCGGACTGCGTGCCCGCAGAGCTGGCGGACCAGGACATCATTGATTGGGGTGACGCCATCATCGGCTCCACGCTGACCAGTGGCGTCGGCAGCGTGGACGTCGACGAGCGTGTTGTCGGCGGCGCCGGCATCGGCGTTCACGACGTCAGTGTCCAGGTGCAGTGGAGTGACCCCATCAGCGGGGGAGTTGACCAGCAGACCTATCGTTTCGAGGTAGAGCCATGAATCGCTGTTCCCCTGCATCGGCCCGCCGACGCTTCGCCCCCGCCACCACCCACCCTCATGGCATGAAGCGCCAGGCGGGTGTGGGGCTTGTCGAGCTGATGATCAGCCTGGTGCTGGGGCTGCTGATCACGGCGATGGCCGTGCAGATGTTCTCGACCTCACGCAGCACCGTGAGCACCCAGGAGGCGCTTTCCTATCTGCAGGAGTCGGCCCGCTACGTGTCCTTCCGGCTTCAGCCGCTGATGCGCAATGTGGGCTACGCAGGCTGTGCCAATAGCCGCGATATCACCAATGCCAGCTCGGTGGATGCGTCCCATGACCTCACGGCGCCTTTCGGTGGTCAGCAGCGTACCCAGCGGGGCCTCAGCTATTTCAATCTGACGTTCGTCGCTGCCAGCAAGGACGGCGATGAAACCACGCTGACCAGCAGCATGACGTCGCTGGGCGGCCCACTGTCCGTGCGCAACGGCAGCGAAGATGCCTTCGTGACCAACGAGTATGCGCTGGTCAGTGATTGCAGCAGCACCGATGTCTTCAGGGTGTCGGGCACTACCCAGGGCAATGTGGAAACCAACGACACCCTGTCACGTTCCTATGGCAGCTCTCAGTCCTCGAATGCCTATCTCTACCCGGTGCAGGCCTGGGAGCTGCGGCTGGATGACCAGGCCAACGATTCTTCGGTGCGTTCACTGTATATCGACCGTATCGATGCCGCTTTCGCACGCGAAGAACTGGCCTCCGGCGTACAGGGCTTCGATGTCAGTTTCAGCCTGGATACCACCGGCAATGGCAGTGTCGATCGCGTCAAGGTGCCGGCCGCCACGGTGCGCAGCGAAGGCCGTTGGGATGAGGTGCGCCGTATCGAGATCGCCCTGACGCTCGAGAGCCTGCCGGGAGTGGTGCCGGGCGGGGATAACGATGGGCGTTTGACGCGAACCTTCAATCTCACGTTCACACCGCGCAATCTGCAACTGAGGGGCAGCTGATGAATACATCGTCTTCAACGTCCAGAGTCTGCGCGGTCACCCGGGGGCCAGCACGTCAGCAAGGCATCGCCTTGCTGATCGTGTTGATCATGCTGGTCGTGATCGGCCTGCTGGCCGTGACCGGGGTCGAGGACAGTCAGCTGCAGACACGCATGGCCGTCAACAGCCGCAACTTCGAGCAGTCCTATTACAACGCGGAAACCAGCCTGAGCATCGGTGAGCGTGCGCTGCAGGAAAGCCTGGAGGATGGCACCTGGAGCCTGGACAGCTTCGATGACTCGGCCGGCCTGATGCTGGCACTGCCCGAGGATGCACCGCCGATCAACCCGCTCTCGGAAGCGGATTGGCAAGCCAGCGGTATCCAGACGCTGGATAGTGATACCGGTGCGGTCATCGGGGCCTATGTGATCGAGTATCTGGGCAAGGTCGGCGAGCCGCCGCTGAATGCCAGCAACGAAGTGAATGCGGTGGGCACGCGCCTGGATGCCTTCCGTATCAACGCGATGGGCACGGGGGGCGGCAATGGTGCCTCCTGGACAGTAGTGCAAAGCGAGATGGAACTGGGCCCTTACTTCTGAGAGGAGCATGAATATGCGTTATCTGCTGAGTGGTGCCCTGTGCCTTGTCGCCTTGCCCTGTCTGGCGGCCCCCGGGGAAATCGCCCGAGCCCCGGTCACGGAAGCGACCGGGGTTCAGCCCAATATCCTGTTCATTCTGGATGATTCGGGCAGCATGGCCTGGGAGGACACTCTCAACAAGGGGGTGGAACACTGGGGGTATCAGCCAGCGTCCTCGGTGCTTGGGAACTCCGGGGTCTACTCGATCAATGCCGGGGTCGTCAGCCATCGCACCCAGAACACCATCGCTCGGGCCATCGGCTCGTGCAATGGTTTCAATGTGCTGGCCTACAATCCGGAGCTGACCTACACCCCTTGGGCGGGCAAGGACCGCTTTGGGGTGGAGTACGCAGATGCCACGTTGTTGACGGCGCGTTCAAATCCTTATGAGCCGACGTCCACCGTCAACCTCACCGGGGTCTACTACATGCCCTGGACGGATAATGATGGTGATGGAGAGTATGACTTCGAGGAGTGTGGCCTCTATCCAAGCGGCAGCAGCCTCTATGTGGACAACACACGTCAGACCTACATCAACCAGCAGTCCGCCGCGCAGAAGACCAACTTCGCCAACTGGTTCACGTATTACCGTGACCGCATGTCCGTGGCCAAATCCGCCATGGCCGGCGTGATCGACGCCAACGAGTCCCGGGTCGGGCTACGTACCATCCAGGGTCGCAACAATCGCAACGTTGCGGACATGACGGATGTCGATGAGCGTGAAGACCTGCTGGAGGAGCTGTTTACCGCCTATCCCTCCGGTGGCACCCCTCTGCGTACCGCGCTCAAGAATGCCGGTGAGTATTATTCCAGCACTGGAAGCAATGCTCCCATCCTGAGTGCGGATGAGGGCGGCATGTGCCAGCAGAACTATTCCATCATGATGAGCGATGGCTACTGGAATGGCTCCAGCCCCAGTGTCGGCAACGTCGATGGTGGCAGCGGTGATCACATCAGTGCCAGTCACCGTGACAGCTATTCCAATACGCTTGGCGATGTCGCGATGAAATATTATCGCGAGGACCTGCGGACTGACTTGATTGACAGCGTGCCTACCATACCGGGAGTGGATGAAAACTCCGCTCAGCACATGGTGACCTACACCGTCGCTTTCGGTGTGGATGGCTCGCTGTCCGAGAACCCTGCTGATCTCGAGTCTGCCTTCACCTGGCCGCAGCCTTCCGCCAATACCAATACCACCATCGATGATCTGCGCCATGCGGCCTGGAACGGACGTGGTGAATATCTCAGCGCCGCCAATCCGCAGGCATTGATTGATGCGCTGAACAATATCGCGCAGTCCATCGCAGGACGCGCGGCCAGCACCGGTAGTCTGGACATCAGCAGTGGCGGGCAGACCAGCGGCGCTTATGTGATTCAGACCATCTATGATCCCGCCGATTGGTCGGGCGATGTCGTTGCACGCAAGATCGGCACCAATGGCGCCTTGAGCGCCACCTCGGACTGGTCCGTCGCGGAGTGGTTGCGTGACGATGATAGCCGTAGCTCCAGCCGCAAGGTGATCACCTACAACCCGGGGATCTCCGAAGTGGATGAGAAGGCGTTCTTCTTCAATATCGAGGAGGCCGGATCACTGGAGGCCGAACAGGTACTGGACATCGTGGGCTTCCTCGATGAGACCCTGCTGTCAGAAACGCTGTTGGCAACGCTGCGGAGAACCGTCCGGGATGATGACGACGACGACGACGACGACGATGACGATGATGATGATGATGGCATTCTTGGCGGAGTCGGCTCAGTGGTCGGAGGCGTCACCAGTGGCGTGGCTCAGCTGACGGGACGCGTCCTGGATACTACGGGTACCTTCCTGAAGCTGGATGGCGCTGACCTTGGTGTCAGAACGTCGGATCTCGAGAATCTGATCGGCTACCTCAAGGGTGATGATGCCTACGAAGGCACCTTGTTCCGCGAGCGTGACGACAACTATCTCGGGGATATCGTGCATGCCTCGCCGGCGATCGTCGGGCCGCCTTCGGCCAGCTATCGCAATGACATGGAAGTGTCTTCGTACCGCTCCTTCAAGACGCTGTATGAGGAGCGCCAGAACATGATCTACATCGGTGCCAACGACGGCATGCTGCACGCCATCGACATGGAGACCGGTGAAGAGAAGTTCGCCTACATGCCGTATGCCGCCTTCAGCATCGAGAGCGGGCGCGGTATTCGCCAGCTCGCTGATCAGAACTATGTGCACCAGTACTATGTCGATGCCACTCCGGTCGCGCGTGACGTGCATGTCCAGTTGGGGGATGAGGATGCGCCCGGTTGGCACTCGGTCCTGCTGGGTGGGCTGGGCGCTGGCGGCAAGGCGGTCTACATGCTGGATATCACCGATCCTGAAGGCTTCGAGTCATTGGGTGAATCCGACGGCACCTCGCCGGCCGAGATCGTGCAGTGGGAATTCACGCACGAGGACCTCGGCTATACCTTCAGCGATATTCAGGTAGCGCGTCTGGATGACGGCAAGTGGTATGCCATCTTCGGCAATGGCTACAACGCCGACAGCGATGGGCGTGCCAAGTTGTTCATCGTGGACCTGGAAGACCCCGACAACTATGCGCTGCTGGATTCTCAACAGGGCAGCAATGCCGGTGGGTCGTGCACCTCTGGCAGCAGTGACTGCAATGGCATGTCGAGTCCTGAGCTGGCCGACGTCGATGCCGATGGCATCACCGACTGGGTCTATGCCGGCGATCTGCATGGCAATGTCTGGGTGTTCGACATGCGCGAGTTCTCGCTGAGCAACATCGGCAGCAGCGAAATGTCGCGTCTGTTCCAGTCATGTGCCGTTGCCTTGAACAGCACGTCATCGACCTGTCCGGCAGCTTCCCGACAGCCCATCACATCGCGGGTAGCCGTGGCACGCAGCGGTGTCTTCAACAGCACCGTCGATACGCCGTACCTGAATGTGTACTGGGGCACCGGGCAATTGCTGACGCTGCAGGATGCGGTCGATACCTCGACGCAATCCTTCTACAGCGTGCTGCATACCGGGTCTTCGACTCGCCGTCATCATGGCCAGCTGGAAAAGCAGAGCTTCTCCAATATCAGTGGTGTGAGTGACGCGCGTACGGTCACGGGGGTAGGCGTCGATTATTCCAATCAGAACAACAATGGTATGCAGTACGGCTGGTACCTGGAGCTACCGGACTCCGGTGAGCGTCTGGTGACCATCCCGGCTGTCCGTGGTGATCTGATTGTCTTCAATACCACCATCCCGGGCTCCAATGGCCCCTGTACTGGCGGTGCCAGTGGTTGGCTGAATGCGCTCAGCTTGCGCAACGGCCTGCAGCCGGTACGCAGTTACAACAATGTGCAGCAGGTCTTTGATTACAACGATGATGGCGAGGTCAACGCGAGCGACAACGTCAACAATCAGGTCGTACTCTCGATCAAGACAGAAGGCGAGCCCACCTCACCGAAATTCCTGGGTGATACCCAGTATGTCGGTCAGGGTGGCACCAATCAGGTGGTCGAAATGGCCATGGACTTCGGGATCGATGGGCTGGAAGGCCGTAGTGCCTGGTATCAGCTGCGCTAGGAGAGAGACCATGAAGACATCACGACTCAAGCTGACTGGTAGTGGACTGATGCTGGCGGCGGGCTTGCTCTTCACGAGCTGGGGCTCCCAGGCCCTGGCGGAAGATGCCCCGATTCCGCTGGTCATGGAGCAGAGCGTCACCGGCGTCATCGACGAGCGAGAGGGGGATCAGCTGCTCGTCGACGACATGGGGTTCGTGCTTCAGCCGGATAGCCGGATACTCAATCGCAATGGGCGCGAGCTGAAGGCCTTCCACCTCACGCCGGGGCAGGAGGTCGAGGTGCGCTTCGACCCACGTGGTGAGCCGAAGCAGGTCATCGACATCACGCTGCTGCGTCGGGGGCGCTGATGATCAGGCGAACAGGGGGGGCTCGGGCACAAGGCGGCTTCGGTCTGCTGGAACTCATGATTGCCGTGGCCATCATCGGCATTCTGGCGGCGATCGCCTATCCCAGCTACCAGGATCAGGTGGAGCGTTCACGTCGCACCGACGCCACCACCGCCTTGCTGGCACTGGCCCAGACCCAGGAGCGCATCATGGCAACCTGCGGTGAATACGCGACGGCCAGCGTGACAGCGGCGACCAGCTGTGGAGATGCGCTCGGAGGCGGTGGCGGTGGTATCGGGCTGGGACAGGCAGATGCCGTCAGCGAGGAAGGCTTCTACAACCTGGCCGTCGCAGGGGATGCAGACAGCTATACCCTGACTGCCACTGCTACCGGCAGTCAGGCCAATGATGAGGACTGCGCCACCTTTACGCTCACGGAGTTGGGAGTGAAGGGAGCGGCAGTCCTTGAGGACTCGGAAGACACCGATAGCAGTGATTGTTGGTAGTCACTGACAGCCGACATTGCATGGCAAGCGCCTGAAGCCTCGATCTACGATGATCGGGGCTTTTTTTGTCATGTGCCAGTATTTCAAGGCACGCATGTTTGGACGCAAGCTCCCTGGTCTTGTTGTTGAGTATCGGCTGAGTGAGAATGTGTAACTGCTTAACTACGAATATTTGCATTTTGGTCGTCTTTCGGGCCACTCCAATGGATGAATCAATGAAGCAATCCCTCCAGATGGCTACCGGGTACTCCGGGCAGCGGGTCAGCGCGATGCGTGGTTTTACCCTTGTCGAGTTGATGGTCACCATTTCGGTGTTGGCCATCATCTCGACAGTCGCTGTGCCTGCTTGGCAGGGGTTCATCACCCGTCAGGAGGTGGCAAGCACGGCCGAAACACTCACCGCTGCGCTCAACTATGCGCGGAGCACCGCTGTGACTCGAGGGCGCCAGGTATCCGTGTGCCCGCTTAGTGGGGACGGTACTCGTTGTGAGGATACGGCTGCCTGGAACAATGGCTGGGCAGTGGTTATAGGGAGCCCAGCAGAGGCTTTGAGCAACTTTAGTACCGATAAAGTCGAGGTATTACGCGAGCACACTGGCAGCGCTTCAGTGCAGATCGCGAGTAAAAGCATTTCCTTTGATAGCCAAGGCGCGGTGCAAAGCACGACGCGCCTTCTGATATGTGGTCGTGTAACGTCACAGGCACATCGTCAGCTGGGTCTTTCTATCATTGGTCGCCTGGCGCCAGAGGCGTATGGAGCCGGAGGAATGAGCTGTGGATAAGGCATGCTGGCCAGTACGTCCTAACCAGCACGGGGCTAGTTTGATCGAGGCATTGATTGCCGTGCTGTTGATGGGGCTTGCACTGCTCGGGTTTGCATTGATGCAGATGGAAACTCTGCAGGCGAATAATGAGAGCTTCGCTCGCACTGAAGCGCGCATTTTGCTGGTGGGTATGGCTGAGCGCATTCAGGCGAACCCTGAAGGCCAATATTCGGGGAGCAATACGAAAACCGCCACGGAGCAGCAGGCCGTGACAAGCGATGATGCGCTGGCTGCCCATGACGTCTGGTCGTGGCAGCAAAGACTTGCCAATAGTCGTTTACCTGAATCCATAGGCACCATCACTGAAAGTGGCGGCCAGCTTGATCTCACTCTTTCCTGGCAGGCAGCAGCCGACAAGGGGAGTTCCGGAGATACGGATAGCCAAACACTCACTGAGACACTTCAGATCCGGATAGCGCCATGAAACCTTCATTTGGTCACCGCCGGTGCCGACTACAAGGACTTCGCCGTCAGCAGGGTATTGGGCTGGTTGAGTTGATGCTGGGATTGGTGCTGGGGTTGTTCATCACGGGTATGGCGCTTCAGTACTTCCTGACGATACGCGCTACCGCAACGACCCAAGAAGCTCTTTCCTATCTTCAGGAGAGTGCTCGTCATGTTTCACACCGTCTGCAGCCGGTCATGCGCAATATTGGCTTCTCGGGGTGTACACCCTGGTCGAATGTCAGCGATAACACGGGAACTCACGCTCAACCTCTGGCCGTTAAGACTGTCACTGAGGGTGGGGTGGGCTATGACCGCCTTGCCATGCAGATTCCTGCCCTGGCTTTGGCTGATGACGGTCAACGCGGTTGGCAGTTGTCTTCCGCGGCCGCGCAGGGCGATCGCTCCATTGAGGTGAAGAGCTACAGTGGCGAGCAATTGTCATCTGGTAGTTACGTCATGATCAGCGATTGTGAGAGTGGTGACATCGACACTGTCAGTGGTAGTGAAGATGGCAAATTGTCATTGTCGAGTGGCTTGCAGCATGGCTACGGCGGTAATCAGCAAACCCGTCCTTTCGTCTATCCTTTCGAGCGTTGGTATCTTGTAATGCTGGCGTCTACCACTGATAACCCACAACGGCTTTGCCTCAGCTCGGATAATGCGTCAGGTGTCGGCCCGGAGGCTGGATGTGCAGAGGAGCTGGCCAGTTACGTGAATGAGATACAGCTTCGATTTGACCTCGCCGTAGGCAGCGGTTACGCCGTTGATCAGACTGCCAGCCAAGTCGCAGGTCGTTGGGATCAAGTGCGGCGCATCCACCTTGATCTGGCGCTCAGCACGCCGCCTTCACTTCAGGTTGAAGGCGAAGCTGGTGGCACCATGCAACGTACCTTCTCCATGACGTTTAGCCCACGGAACCTTGGCTTATGAGTCCTCGTTATGCTTCGGCCCACCAGCAAGGTGGTATGGTGCTGCTGATGGTCCTGGTCATGCTGGTAGTCGTAGGCATGATGGCTGTGTCGGGCAGTGAAAATACTCAGTTGCAAACCCGTATGACGGTCAATGTGCAGCAATATGACACTGCTTATGCACGTGCTGAAGGATTGTTGAAAGAGGCTGAGGAAAAGCTGGAAAGTGGTGTCATTTCACTGGGCGAATTTTCGACAGGAGAGAGCAACGGACTCTACGATCTGACGGTATCGGGTGTTGATGCGCCGAGTGATCTGCTGACTCCAGATGGCTGGACCGGTATCGGTCACTTAAAGGAAGGAGAGAGCGGAAATTACATCATCGAGTATCTGGGCAGCACCGTTCAGGGCATTCTCAATGCCGACAACATGAACAATGCCTTGCCTGAAAATGGATATCGCATTACTGCAGCTGGCTGGGATGGCAGTGAGCGCCAGGCGCTGGCAGTCGTGCAGAGCGAAATCATACTGGCACAGTAAGGATTCTTGACATGACTCCGCGTACTTTACGTTATTGCCTGCTGCCTATGTATGGCTTGGCATTTATCACTACAGCAAGCTTTGCTGCCTCTTCAAATGACGAGCGTACGCTCTCACAGCTGCCGATTACCCAGAACGTGGGTGTCACTCCGAATGTTCTGCTGTTGTTGGATGATTCTGGGTCAATGTCCTTTGAAGATACAGTAGAAGGCGGGGGGTCGCCTCGTGGTTATGATAAGCTATTCGGATACGATTGGCGTTGTTCCAGTTATTGTAATTGGAATAGCAGCTGGAAGTATGTGTTCTCCCAGTATGAGCTTGATAAGCATTTTTTCTGTTCGTCATATAACTCGCAGGCCTATAATCCAAATCTTGATTATCTTCCTTGGAAGCTAGAGGAAGATGGCGCTCGGGCCGATGATAGTGATCCAGAAAATGCTTTGATTGATTATTCTAAAGGCGATGTCTCAGGAAATCGCGTTGACTTGACAGATCGTAAGCGTGGTTTTTCCTATTATGTGGATAGTGGTAATGCTGGTAGTGGTTGCAGTGTAAAATATGAAGTTTCAGATCTATTACCTGCACAAAAACAAAATTATGCTAATTGGTTTACCTATTATCGAGATCGTCTGAGTGTGGGTAAGGCGGCCAGTTTGGAGCTGTTGACAGGGACGCAATATCGTACTGGCTTCATGACGATCAATCCAGATTCTGATACAGCTCAACAAGTACCAGTCGATGATATTATCACCAAGATACTAAATGCGGTCGGCAGTCTTTTGGGTTCTGCTCTTGGTGGGGCCGCTGTCAATACCAATGCGCACTTCGACGATGTGCGTGATGCCATTGCTACCAGTGTAATCAGTAGTGTCAATAGTTATCGCGGCACACCATTGCGTGAAGCACTCTATCGTGCTGGCGAATATTATCGCGGTGATAGCTCACCTATCATGAGTGCTGATTTGGGCGGCATGTGTCAGCAAAACTTCACCATTCTGGTTACTGATGGTTTCTGGAACCGCGAAAGTACCAGTGGCGATCGTACTCGCGTTGAATCGATCGGAGATGCAAATAATGATGGGCGACGTTGGTATTACTCCAATGGAGGATACGGAGGCAAAACGACATTGGCTGATGTTGCCTATTACTACGCGAACAAGGACCTCAAGGAATCATTGGGTAGTGGTAGTTATGAGAACCAGGTGATGACGACCTATACCGTCGCATTTGGTGTCGAGGCTGATGATGACAGGTGGAATACTCGGCTGAATAGCGACATACCTGGATATGTGCAGGAATCGACCTCCAGCACCATCGATGACCTCAAGCAAGCTGCGGAAGATGGGGGCGGGCTCTACTTCAATGCCGCTGATCCTGCGGCCTTGGTCGATGCTCTGGCAGCCATTTCGCGAGATATCGTGGCGCGTGGTGAGAGTGTCAGCGGTGTGGCGACCAATCTGAGTACTGCGGAGGTTGAAGCAGGTGGTGTCGTACTTCAGGTCAGCTATTCCCCCGCCAGCTGGTCGGGGGAAGTCACGGCGGTATCGGCAGTGGCTCAGGGAGACTCCGATGCCGAAGTGGTGGATAGCGAGACATTCGAGGCAAACCAAGAGGCCCCTGTATGGAATGCATCGGACAGGCTGACGGCCAATCTCAATAAGTCAGGAGTCGCCAGTCGCAAGGTCTATACCGCGGATAACGGTTCAACAGTCGTGTTGTCAGAGGGCAACCTCACCAGTGCGCAGCAGAAGGATCTGGAGCGTTATGCGCCCGATGATCTGAGCAAAAGAGAGGGGCGCGAGGCGGTGGTTGCCTGGCTCAAGGGGAGTCGCGCACTCGAGGGTAAGGGCCTGCGTACCCGTCAGGGTAGCGTGTTGGGCGATATCATTGGATCTTCCCCAGTCGTTGTGACTCGCGATGGCGGAAATGAGCAGGGCAGTGTCTTTGTGGGAGCCAATGACGGCATGTTGCATGCCTTTGATCTCGAGTCTGGCGATGAGCAGTTCGCGTATATTCCTGAGCTGTTGTTCAGCAAGGAAGATGGAGAAGGGCTCGGTTATCTGGCAAGCACCGGTTACCAGCATCGTTATTATGTTGATGCCGTACCACGTGTGACGACGTTAGCTGATGGGAGTACCTGGCTGGCGTCCGGGTTGGGCGGCGGTGGCCGTGGGGTTTTTGTGCTCAATGTCTCGGATGCCGTCAAAGGCAATGAGGTTTCGGCTGCTGGACTGGCAGGTTGGGAGTTTGGGGTCGCCAATAACCGCAATGGCCTCAAGGATAAGGATATCGGCTATGTCTATGGCAGTGTTCATGTTGGTCAACTCAACAATGGCCAGCAGGCCTTGCTGATCCCCAATGGACTCAAACCGGAGAACGACAAGGCTTCTGTCACTCTGTTTCTGCGTGAGCTGACGTCTGGTACCGCGATAGCCAAGCTTGTCGGCGGGAGTGATGCAGGAGAACTCACCAGCCTTCAGGTCGCTGACCTTGATGGCAACGGCACGATCGATTTTGCTTACGGCGGTGATATGCAGGGGAGAATGTGGAAGTTTGACCTTAGTGAGAGGGACCCAGCGGAGTGGAAGTCCAGTCTGCTTTTCACTGCCACCTGTGACTCGGATAGTAGTGAAGGCTGCGCCAGCGGGAGTGTTCAGCCGATCACGGTCAAGCCGACATTGAGCCGCCTCTCTGGTGCGACGAATACCATGGAAGAGCCCAATCTCCTTGTGTCATTCGGCACGGGTGAACAGCTCTATACGCCGATTGATGATGACGTGGCCAGCCAGCAAAGTCTGTATACCGTGCTCGATGACGGCCAGCATCTCGGCCTGGGGCGTGAGCAGCTTGAGCAGCGTGAGTTTACTGGTGTGGAGCATGCTGAGGGAGAGATTGTCGGGCGCACGCTGGATGGCCAGCTTTTTGATTACGGCCAGCAGCCTTTAGCCAGTGACAAGGAGTCACGCTTCGGCTGGTATCTGGATCTCGTTGATGCTGGCGAGGAGGTCGTCCAGCCTGCCAGTTTGCTGGGCAATCTGCTGGTCGTCTCAACACGCACTGACGGCGGCGGCAGTAACTTCTGTGAAGCCAATAGTAGTGGCTGGTTGATAGCGGTCGACGTACAGACTGGTTTGCCGTCTTACGATAGCGGCAACTCAAGCTATGTCCCGATTTTCGATCTCAATGGAGACAGTAGCTTCGATGATGGAGATCTTATTGGAACAGTAAATGAAGCTGGTCCTGAGGTTGGCAATATCCTGGTCAGCATCAAACTCTCTGGTGAGCCTAGTGGCCTGGCCAGTATTGGCAATCATGTCTTTGTCGCTACAGGGGCCAGTGGCAGCGACCCTGGCACGGTTACTCCGTTCGAGCTCAATGTGCAGACGTCTGCGACATCTGGCCGTGTCTCCTGGTACCAGCTGCGCTGAAGCTTTCGGTAAAGCGTGTACTTTTACTTCTTATGTCAGCCACCGCAACTTGCCGCGGTGGCTGTTTCACGACAGGACATGCCCATGATTGAACAAGCCATTGCCAATGAGCGTATAGACAGTCAGTCAAGCGCTTATCGAAGAGGGCGGGGCTTCAGTCTGATCGAGTTGATGATAGTGGTTGCCATCGTCGGCATTCTGGCTGCCATCGCGTATCCCAGTTACCAGAATCATGTTCTGCGTACCCACCGCGAGGACGCTCATGTCGCGCTGGTGTCGCTGGCACAGGCGCAGGAGCGCTACATGGCGCGCTGTGGTGAATACTCATCCAGTATCGGGGGTGGCTCGAGCTGTGATGATGACGGTTTGGGGCGTGCGACCACGTCGCCTGATGGCTTTTACACATTGAGTCTTGATGGCAATGCAACTGCTTTTACTGTCAAGGCGACGGCGACAGGTGTTCAGGCTCGCGATACTGAGTGCAAGTCCTTGAGCTTGAGTAGTACCGGGCGCCGGACGGCTGAAGGCGATGGCGATTGCTGGTAGCCGTGAAGCGCTCGGCTCTGCTCAATGCTGGAGGCTCTGCGCAATGCTGGATTGCACGCGGCTCGCTTGCACCGCCTTGCGGGCGGCGTATTCTTGATCCCTTTCCCGGGCTGATGGCAGGAGCGAACAGGCGTGAATGACTTTGTGGTGGTAGGCGGTGGCGTGATCGGCATGCTGACCGCGCTGGAGCTGGCGGATGGCGGTGCCGAGGTCACGCTGGTCGAGCGAGGCCAGTGTGGGCGTGAGGCGTCATGGGCGGGTGGCGGTATCGTCTCGCCGTTGTATCCGTGGCGTTATAGCGCGCCGATCTCGCGCCTGTCTGCCTGGTCGGAAGGCTTCTACCCCACCTTGGCCGAGCGCCTGATCGAGACCACCGGCATCGACCCCGAATATCGCCAGCAGGGCCTGCTGTACCTGAATGTCGAGGACGCCGAGCAGGCACTGGCCTGGTCCCGGGAATATGCCAAGTCGCTGACGCGCGTGGACGCCGACTTCGTCTATGACAAGGCACCGGCGGTCGCGCCCGGCTGCGAGTCGGCATTGTGGATGCCGACGCTGGGCAGCATCCGCAATCCGCGTCTGGGCAAGTCACTGCGTGCCGCGCTCGACGCTCATCCGCGCGTGCGGCTGCTGGAGAATGTCGCGGTGCAGGGCATTCTGCTGCAGGACGACACCGCCATTGGCGTACAGACCGCCAATTCGGTGCTGTCTGCCGGCCAGGTCGTGGTCTGCGGTGGTGCCTGGAGTCGAGAGATTCTGAGTGAGGCGGGGCTTGCGCTGCCGGTGCGGCCGGTACGCGGCCAGATGGTGCTGTTCAAGGCACCCAAGGGGCTGGTGGAGCGCGTGGTGCTCAAGAATGGTCGCTACGTGATACCGCGGGGCGATGGCCGCATCGTGGCTGGCTCGACGCTGGAGGAGGTCGGCTTCGACAAGGCGACCACCGCCGAGGCGCGCGAGTCACTGATCAAGAGCGCCTGCGAGATCATTCCCGCGCTGGCGGAGTGTGAGGTCGAGCACCACTGGGCGGGACTGCGCCCCGGTTCGCCGACCGGTACGCCCTTCATCGGTGCCGTGCCTGAACGCCGCCACCTGCACGTCAATGCCGGCCATTACCGCAATGGACTGGTACTGGCGCCGGCCTCGACCCGGCTGCTGGCGGATCAACTGCTCGGGCGCACGCCGATCATCGACCCCGCGCCCTACCAGCCCGAGACCCTGCTGGCCGAGATCGCTGCGCTGGATGCGTCGTCAGATGCCGGTGAGACCCGCTGGGCCTGAGGGATTGGTTGCCGTCTTTCGCCATCGAGCATCTCGTCTCGGTGGCGAATCATTTGCGCGGCCCTTCGTCGAGGAAGTGTTGCTGGTGTTCCTGGCAGCAGAAGTGCAGCGCCTCATGGCGGATGGCGTCATTTTCCGGCAGATGCAGGTCGCAGTAGGCGCAGCGCACCATGTTCTGCGCCTCGCGTTCGGCGGGGCTGTCGTTGCCGTAGTCGTCCTGGCTCAGCTTCCATTGGCGATACATGCGGTAAAGGCGCAGGCCGGCCCAGAACAGGGCGACGAAAACCAGCAGACGGATGATCAACAGGCTCATTCCTATATGACTCCCAGATGAGGCGGCGCGCGTGGCTTTTGCCAGCGGCGCGACCTTGCGGGACAATGGCGGCCAACATGATGACAGGTGGGCCGGTGCACGGCTCAGTGATCTGAGCCAGATGTCTGGCCACAGTGTACTGGCCCCTTATCGAACCGCCAATCGAGAGATCCTTACCGCATGCAAGATCTGACTCTGGTGATGGCCCAGCTCGACCCGCTGGTCGGTGATATTCCCGGCAACACTGCGCGTGCCATCGAATCGGTGCGTGAAGCGAGTCTTGAGCACAAGGCCGATGTCGTAGTGCTGCCCGAGTTGTGTCTGACCGGCTACCCGCCGGAAGACCTGCTGCTGCGCGAGTCCATGGAATCCCGCCTTGAGGAGGCGCGCGCCCAGATGGCGAAGAAGGTCGCGCCGGGCGTGATGGTCATCGTCGGCTACCCCGGCATGCGTGACGGCAAGCGCTACAACCTGGCCGGCGTGCTCAAGGATGGTGAGTGGATCGCCGAGTATGCCAAGCAGGCCTTGCCCAACTATCAGGTCTTCGATGAGCAGCGCTATTTCACGCCGGGCAGCGAGCCGTGTGTGGTCGAGTGCCGTGGTGCCCGCCTGGGCATCGTCATCTGCGAAGACCTGTGGGACGGCGCGCCGATCCGTCAGGCGCGCGATGCCGGTGCCGAGATTCTCGTCAGCCTCAACGCCTCGCCCTATCACTTGGAGAAGCCGGCCGAGCGCAATCAGCTGTTCGCCGAGCGGGCAGCCGAGGTCAATTGCCCGCTGGTCTACGTCAATCAGATCGGCGGTCAGGATGAGCTGGTCTTCGACGGGGGCTCTGCCGCCATCGATGCCGACGGTAAGACCTGCGTGCAGGCGCCGTGGTGGGATGTCGGCCTGATGCCGGTGCAGTTCCTCAAGGCAGAGGGTGGCAACTGGGTGCCGCAGAGTGGCGAGATCGCCGAGCTGCTGTCGCCGGAGGAGTCACTCTACTGTGCGTTGGTCACCGGGCTGCGCGACTACGTCAACAAGAGCGGCTTCAAGGGTGTGGTGCTGGGGCTTTCCGGGGGCATCGATTCCGGCCTGTCGCTGGCCATCGCCGTCGATGCGCTGGGCGCGGACCGCGTGCACGCCGTGATGATGCCGTATCACTACACCGCGGACATCTCCAAGGAAGACGCCGCCGAGCAGGCCAGGCTGCTCGGCGTGAATTACGAGGTGATGCCCATCGCGCCGATGGTCGAGGCCTTCACCGGGACCCTGGCGGAGAGCTTCGCCGGCAGCGAGCGCGACACCACCGAGGAGAACCTGCAGTCGCGGTGCCGTGGCGTGCTGCTGATGGCCATCTCCAACAAGAAGGGCCTGATGGTGCTGACCACCGGCAACAAGAGCGAGATGGCGGTGGGTTACGCCACGCTCTACGGCGACATGGTCGGCGGCTACAACGCGCTCAAGGATGTCTACAAGAGCTGGGTGTTCCGTCTCGCCAACTGGCGCAACACCATGGGTCCGGCGATTCCGGAGCGCGTCATCACGCGCCCGCCGTCCGCCGAGCTCGCCGAAGACCAGCTCGACAGCGATTCGCTGCCGGACTACGACACCCTGGATGCGATTCTCACCCACTATATCGAGGGTGACATGAGCGCCGAGGCGATCATCCGCTCAGGCTTCGAGGAAGAGGATGTCTATCGCGTGGTGCGTCTGGTCGACCGTACCGAGTATAAGCGTCGTCAGGCACCGGTAGGCGTGCGCGTCACGCCGCGCGGCTTCGGGCGGGATCGTCGCTACCCGATCGTCAATGGCTGGGTGGCCGGCGAATGACGGATTGCGGATTCTTTGCGCAAGACGCTGAAAGCGCCTGAATCCGACGATTCTGGCCATGCTGGCAGCACGAAAAAGCCCGTGATCGATGATCACGGGCTTTTCGATGGTGACGCCTGCCGGTCGTCAGACCGTCAGACCGTCAGACCGTCAGGTCGTCAGCCTTCACGTAACGCGGCTCGAAGGTACGACCATCCAGACGTTCGTTGTCCGGATCATTCTGGATCAGCACCTTGAGCGTTTCGCTGGCACGGTCACGCAGACCGAGGCCCAGATAGCCCTCGACCATCACGGCCAGCGCATCGCGGGTGGCAGGAGTGTTAGGGTAGTGCTCAATGACCCACTCACCCCGCTTCACGGCAGCCAGATAGGCCTGCTTGCGCAGGTAGAAATCGGCTGTCTGCAGCTCGCCGCGCGCCAGTACGTTGCGCAGATAGATGATGCGCTGACGGGAATCTGCCGCGTAGGTGCTGTTGGGGAAGCGACGTACCAGCTCACCGAAGTCGACATAGGCATCGCGTGTCGCGCCCAGGTCACGCTTGGAAATATCGATCAGATCGAGGGATTCCAGGCTGAAACGACCCGCGCTGTACGCTGCCAGTCCACGCATGTAGTAGGCATAATCGACCTGCGGGTGATCGGGGTGCAGGCGAATGAAACGGCTGGCCGCGGCGCGTGCCGCCTCCCAGTTGTCGACCTGGTAATAGGCGTAGATCAGCTCCAGCTGCGACTGTTCGGCGTAGCTGCCGAACGGGAAGCGAGTATCCAGGGCTTCAAGTTGTTGCACAGCGGAGTTGAAGCGGCTGGTATCCAGGGAAACCTGGGCCTGACGATACAGGTCCTGCTCCTGAAGATCCGGTGCCGGCTCGTTGGACGCACAGCCAGCCAGCAAGGTGCTGGCCAGGGCGAGGGCAGTCAAGGGAAGGGCGCGCATCGGTTTCCTCATCTCGGGCAATCCATGGCGGGCATGCTAGAATCCGCCGATCCGCACTCACTATAAAGCAAAGGCCCTTTCGTGCGAAACGGCCTCAGAGAGCAATATGGCAGACACCATCAACCGCGAAGAGCGGATCCCGGAGGCGATGATTGGCATGCGCCTTGATCAGGCCTGCGCCGAGATCTTCTCCGACTATTCCCGCGAGCGTCTCAAGCACTGGATCAAGACCGGTGCGCTGACCCTCGACGGTGCCGCCGTCAAACCCCGCGAGAAGGTCTATGGCGGTGAACGTCTGGCCCTGACCGCCGAGCTGGAAGAGGAAGTCAGCCACGAGCCGGAAGATATCGAGCTCGAGATCGTCTATGAAGACGACGACGTGCTGGTCATCAACAAGGAGCACGGCATGGTCGTGCACCCGGGCGCGGGTAACCACGATGGCACGCTGCTCAACGCCATCCTGCATCATTGTCCGGGCAATTCCATGATGCCGCGTGCCGGCATCGTGCACCGTCTCGACAAGGACACCAGCGGCCTGATGGTGGTGGCCAAGTCATTGACCGCCCAGGCGGACCTGGTCGAGCAGCTGCAGGCCCGTACCGTGTCGCGCGAGTACGATGCCGTCGTCACGGGCGTGCTGACCTCCGGTGCCACCGTGGATGCGCCCATCGGGCGTCACCCCAAGGACCGCAAGCGTCAGGCCGTCACTCACAGTGGCAAGCCGGCGGTCACCCACTTCCGCGTGGTGGAGCGTTTCCGGGGTCACACCCATATCCGCTGCAAGCTGGAAACCGGGCGTACCCACCAGATTCGCGTGCACATGGCGCACCAGCGCTATCCGCTGGTCGGAGATCCGGTCTACGGCGGGCGTCTGAAGCTGCCGCCGGGGGCCAGTGACCCGCTCAAGGAGCTGCTGCGTCAGTTCCCGCGCCAGGCACTGCATGCCCGTCGTCTCGCCTTCATCCACCCGATCACGGGCAAGGAAGTCGAATTCCGCGCCGAGATGCCGGGCGACATGCTGGTGTTGATCGACTATCTCAAGGAAGACATCGCTCGCTGAGGCGGCAGGCTCGCGCGACACGCCGCACAAGGAGAGGTTATGCACGACGAGAGTCTACGCCCGACCCTGATACTGCCGGACTGGCCCGCGCCGAGCCCGGTGCAGGCCTTCGTGACCACGCGTGAGAGCGGCCCCAGCCAGGGGCCGTATGCCGGCTTCAATCCGGCGCTGCATGTCGGCGATGACCCGGCGATGGTGGCGCAGGTGCGCGAGCTGCTCGCGGCGGAGGTCGATGATGGGCGTCCGCTGGCGTGGCTGGATCAGGTACACGGCACTCAGGTGGTGGATGCCTTCGATGTCTGCCACGCCGAAGACCGGCCGGATGCGCCGCCACGGGCGGATGCCTGCATCAGTACCGGCACCGGGCAGGCCTGTGTGGTGATGACGGCGGACTGCCTGCCGGTGCTGTTCTGTGATCGGCAGGGCACGCGCGTCGGTGTGGCGCACGCGGGTTGGCGCGGGCTGGTCGAAGGCGTGCTGGAAGCCACCATCGAGCGTCTCGGTGATGACCCCGGCGAGCTGATGGCCTGGCTGGGCCCGGCGATCTCCAATGCACAGTTCGAGGTCGGCCCCGAGGTGCGTGATGCCTTCATCGCGGATCTGCCCGAGGCCGATGACGCCTTCGAGGCCAGCCCCTACCGGCTCGGGCACTACATGGGTGATCTCTACAAGCTGGCACGCCTGCGTCTCGAGCGTGCCGGAGTCGGTCATGTCAGTGGCGGCCACTTCTGTACCGCCTCTGAATCCCGCTTCTATTCCCATCGGCGTGATGATGGCGTGACCGGACGCCTCGCCACGGTCATCTGGCTGCGCTGAGGCGCTGATCAGGAATCTCTGATCGGGACTTGGATCAGCGCATTCCGCCAGCTCGACATGCAGTACCCACAAACGCCCCGTTGACCTGATGTCTCAGGTTGGCGGGGCGTTTCTGTGTGTGGCAAAGATGATGGCCGGCGAGGGCGGCGGGTCGTCGTGGTGGCGGGAATCTGACCTGGATCAGGCAAATGCCACAACATGCTGCAGCGCGGCGAATCCTGCCTTGAAAGCCGTGCGCCAGCCCCCATCTTGAGAGTCAGATACGAAATGTTACAGGCGAAGCTCCTGAGAAAAGGAGTACCGCCATGACTCTCAGGAGAAGGCACCATGCGCATCGACAAACTCACCAGCAAGCTGCAGAACGCTCTGGCGGATGCCCAGTCGCTCGCCGTCGGGCGAGGCCACAATGAAATTCACCCGCAGCATCTGCTGCTGGCACTGCTGGAAGACCGCGATGGCGGGCTCAAGGCACTGGTCAACAAGGCGGGCGGCGATGCCACCAGCCTGATGAGTGGCCTCAAGCGCCAGCTGGATGATCTGCCCACCGTGTCCCAGTTCGACGGCAATGTCGCGCCCTCGCAGGCCCTCGGCAAGCTTCTGAATCTGGCCGATCGCGAAGCGCAGAAACGCGGCGATCAATACATCGCCTCCGAGCTCGCGCTGCTGGCCGCGCTGGAGCTGGGCGGTGATCTCGGCAAGCTGTTCACCTCCTCGGGCATCAAGAAGCCCGCCCTGACGTCCGCCATCGATGCGCTGCGCGGTGGCGAAGCCGTGGGCGATGCCGATGCCGAGAACAATCGCGAAGCGCTCAACAAGTACACCCTGGATCTGACCGAGCGCGCGCGGGATGGCAAGCTCGACCCGGTGATCGGGCGTGACGAGGAAATTCGCCGCACGATCCAGGTGCTGCAGCGTCGCACCAAGAACAACCCGGTGCTGATCGGTGAGCCCGGCGTCGGCAAGACCGCCATCGTCGAGGGGTTGGCCAGCCGTATCGTCAATGGCGAGGTGCCGGAAGGCCTCAAGAACAAGCGCGTGCTGTCCCTCGACATGGGCTCGCTGCTGGCGGGGGCCAAGTTCCGCGGCGAATTCGAGGAGCGCCTCAAGTCGGTGCTGAAGGAGCTGGCGCAGGAAGAAGGCCAGGTCATCCTGTTCATCGACGAGCTGCACACCATGGTCGGCGCGGGCAAGGCCGAAGGCGCGATGGATGCCGGTAACATGCTCAAGCCGGCGCTGGCGCGTGGCGAGCTGCACTGTGTCGGTGCCACCACGCTTGACGAGTATCGTCAGTACATCGAGAAGGACGCCGCACTCGAGCGCCGCTTCCAGAAGGTGCAGGTCGACCAGCCCAGCGAGGAAGACACCATCGCCATCCTGCGTGGCCTGAAGGAGCGCTACGAGGTGCACCACGGGGTCGACATCACCGACAGCGCCATCATCGCCGCCGCACGGCTGTCCTCGCGCTACATCACGGACCGCCAGCTGCCGGACAAGGCGATCGACCTGATCGATGAGGCCGCGTCACGTATCCGCATGGAGCTGGATTCCAAGCCGGAGGAGATGGACCGTCTCGACCGCCGCCTGATCCAGCTCAAGATGGAGCGTGAAGCGCTCAAGAAGGAAACCGACGAGGCGGCGCTCAAGCGTCTCGGCGCGCTTGAGGACCAGATCTCGGAGCTGGAGCGGGAATACGCCGACCTCGATGAGGTCTGGAAGGCCGAGAAGTCCAGCATTCAGGGCGCGGCCCAGTTCAAGGCCGAGCTGGAGCAGGCGCGTATCGATCTGGAGCAGGCGCGTCGCGCCGGTGATCTCAGCCGCATGTCGGAACTGCAGTACGGCGTGATTCCGGGGCTCGAGAAGCAGATCAGCGAAGCCGGCGACGGCGAGGCGGATACCTCCGCCCACGTGCTGCTGCGCTCCAATGTCACCGAGGAGGAGATTGCCGAGGTCGTCTCGCGCTGGACCGGCATTCCGGTTGCCAAGATGCTCGAAGGCGAGCGTGACAAGTTGCTGCGCATGGAAGAGGCGCTGCACGAGAAGGTGATCGGCCAGGACGAGGCGGTGATCGCGGTATCCAATGCAGTGCGTCGTTCACGCGCTGGGCTGTCCGATCCGAATCGTCCCAACGGCTCCTTCCTGTTCCTCGGCCCGACCGGTGTCGGCAAGACGGAGCTCTGCAAGTCACTGGCCAACTTCCTGTTCGACACCGAAGAGGCGATGGTGCGCATCGACATGTCCGAGTTCATGGAGAAGCATTCCGTGGCTCGCTTGATCGGCGCGCCTCCCGGCTATGTCGGCTATGAAGAGGGCGGCTATCTGACCGAGGCCGTGCGCCGCAAGCCGTACTCCGTGCTGTTGCTTGATGAGGTCGAGAAGGCGCATCAGGATGTCTTCAACATCCTGCTGCAGGTGCTGGAAGATGGCCGCCTGACCGATGGTCAGGGGCGTACCGTCGATTTCCGCAACACCGTGATCGTGATGACCTCCAACCTGGGCTCGGAAATGATCCAGCGCATGAGCGGCCTCAATGGCGAGCTGGCGGAAGACGAGAGCAGTACGGAAAGCGCCGACGAGCGTGCCGAGCGCAAGGCGGCCTTCCAGTACGACGACATGAAGACGGCGGTGATGGAAGTCGTCGGCAATCACTTCCGCCCGGAGCTGATCAACCGCATCGATGAAGTGGTCGTGTTCCACGCGCTGGGACAGGCGCAGATCGCCTCCATCGCGGGCATCCAGCTTGAGCGTCTCAAGGCGCGTCTGGCCGAGCGTGATCTCGGCTTCGAGATCACCGACCCGGCGATGGCGTTGCTGGCCAAGGCCGGCTTCGATCCGGTCTATGGCGCTCGCCCGCTCAAGCGCGCCATCCAGAGCCGCATCGAGAACCCGCTGGCCCAGGCCCTGCTGGGCGGTGACTTCGTGCCCGGTGACGTCATCCATGTCGGCGAAGAGGGCGGGGAGTTGACCTTCACGCGCTGATTCGCGCGCCCGTGAGTGACGCCCCACCGTGACGGAAGCACGCCCTTCCGCTTGCGGTGGGGCGTTCTTGTGTCTGCCGCCCGGGCGCAAAAAGACAACCCGGCGTGAGGCATGCTGAAATTCACGAAGCAGAAAATTGCGAATTTATCGCCATTGGTGAGGTTTTACGCACGCTTATGGCCGGATTCGTTGTTATCGGTGTGGCATTTGGCGCAGGCGGCGCACACTGGCGTAAGGTTGAGTTGACAGCCCCTTGCGGCTGTTGGACTCTTGACCATTCCTGATTGCGGGCGCGGCCATTCGGGCGACCCTCGAAGCGCCGCGTGAAGGACAGACGCTGAGTCGCTGTCCGCCTGTCAAAGGATACGCCGGTCCGGGTACGCCAACCGTACCGACCGGCCATCAGCCCCGACCGCATCCAACCGATGCGACAAGAGTGCAGGCCCTAACCGGGCCGCAGACGCCAGGGTTTGGCATCAGGTGCCGCAATTTCTGCGGTAGCGACATTCAGGTCGCACTCGATCCGGCTTGCGCATTGCCGCCGGACGCACTCGAGACCTCCAGGGGAGAATAACCAAGTGGAATTGCTTTCCGGCGCTGACATGATCGCCCGCGCCCTGCATGACGAGGGCGTGGAATATATTTACGGCTATCCCGGTGGAGCGGCGCTGCATATCTATGACGCCCTGTTCCGCCAGGACAAGGTCCAGCACATTCTGGTCCGTCACGAGCAGGCCGCGACCCACGCCGCCGATGGTTACGCGCGCGCCTCCGGCAAGCCGGGTGTGGTGCTGGTCACCTCAGGCCCGGGCGCGACCAATGCCGTCACCGGCATCGCCACGGCCTACATGGACTCGATCCCCATGGTCGTGCTGTGTGGTCAGGTCGCCAGCCACCTGATCGGTGAAGACGCCTTCCAGGAAACCGACATCGTCGGTGTGACTCGCCCGATCGTGAAGCACAGCTTCTCGATCAAGCACCCGAGCGAGATTCCCGAGGTGATCAAGAAGGCCTTCTATCTGGCCTCCAGTGGTCGCCCGGGGCCGGTCGTCATCGATATCCCGAAGGACATGACCGCCCCGACCGAACGCTATGAGTACAGCTACCCCAAGAAGGTACGCATGCGCTCCTACAGCCCGGTCACCCGTGGCCACAGCGGCCAGATCAAGAAAGCCGTCGAGCTGATGCTCAAGGCACGTCGCCCGCTGTTCTTCACCGGCGGTGGTGTGGTGTCCGGGCGTGCCAGCGAAGCGCTGACTGACCTGGTGCGCCGCCTCAACTTCCCGATCACCACCTCGCTGATGGGCATCGGTGCCTACCCGCAGGGCGATCGGCAGTGTCTGGGCTGGCCCGGCATGCACGGCTCCTACGAGTCGAACAATGCCATGCACCACACCGATCTGATCATCTGTATCGGTGCGCGCTTCGATGACCGCGTGACCAACAACACCTCGAAGTTCTGCCCGACGGCCAAGATCATCCACGTCGACATCGACCCGAGCTCGGTCTCCAAGACCGTGCGCGCCGATGTGCCGATCGTCGGTCCGGCCGATGCCGTGATCAACGAGATGATCAGCCTCGTGCAGGGTCGCGAGCTGGCCAATCCTGATGCACTGGAGGCCTGGTGGTCCCAGATCGATGGCTGGCGTGCCGAGCGTGAAGGCAAGCTGTATGAGCCGTCCGCCCCGGGTGAGCCGCTCAAGCCGCAACAGGTGGTGGAAGCCGTGCACCGTGCGACGCGGGGTGAAGCCTTCGTTGCCACCGATGTCGGTCAGCACCAGATGTTCGCCGCCCAGTACTACAAGTTCCAGCGCCCCAACCGCTGGATCACCTCCGGTGGTCTGGGCACCATGGGCTTCGGGTTCCCGGCGGCCATGGGCATCAAGATGTCCTACCCGGAAGACGATGTGGTGCTGTTCACCGGTGAAGGCAGCTTCCAGATGATGATGCAGGAGTTCTCGACCTGTAAGCAGTACGGGATCGGGGTCAAGATCATCAACCTCAACAACCAGTCGCTGGGCATGGTGCGTCAGTGGCAGGACCTGAACTACAAGTCCCGTCACTCGCATTCCTATATGGAGTCGCTGCCTGACTTCGTGCAGCTGGCGGGTGCCTATGGCTTCCGTGCCATCAAGGTGCACACGGTGGAGGAGCTCGAGCCTGCGCTGGAAGAAGCCTTCCGCAACAAGGACGAGCTGGTGTTCCTCGACATCTATGTCGACCCGCGTGAACACGTCTACCCGATGCAGGTGCCTCTCGGCTCCATGCGTGACATGCTGCTTACGAAGACGGAGCGGACCTGATGCGCCATATCATCTCCATTCTGATGGAAAACGAACCGGGCGCGCTGTCACGGGTCGTCGGCCTGTTTTCACAGCGCAACTTCAACATCGAGACCCTCAACGTGGCCCCGACCGAAGACGCGACCCTGTCCCGTCTGACCGTCACCACGGTCGGTGAAGATCGCGTCATCGAGCAGATCACCAAACACCTCAACAAGCTGGTGGATGTGGTCAAGCTGGTGGATCTCACCGAGGGCAGCCACATCGAGCGCGAGCTGATGCTGGTCAAGGTCAAGGCGCTGGGCGCCCAGCGTGACGAGATCAAGCGCACGGCGGACATCTTCCGTGCCCAGATCGTCGACATCACGCCGAGCCTCTACACCATCCAGATCACCGGCGACGGTGGCAAGCTGGATGCCTTCCTGGCGGCGATGCAGCCGGTGGGTGTGCTGGAAGTGGCACGTACCGGTGTCTCCGGCATTGCCCGCGGTGAGAAGGTATTGAGCCTGTAAGACGGTGGTGGTGGAATCGCAAGACAAGAACGGCGCCCCTCGGGGCGCCGTTTTCGTTGGCTCGCTGTCAGGTATCAGTCAGCGGGGCGCTGCGGCGAGCCGGGCAGTTGCTCCCACAATGCGCGCACCAGCGGGTGACGCAGGCGTTTTTCCTGTACGCACAGGCCGACCTTGTAGGGGGTCAGCGGCGGATCGACATCAAGGATGCGCACCTGGTCGGCCAGCGGCGAATTGTCGAGCACGATCTGCGGCACCACGCCGATCCCGAAGCCCAGCCCGACCATGCTGACGATGGCCTCGTTGCCGGCGACCTGGGCATACAGGCGAGGCTTGATGCCGCGTGTATGGCACCAGGCATCGAAGCGCTCGCGCGCCAGGCCGGTCTCCGACAGGATCATCGGCACGCGCGTCCAGTCGATGTGGTCGTCGCCCGCCGCCGAATCGTCCGCCTCGCCGATGCCTTCCAGTTGCTGGCCGGGGCCATCACGACGCGGGGCAATGAAGCGCAGTGGCGACTCGGCGAAGTCGGTGAAGGCGAGTCGGGAAGGCAGCACGTCGGGGCGCGCGGCGATCGCCAGGTCCTCGTGCCCCATCAGGACGCGCTCCAAGGCCACGGCGGGGTCGCCGGTATGCAGCTTGAGCTCTACATGCGGATGACGGGCACGGAAGGTGGCCAGAATCTCGTAGAGAAAGCTGTAGCTGGCGGTCACCGAGCAATACAGGGAGAGCTCGCCGCGCAGTTCATCGCTGTCTTCCAGCAGTGACTGGCGAATGTCATCCCATTGACTCAGAAGTTCGCGAGCATGACGACGGAAGCGTTCACCCGCCGGTGTCAGCGCGACGCTGCGGTTGTCGCGCTCGAATAGGCTGACGCCCAGCTCTTCCTCCATGGCCCGGATGGCACGTGACAGGGCAGAGGCGCTCAGGTGGCAGGCTGTGCTGGCGCGCCCGAAATGCAGCGTTTCGGCGAGGGTCAGGAATTGCTTGAGTTGACGATTGTCCATGCCGGAGTCCGCTGTCGGTGAGTGCTGTAGAGGGAAATGCCTTGTGTTGCGCAATATGGCATATGATGGTGCAAATATAGCATTTTACGCAATGTCGAGGTGCAGGTAAGGTGGACTCATCGCCGCGCAGGAGGAGGACGGCAGACCTTGATCCAAGGCGCACGACCTCCCCAGGACGCAGAGCGGCCGAGACAGATGGCCGTCGGCGCTGGACACTGTCATACGCCTTTCCCTTGCGGGAAGGGTCGCAAGAACAACAGACACTCTTTCAAGATCTCACGCCATCCCGCTGACGGGGTGAGCCGCCAGGAGCAATGACGATGAAACTCTATTACGACAAGGATTGTGAGCTCTCCCTCATCCAGGGCAAGAAAGTGGTCATCCTCGGTTACGGTTCCCAGGGCCACGCCCACGCGAACAACCTGAAGGAATCCGGCGTCGACGTCACCGTAGCCCTGCGTCGCTCTTCCTCCAGCTGGGCCAAGGCCGAAGCGGCTGGTCTGAAGGTTGCTGAAGTCGAGGAAGCGGTCAAGGCTGCCGACCTGGTCATGATCCTGGCGCCGGACGAGAACCAGAAGGCCATCTACGAGAACCAGGTGGAACCGAACCTGAAGCAGGGCGCGACCCTGGCCTTCGCTCACGGCTTCAACGTCCACTACAACCAGGTCGTGCCGCGTGCTGACCTCGACGTCATCATGATCGCGCCGAAGGCACCGGGTCACACCGTGCGTTCCGAGTTCGTGAAGGGCGGCGGTATCCCGGACCTGATCGCCATCCACCAGGATGCGACTGGCCAGGCCAAGGACATCGCACTGTCCTACGCGGCAGGCGTCGGCGGCGGCCGTACCGGCATCATCGAGACCACCTTCAAGGACGAGACCGAAACCGATCTGTTCGGCGAGCAGGCTGTCCTGTGTGGTGGCGCGGTCGAGCTGGTCAAGATGGGCTTCGAGACCCTGACCGAAGCGGGCTACGCACCGGAAATGGCCTACTTCGAGTGTCTGCACGAGCTCAAGCTGATCGTCGACCTGATGTACGAAGGCGGCATCGCCAACATGAACTACTCCATCTCCAACAATGCGGAGTATGGCGAGTACGTGACCGGCACCGAAGTCATCAACGAGCAGTCCCGTGTCGCCATGCGCAATGCACTCAAGCGCATCCAGAGCGGTGAATACGCCAAGATGTTCATCCAGGAAGGCAACACCAACTACCCGTCCATGACGGCCCGTCGTCGCCAGAACGCCGAGCATCCGATCGAGCAGACTGGTGAGAAGCTGCGCGGCATGATGCCGTGGATCACTGCCAACCAGCTGGTCGACAAGTCACGCAACTGATCCTGGCTATTGGATCCGGCGTGAAATGAGCGGGGCGCTCTCCATCAGGAGGGCGCCCCGCTTGCGTTGTTGCTCTATAAGCGCTATCGAATGGGAGAGGGAAGTGACAGTCGACGGTGAGGCCGCTAGGGTGTCACCACTATTCGCGCTCACTGGCAGGTGTAGAATGTGGTTACCCTGCCACGACGAGGCATGATGCAAGGAATCCCATGACTGACGAAAATCGACATCCCGGCGCAGACGAAGCCCCCGAAGCACAGACACGCCGCAGCAGTTCAGTGCTGGACAAGGTAGTGGAGGAGTTCACCGACGACAGCGAGGTCGTGGAAGAAGCCATCGAGGACGGCAAGCCCGTTCGTCGGCGTGGCATCTATCTGCTGCCTAACCTGTTCACCACCTCCGCGCTGTTCTCCGGCTTCTTCGCTGTGGTGTGTGCGCTGAACGGGGAGTTTGCCAACGCCTCCATCGCCATCTTCGTCTCGATGGTGCTCGACGGCCTGGACGGTCGTGTGGCGCGCCTGACCAACACCCAGAGCGCTTTCGGTGCCGAGTACGACAGCCTCGCGGACATGCTGTCCTTCGGCGTGGCGCCGGCGTTGGTCACCTTCAGCTGGATTCTGCAGGATGTCGGCAAGATCGGCTGGATCGCCGCCTTCGTCTACGTGGCAGGCGCTGCGCTGCGTCTGGCGCGCTTCAATGTCCAGATCGGCTCCACCGACAAGAAGTGGTTCATCGGTCTGCCGAGCCCGGCAGCGGCGGCACTCGTGGCCGGCTGCGTATGGACCATGCACAACTTCGACGCCGAGACCTTCGCCTTCAAGTCGCTGATGGTCTTCGTGGTCGCGGCTGCCGGTATCCTGATGGTGTCGAACATCCGCTACTACAGCTTCAAGGAAATCGACCTCAAGGGGCCGGTGCCCTTCGTGGCGCTGCTCGCTATCGTGCTGGCCTTCGTGGTCATCTCGCTGGAGCCGTCCGTGATGCTGCTGGGCCTGTTCGGTTGCTATGTCGCCAGTGGCCCGATCATGGCGCTGGGGCGCAAGCTGCGCGGTAACAAGTAAGCGTCAGCTGTCAGCAATGTGATGATCGATATTCGGCCCCGCCATTCCTGGCGGGGCCGAATGCGTTTCTGGCCGGGGGAAGATGTCAGCAAGCAACGGCGCGACGAGGACAAGAAGAAAAGAGAAGTAGTATGAGGAGGGGAGAGAAAGGCAGAGCAGAGATGTCACCCGTATGTCCCGAGAATGACAATCTCTTGAAAAAGCCCTTGCCCTCACGGTGGTTCGTGCGTAAAGTACGCATCCGCTGCCGGGGACGCATGGCGTTACCAGCGGTGAAAGAGGTTTGCAGGTGGTTGTTTTGCTTGAGGTTTTTGAAGTCCGCTTCGAAGATCATCGATTGACAATCCCGGGCGATTCGCTAGAATACGTCGCACTCCTTACGGAACAGGTGATCGAGCAACGCTCCTCACCGCTTGATGATGCTTAGAGGCAGTCGACTGACTCATCATCAAGTGC